>NZ_VFTM01000020.1:0-117114 GCF_006439555.1 Mesorhizobium sp. B3-1-6 | reverse complement strand
ATCCCCAAAAATCAGCGTTGAATCTGATTTGCCGGCCTGTGGGAATCCCAATTCCTTAAATCGTCACTACGGCCTAGTTCTCTGACGTGGTAACGACCCGCCGACTTATGCAGTTCCGTAACGCCTGCGCAGGTGCTCGGTGAAGTAAGCGGCGTTGAGCTTCTCGCCGGTGGCGCGCTCGAGCAGGTCCGGCGTCGACCACCGCGAGCCCTGTGACCAGATCTTTGCGCGACGCCACTCGTTGATGGCGCTGAAATCGCCCTTGGCGAGATCCTCGTCGGCGGACGGATGCTCCCTGGTCAGGGCCGCCCATTGCTGCGCGGCCATCATGGCGCCAAGCGTGTAGGAAGGGAAATAGCCGAAGGCGGCGCCCGGCCAATGCACGTCCTGCATCGGCCCGTCGGCCGGGTTGTCGATGGTCGAGAGGCCGAGATAGTCGCGCATCTTGGCGTCCCATGCCTCCGGCAGGTCGGTGACCTCCAGCCGGCCGGACACGAGTTCCTGCTCGAGCTCGTAGCGCAGGATGACATGCAGCGGATAGGTGACCTCGTCGGCGTCGACGCGGATCAGGCCGCGCTCGACATGGTGGACATGCGGCAGGATGTCGTCGAGCGACCAGGCTTCGCCGAGGTGTTTTTCGACCACCGGCAACGCCCAGCGCCAGAACGCCGGGTTGCGGCCGATCTGCTTTTCGACGAACAGGCTCTGGCTCTCATGCACGGCCATGCCGCGCGCCTTGCCGAGCGGCCAATGCGACCAGGCTTTCGGCAGGTTCTGTTCGTAAAGCGCGTGGCCGGTCTCGTGCAGCACGCCCATCAGCGCCGACAGGAAGTCGGAGGTCTTGTAGCGGGTGGTGATGCGCACGTCGGTCGGCACGCCGCCGCAGAAGGGATGGTGCGACACCGACAGCGAGCCATGGGTGAGGTCGAAGCCGACGGCCGCCATCATGGCAAGGCCGAGCTCGCGCTGGCGGTCGACGGCATAGGTGCCCGACAGCGGCTTCAACGGGTGTTTTGCCAGCCGCGCTTCCTGCATGGCCAGCGCACGCGGCAGGAAATCCTTGAGAAAGGCCTTCAGCTCGGCAAACACCGGCGTGATGTCGGCGGCGCGGTTGCCGGGATCATACTGCTCCATCAGCGCATCATAGGGGGCGAGGCCGAGGGCGTCGGCGCGCAGCGCCGCTTCCTCGCGCACCAGGGCCACGACGCCTTCCAGAGCCGGCAGGAAGCCGGCCCAATCGTTCTTGGCGCGCAGGTCGCGCCAGAGCTGTTCGGAACGCATGCGCGCCACCGTCTGGCGCTCGACGAATTCGACAGGCAGGCAGGTGAGGTTGGTGTATTGGCGGCGCAACTCCCTGACCGCGGCCTGCTGCTCTTCGCTCAGCGGCTCGGCTTCGGCAGCCGCGATCCAGTCACCGATCTCCGGCGCGGTCGCCTGGGCGTGCAGCATGCCGGCAAGCGAGGACATCGCCTCGGCGCGCTTCTCGCCGCCGCCGACCGCCATATGCGTCGCCTCGTCGGCGCCGAGGATGGCCAAAGCATGCTCCAGCGCTTCGAGCTTGTGGCCGAGTTGGTCGAGTTTCTGGAAGGACATGGCGGGTTCCGGCTGCAAATGGGCTGGCGCGAAAAAGATACCAAGGCGCGAAGCTTGGCAACCCTGCTCGGCGAGGCCGGGGTCAACCTATCTTGCGCGGCGGCGTCGACGTGTGGTCAATGCTTGTCCGAACGAGCGGTGGGGAACAATGATCGGCAATATCCTGGTCGGGCTGGTGGCGCTGATCCACTGCTATATCGTCTACCTTGAGATGGTGTTGTGGGACACGCCGCGCGGCCACAAGGCGTTCAAGCTGACGACGGAATTCGCCAGCGCCTCGAAGGTGCTTGCCGCAAATCAGGGGCTCTATAACGGCTTTCTCGCCGCCGGCCTGATCTGGGGACTCTATCTCGGCGCCGGCGGATTCCAGATCAAGATGTTCTTCCTGCTTTGCGTCACTATTGCGGGCCTCTACGGCGCGGCGACGGTCGGCCGCAAGACACTCTTCATCCAGACTGTGCCGGCGGTGCTCGCCATCATCGCGCTTTGGCTCGGCGTGTAATCGAAGCAGGACGCGATCCAAAAAGGACGCCCTCGGGGCCAGGTCCCGCGGGCGCCAGTTGGTCCCTTCCTGTGTGCGGGCCGTCTCCTTGAAATGGCGAACCGCTTCAGCCGTTCGGGTAATTGCCACCGCCGTCGCCGTCGCCCACCATGAAGCCGCTGCCGGTGTCGTTCATCAGCCTCTGGTCGACATTGTCGAGGCGCCGCAGCATCTCATGATATTGCGCGGACGGTATCCTGCCGTGATCCGAGGCCGCGACATGCTCCGCGGCCTGGCTGATATGCGCGGCGCGCATGTGCAGTCGGTGCGCTTCCGAAGCCGAAATGTTGTTTGCCTGCCGGGCATCGGTGATGCCCTGATCCACGCCCTGGATCTGATCGATCAGGCTGGTCACACGCGGGCCGATGAAATTGGCTGGAGGGGTCGCATCGAGAAGTCCCTTGTGGTGCCCGGCCGCATAGGCGCCGGCGAGCGGGGCCGCGATCAGAACCGCAGCGAGGATTGCAGTCTTGAGAGATGTTGAAGCGCGCATGGCGGCGCATCCTTCTACCAGGAAGGGAGCGGCCGCGCCGCGTCGCCTTCCGACCTTCCGGGCCGTCCGGTTCCGTCGCGTCGCGATGGGAGGCATCGCCGGCGGGACCCCGGCCCTGCGCGGCAAGTTAGGTGCGTCGATTCGCGATGTGTAATTAAAAAAAAGATAATGTTTTCAGGCCTTGCCGCCGGAACTTGGCGCGCTAAGTATTCAGCCGACAAACAACTTCCCGTGACTTTGCGTGATCCTAAAGCGCGTCGCGATCTTTCAGATCCGCTCCGTACGCTTTAGGGTTTTGATTCTACGCATGTCTTTGTCCCGAAACCGGTTCCCGCTTTCGGGAGACATGCTTCAAATCACCGTTCGGTGAGCTTCAGTTCAATGCGGCGGTTCTTGCTGCGCGCCTCGTCGGTGTCGGCCGGGTCGAGCGGCTGGAATTCGCCGAAGCCGGCGGCCACCAGCCGGTTGGCCGGCACGCCGTTCTCGATCAGGAACTTCACGACGGACGTCGCGCGCGCGGTCGACAATTCCCAGTTGTCGCGGTAGCGGCCGGTGCCGGAGAGCGGCTGGTTGTCGGTGTGGCCGTCGACGCGCAGCACCCAGCTGATCTCGGGCGGGATTTCCTTCTGCAATTCGATGATAGCGTCGGCGAGCTTCTTCATCTCGACCTTGCCGGCGTCGTTGATCACGTCGGAGCCGGTCGGAAACAGCACCTCCGACTGGAAGACGAAGCGGTCGCCGACAATGCGGATGTTCTCGCGGTCGGCGAGGATCTCGCGCAGCCGGCCGAAGAAATCGGAACGGTAGCGGTTGAGTTCCTGGACGCGCTGCGCCAGCGCGACGTTCAGGCGGCGGCCCAGATCGGCGATCTTGGTGTTGGAGACGCGGTCGCGCTGCTCGGAGACGTTGAGCGCGTCTTCCAGCGCGCCGATCTGCTTGCGAAGAGCGGCGATCTGCTGGTTGAGGATCTCGACCTGGCTCAGCGCCTGCTGGCTGATCTGGCGCTGGTTGCCGAGTTCGCCGGACAGCTGGTCGGCGCGCTTGCTGGCCGCGTCGCCGGCGCCGGCGCCCTGCGCCAGCAATTGCTCGAGGCGGCTCTTTTCAGCCTGCGCCGCCGACAGCGATGCCTGCAGGTTGGCGAGCGAATCCTCCTTGTCCTGGCTGTTCGTGCGTTCCAGCGCGAGCAGCTGGGTCAGCTCGTTGATTTGCGAGTTGAGGCGGTTGAGCACCGTGTCCTTGCCGGAGATCTCGCGGCTGAGCAGGAACTGCGCCAGCACGAAGACGGTGAGCAGGAACATGATCGCCAAGAGCAGCGTCGACAAGGCATCGACGAAGCCCGGCCAGTAGTCGATGCGGCGGTCGGCGCGCCGTCTTGCCAGTGCCACGTCAGTGGACCCCTTGCTTCTTCAGCGCGTCGGCGATTTTTTCCAGCGTGTTGCGCATGGCCTTCTGCTCGTCGGACTGGGCTTCGACCCAGTCGCGCATGATCTGCTGCTCGGAGCGCATGTTCTTCACCAGCCCTGAGATGCCGTCGGCAAGATTGGCCATGGCGGTGGCGACGCGCGGATTGGAGCCGCCGCCATTCTCCTGCAGGCTGCGCAGCCGCTCCGATAGCAGGCGGATGTCCTCGGAGGATTCGGCTGTTTTCGACGTCTCGGACACGACGATGTCCGATGACAGATCGGTGACCGAGGACAGCCAGTTTTCGAGCTCGGTGTAGAAGCGGGTCTGGGCGCGGCCGGCCTGCAGGTCGAGGAAGCCGAGCACAAGCGAGCCGGAAAGGCCGAACAGCGAGGACGAGAACGCGGTGCCCATGCCGGCGAGCGGCGCCGACAGGCCTTGCTTGAGCGCGTCGAGAACGGCGGCGGCGTCGCCGGTGCCCGGGTCCAGCGCCTCGATCGTCTCGCGGATCGAGGCGATGGTGTTGAGCAGGCCCCAGAAGGTGCCGAGCAGGCCGAGGAACACAAGCAGGCCGACCAGATAGCGCGAGGTGTCGCGGCTCTCGTCGAGGCGGGTGGCGATGGAATCGAGCATCGTGCGCATCGAGGAGGTCGAAAACGCGATCGTCGACGAGCGGCCGATCATCGCCTTCATCGGCGCCAAAAGCACCGGCTCGGTGGTTTCGGAGCCGGCGCGGAAGGAATTGACCCAGCGCACCTCGCGGAACAGCCGCCCGACCTGGGCAAAAGCGAGCAGGATGCCCACCACAAGCACGCCGACGATCAGTCCGTTGAGGCCCGGATTAGAGGAGAAGGCGGTCGAGATCTGGCGGGTGAGGATGGCGGCGATGAAAGCGACGATGATCAGGAAGATCACCATGGTGAGCAGGAAGACCTGCGGGCTCGACAGCTTGTGCGGATCATAGACCAGGACGTCCGATCGCCTGCCGAAGGATCTGAGAAAAGCCATCCGTGCCCCGTTTCCGATGCCACCGCCGCAGAATTGCCGCGACTCTAAACGGAATTGTGACCAAATTGAATGGCGCTTGGCAATATGGCCCGATAGGCCGGCGCCACAGGCCTAGAACCGGTTGATCACCAGGCAGTCGACCATGGCGGCCAAATGCAGGCCGGCGCCGGTGACGACGAAGCCGTGCCAGACGGCATTGTGGAAGCGCAGGCCCTTCCAGGCGAAGAAGACGACGCCGCAGGAATAGATGATGCCGCCGGCGACGAGCAGCGCGACCGAGGTTGTCGGCAGCGTCTCGACCAGCGGGCCGGCGAGTACCACGCCGCTCCAGCCGATGGCGAGATAGAAGACGATGGCCAGCCGGTCGTAGCGCCCGGGCAGGAACATCTTGATGGCGATGCCGGCCGCTGCCGCGCTCCATACGACGACGATCATGGGCAGCGCCAGCGGCGTGTTGTGGAGTTGGGCGAGGAAGGGCGTGTAGGTGGCGGCGATCAGGAGATAGATCGCGGCGTGATCGAAGCGGCGCAGGATCCATTTCGCCGGCCACGAGACCGGCCACAGATTGTAAGTCAGCGATACGGACAGCACGGTGAGCAGCGACACCACGTAAAAGACGGCTGCGGTGTATTCGCCTGGACCGGAATGAAAAGCGGCAAGCGCCAGGAAAGTCGAGCCGGCAGCGATCGCCAGCACGATGCCCACTGCATGCACGATGCCGTCGGCGATTATCTCGGCGCGCGAATAATGCCAGCGCCCCACAAAGGGGATGTCAAGCTGGGTATCTGGCCGCACATCGTTCATAAAATGGTCCTGCTGTCCCTTGATCTGGGCAGTCGCGGACCAGTATTTCAAGTTTCGGTTGCGGTTTTGCGACTGCGGAGCGGCGCGTCCTTTCGACGCGCAAAGGACACGGCAGCACTTTGATTTGCACACGATCCTTCCCGAAAATCGATTCCGACTTTCGCAGTAAGGGCGCTTCGCGCGCGCCGCCTCTCAGCGCGACGACAGCGGCTTCTTCACGGTCTTGAGAAGCGCGCGCTGGATGACCTCATTGCCGGCGACGACCTCGCCGCTGTCCAGCATGTCCTGTCCGCCATCCATATCGGAGACGAAGCCGCCGGCTTCGCGCACCAGAAGGATGCCCGCGGCGATGTCCCAGGACGACAGGCCGGTTTCCCAGAAGCCGTCCATGCGGCCGGCCGCGACATAGGCGAGATCGAGCGCGGCGGAGCCAAGGCGGCGTACGCCGGAGACTTCGGCCATGACGTTGCGCAGCTCGATCAGGAAATTGCCGTGCTGGCCGCGGCCGAGATGCGGCACGCCGCAGCCGATCACCGCGTCGGTCAGCTTGGAGCGCCCGGCAACGCGCAGCCGACGGTCGTTCATGAAGGCGCCGCCGCCGCGCTCGGCCGTGTAGAGTTCGTCCATCGCCGGATTGTAGACGACGCCGGCGACGATCTGGCCCTGGCGCTCGAGCGCGATCGACACCGAGAAGACCGGAATGCCGTGCAGGAAGTTGGTGGTGCCGTCGAGCGGGTCGACAATCCAGCGGTGCTGGGCGTCCTCGCCTTCGACCGCGCCGCGTTCCTCCATCAGGAACGCATAGCCCGGCCGCGCCTTGGAAAGCTCGGCGAAGACGATCTCTTCGGCCTTGCGGTCGGCCTGGCTGACATAGTCGCCCGGGCCTTTCATCGAGACCTGCAGGTTCTGCACCTCGCCGAAGTCGCGCGACAGCGAGCGGCCGGCCTTCATCGCGGCCTGGACCATGACGTTGAGGAGAGCGGAACGCGCCATTTTTTCTTCCTGCTTTTTTGCCGTTAATCCGCGCGGCGCATGTAGGTGATTTCGTTGGTGTCGACGATGATGCGCTCGCCGGCCGAGATGAAGGGCGGCACCAGCACGCGGATGCCGTTCTCCAGCACCGCCGGCTTGTAGGAGGAGGCAGCCGTCTGGCCCCTAACCACCGGGTCGGCCTCGGTAATGGTCAGCGTTACCTGGTCGGGCAGCGAAATGCCGATCGGCCGCTCCTCGTAAAGCTGCACCGTCACCATCATGCCGTCCTGCAGGAAGGCGGCGCGCTCGCCAACGAAGTCCTTGGCCAGTTCGAGCTGCTCGTAGCTTTCGGTATCCATGAAGACCAGGGCGTCGCCCTGCTCGTAGAGGAACGAAAAATCCTTCAGATCGAGCCGGATCTGCTCGACGGTCTCGGCCGAGCGGAAGCGCTCGTTGAGCTTGGTGCCGTTGATCAGGTTCTTCAGCTCGACCTGATTGTAGGCGCCGCCCTTGCCAGGCTTGACGGTGTTGGTCTTGACCGCCACCCACAGCCCGCCATCGTGCTCGATGACATAGCCGGGACGGATTTCGTTGCCACTGATCTTGGCCATGATGAACTGATCCGGAATGAGATTTTTCTGGCGCGGGTCGCGCTTTGGCGCCTCCAAGACCACAAATTACACGCAGTAGCAAGGGAGGGAGGCAAGGGAGGGGACCCAAGCGAGCCCGGACAGGGCTCCGTGGCGCCATGCGTCAACGCAGGCGATTTGCCTTTTGCAGCGCCTGCTTGGTCTGGTCGTCGTCGAGGCCCTGCAGGAAATCGTCCATCCGCGGGTCGATCAGGCCGGCGCGGCGGGCGACGATGTACCAGGCGCCGGCAAGGATCAGGTCCGGATCGGTGCCGATGCCGCCCATATAGAGCTTGGCGAGGCGGTTCTGGGCGGCGACATTGCCGCCCTCCGCCGCCCGCTTCATCCAGGCAAAGCCCGATTTCAGGTCGCGCCCGCCGCCGCGTCCCTCGATCATCCAGGCGGCGAGATCGATCTGCGCGGTGTCGTAGTTCTGCCTCGCGGCCTGCGCCAGCAGACGACGCGCCTGGGCGTCGTCATGCGGCTTGCCGCCGACGCCGTTGGCGTAGAGCTGCGCCATCGCATATTGCGCATCGGCAAGGCCGGTGGCGGCGGCGCGCTCGTAGTAGACGGCGGCCTTCACCAGGCCGTCATCGCCCGGATCCTGCTGGACGAGCAACTGGGCGAAATTGAACTGCGCAAGCCGGTTGCCGGCCTCGGCCGAGGCCTGCATCAGCGCGAAGGCGCCCTTTTCGTCCTTCTTCACATAACGGCCGTCGAGCAGCATCAGCGCATATTGGAACTGTGCCTCCGGCACGCCCTGTTCGGCGGCCAGCGCATACCATTTGCCGGCCTCGGCCGGATTGAGCGGCACGCCAAGTCCGCGCGACAGGATTTCGGCCACCAGCGTCTCGGCCGCCGGATCGCCGTTCTTGGCCCGGTCCATGGCGAGGTTGTAGGCGGTCTTGTACAGCCCGCGCTGGAAGGCGCCGTAGGCGGCGTCCGGCTGCTTGGCGCCGAAGCGGTCGGGATTGACGGCGTCGGCCGATGGCGGCGTCATGGTGGCCGGTTGCGGCAAGGTGTTTTGGATCGGCTTGTCGATGTGCGTGGCGGTGCCGAACCTGCTCGCATCCGGCTCGCCGGCATCCGGCGTTGCCGTATTCGGCTTGACCGTATTCGGTGTGCCGGAGTCCGGAGTGCCGGCATCCGGCCGCTGCTGTGGCAGCGGGATGGTCTCAGCCGCCATCGCCGCCTGCGCAAACAAGCCGGCCAGGACAACCAGAGAAAGGACACGCAGGCGCATGTCAGTCCTCGAAACGCGGCGCGGTTTCATCGAGCAGGGCGTTGGCGGCGGCGATCGCCGCCCGCGGGTCGCGCCCGTCGGCAAAGACGGCGCTGGACAGCGCCACGAACTCGGCGCCGGTCGCGGCCACCGTCTCGACGGAAGCAAGCTCGGAGCCAGCCATGACGACGCAGGGGATCGAAATCATCTCCGCCCACCATTTGCCGAGGGTGAGGTTGCGGTGGTGCGGCTCCGGCTTGTTGTCATAGCCGAAACGGCCGAAGAACATATAGTCGGGCCGCTCCTCGCCGAGCTCCAGCGCCTCGTCGCGCGTCTTGGCGCCGCCGACGCCGACCATCATCTTGCCGGCCAGGCGCTCGATCGCCTCGGCCAGTTCCGCCGACTTCACTTCGACATGGATGCCGTCGGCCTGGACGCGCCCGGCGATGCGGCTGTCGCCGGCGATGATGACGGCGACGCCGGCACTTTGAGCGATCGGCACGATCCTTTCGGCGAAGGCCTGGAAGGAGGCATCGTCCATGCCGTTGTCGGGCAGGATCAGCGAGGCGACGTCACCGCCCTCGAACGCCGCGCAGATCTGCTCCGCCGGCACGAGCGGGGGCGCGATCAGCACGATGCGGCAGCGGTTGGGCGGAGTTAAATCGTTCATTGGCCTTCGATCCCGGTTTCGCCTATGCCGGGCGAAGATGGTTGCATTGCGGCATAGAGCAAAGGGGGCAGCTTGAACAGCAGCCGCGCGGCGCCAGGGCCAAAATGCTTAACCTGTGGCTTGCGTCGCCCATTCGGGTTCCGAGGATGGCGTTGGAAGCCGAGGGGACGCCCGCTAGATATGCAGGCAAAAGCAGGACAGGCACATGGCGCAAAACATCTACGACCGTCCGGATTTCTTCGACGGCTATAGCCGTCTCGGCCGCTCGGTCGAGGGCCTGGACGGCGCGCCCGAATGGCCGGCGCTGCGCGCCATGTTGCCCGACGTCCATGGGCTGAGCATCGTCGATCTCGGTTGCGGGTTCGGCTGGTTCTGCCGCTGGGCGCGCTCGCATGGCGCGAGCGAAGTCCTCGGCCTCGACCTGTCGGAAAAGATGCTTGCGCGGGCACGCGCCGCCGGCTCCGACGATGCCGTCACCTACCGGCGCGCCGACCTCGACGAGCTCAGTCTGCCAAAGGCCCGTTTCGACCTCGCCTACAGCTCGCTTGCCTTGCATTATGTCGGCGATGCCGCGGGCTTGTTCGCGACCGTCCACCAGGCTCTGGTTCCCGGCGGAACCTTCGTCTTCTCGACGGAACATCCGATCTACATGGCGCCGACCAACCCGGGCTGGTCCGTCGATGCCGCAGGCAGGAAGACATGGCCGGTCGACCGGTATCTGGTCGAGGGACCGCGCACCACAGACTGGTTCACCAAGGGCGTGGTCAAACACCACCGCACCATCGGCACGACGCTCAATTTGCTGATCCAGGCCGGATTCAGCATCGGGCATGTCGAGGAATTTTGCCCGTCGGACGAGTAGATCGCCGCCCGGCCGGAACTGGCCGAAGAACTCGAGCGGCCGATGTTCCTGCTGGTCCAGGCGCGGCGGTGATGAACTCAGCTTGAAGCTAACCTCGCGCACCCGGCCACATTCGCCAGCGCCGAATGTCGGGATCTGGCGCAAGTTCGGCGCATTCCTTGGCGACTCCCGCACGCCCCCGGCACTAAGCTGTGCTCGCTGCCTCAAGGAGGTTTCGCATGCGCGGCCATTGCTTATGTGGTGCTGTTGCCTTTGAAGTCGATGGCTCGGCACAGGCCTGCGTGGTTTGCCATTGTGAAAGTTGTCGGCGGCAATGTTCTGCGCCGATGACCGCCTACATTGGCGTACTGGACGGCCAATGGCGATGGCTGGACAAACCACCGAAGGTATTCAACTCTTCTCCCGGCGTGGAAAGAACATTTTGCGATCACTGTGGCTCGCCGCTTTCCTTCCGCTCAAAGAACATGTCTGGTGTCATGCATTTCTTTGCGGCGGCGATGGCGGAGCCGGAAAAATTTGTGCCTACGCTACATGTCGCTTTCGAGGAAAAGCTCCCTTGGTTGAAACTCGCCGACGGCCTGCCGACGCGTTTTGGGCCTGACTATACGAAAGGCTAGAGGGGGCCGGCGCTTCCGTGAAACGCTGAGCCGCGATAAAGCTCCAGCTTGTAGCCGATATGGCTGGCCTTGAAGCCCAGGCGCTCATAGAAGCGATGCGCCTCGAGCCGGCTCTTGTTGGTCGTCAGCTGGACGACGCGGCAGCCGCGCTCGCGGCATTTGTCGATCGCCCATTCGAAGAGGCGCTGTCCCAAGCCCTCGCCACGCCGCTCCGCCGCGACGCGCACCGCCTCGATCAGGCCGCGCCGGGCACCGCGCAGCGACAGTCCGGCGATAAAGGCGATCTGCAGCGTGCCGATGACATCGTCGCCGTCGGTCATCACCGCGAGGAACTGGTTCGGATCGCCGTCTATCGCCGCGAAGGCGTCCAGATAGGCCCGCGACAGCGGCGGGCCGGCGTCTTCGCGGGCCTGACCGAGCGCGTCGTCGGCAAGCATCGCGACGATCGCAGCAATGTCCGCTTCGCGCGCCTTGCGAATGCTGATGGCGCTCATTTCCATACCTCGAGACAGCGAGCCGGCCGAACGACGAACCTTGGCCGTGCGGCAGGTCGTCGATATCAGGCCGGCAATAGCGGATGCCGGCATTAATGACTATCCGGGCGGCGCTGTTCTGCGCTATGGCTGAATTCCCGCCTTCTCCAACCTTCCCTTGCCGATGTCAGGCCTGCTCAGCGACCCGTGGTTCTATGCCGCCGCCATTCCGGCGGTGATCCTTGTCGGCCTGTCGAAAGGCGGCTTCGGCGGCGCCGTCGGTTTCGTCGGCGTGCCGTTGATGGCGCTGACCATCCCGCCGGTTCAGGCGGCCGCCATCCTGCTGCCGATCCTGTGCCTGATGGATGTGGTTTCCGTGTGGACCTGGTGGGGCGTCTACGACCGCAAGATGCTGGTCGACATGATGCCTGGCGCCGTCATCGGCATCGGGCTCGGCTGGCTGACAGCGGCTTTGGTCACACAGGAGATGGTGCGGCTGATCGTCGGCGCGGTCGCGCTGGTGTTCGTGCTGCGCTGGATTTACCTGCAGTTCCGCCACGGCGCCGACCATGCGGCGGAACCGAACCGCATTGCCGCCGCCTTTTGGGGCACGGTCGCCGGTTTCACCAGCTTCGTCGCCCATGTCGGCGGCCCGCCCTTCCAGGTCTATGCGCTGCCGATCCGGCTCGACCCGAAAGTGCTGTCGGGCACGGCGGCGATCTTCTTTGCCGCCACCAACGCGCTGAAGCTCATCCCCTATTTCGCGCTCGGCCAGTTCGACACCACCAACCTCACAGCGTCGGCGGTGCTGATGCCCCTGGCGCCGCTTTCCACCATCGCCGGGGCGTGGCTGGTGCGCCGCATGCGGCCGGAAATCTTCTACCCGTTCACCTACGCCACCGTCGCGGTGGTCGCCGTCAAGTTGCTGTGGGATGGTCTTGCCGGCTTGTGGTGGGGTGGGCCTGAGGGGGCCATCAGGCCACCCCACCACAAGTTTCAGGCGGCGCTCGGCACCATCTGGCGGCCGCCGCCGAAGGCGAGCGCGGCGCCCAGCGCAACCACCATGACCATGCCAGCAAGAATGCCGATGTCGTGCAAAGTGGGCTTCAGCACCATGTCGGCGATGATCACCAGCATCACCGCATAATCGAGGCGCGCCCAGTTCATCATGCGCTGGCCGATGGCAAGAACGGCCGGCGTCACGCCCTGCTCGGCGATCATGACACCCATGCGCTCGCCGGTCGGCTTGAAGACGAGCATGCCGATCGAGAAGGTCGTGGCATAGCCGACGAGGCCGATGGCGATCCACAGGTCGGTAAAGCCGACCCAGAAGCCGCACATGATGAGGCCGAAGACCAGCGTCAGCATCGACATCGGCGCGAAGAACCTGCCGCCGAGCTGCCCGCTGGCGCGCATAGCCTGCAGCTTGTCCTCGATGTTGCCGGCACGCTCGGCCAGCACGCCGAGCAGGAACAGCACGAAGCCGCCGCCGACCCACAAAACGGCCGAAACGATGTGAAGGAATTTGACGATCGAATACCAATCCATGATCTGCTCCCGGATATCCCGCATGATTTCGAGCGGCGCGGATTTGCGCGCCGCTTCAGAGGAGCGGGCTTTTGCGTGGCGCGTGTTTCGGAACGATGTCGCGGCGGCAGCCAACATGTTTCGAAGGCCGCGATGACAGCATCCGAAATCCGGTTTTCGGGCGATCCCGCGCGGCGAGGCCGGCTGTCCTGTTCCGGCACAGAAAAGCGCGGTCGCTTAAAAAATCGTCGCTGCGTTAAGGGTTCATTAAGCTTTACGGGCGTTTACTATGCGCATCCAGTTTTGCTGGATTCTTACCGAGTGGTTGGAGCCACTTTGTTTGACGCCTCCCTGTTAAACTCCTGAGAGCCGCCTTATCCGCGGCTCTTTTTTTGTCCGCGGGCGGCAAGCCGGGTGCCATCCGCTTGCGGATGGCTGGAACGAGGCCTGCGTTAACCGTTTGTTAAACATGCGCTTGCCTTCATGGGCATCGAAGCGCATTTTCAAGCCTCAGTCATTTAGGGTGCGGGCCACGTCGGCAAGAATTGCCGAATCGGCCGACGGCAGTGCAGGGGCGTATCGATGAACGAGCCTTCGAAGGGCAGCGCGAAAACCATCAAATTGGCGGAGCGCCGGGTTTTCTCCCAATCCTTCAAGCCGCTCTACCAGGAAGGCATGGGGCTGGTCGAGCAGGCCGCCGAATATCTCGATGGCAAGGGCAGGCTCGAAGCCAAGAAATTGTCGCGCACGGCGGCGGCACTCTATGCGGCCGAGTCGATGCGGCTGACCACAAGGCTCATGCAGGTCGCCTCCTGGCTGCTTTTGCAGCGGGCGGCGAATTCCGGCGAGATGACGCGCGACCAGGTGGCCTCGGAGAAATCCAAGGTGCGACTCGACACCGCCTCCGCGCATGACGAGGCGCTCGGCTGGAAAGAGCTGCCCAAGGATTTTCTGGACCTCGTGACGCGCTCGCTGCGCCTGCAGGCGCTGGTGCGGCGCATGGACGAGGAAATCTATGGCGGCGTCATCAACGAGACGCACGCCCCCAGCCGGCGGGCCAACCCGGTTTCCGACCAGATCAGTCTCTTGAATACGGCTTTCGCGCGCGGCTGAAACCGCGTTTGCAGCAAACGCCGCGATAGCGGCGCGGGAAGCGGGAACCCACATCGTTCAATCGAGGCGCGATCTGGCGAGCCGCGATCGTGGCCGCAAGTCGAGCGCCTGCGACCCCGACTGCTCTTCGATACTGCGGGTAACCGTCGTTGCATCGAAGGCCATGCCGGCCTTCGCGAGAAATATTGCCCTTGTCTTGAAGCGATGGGCTCCTAGTTGGAGCCGTTCGCCGCAGCCGGGTCGACCCGAGCCGGTTTTGCAAGAAAATCACCGTCACTGTGACCAAAGCAGATTGCGAGGCTTGATCCGTGCATTCGCCATTGGACCGCATCCCGGTATCGATCATCATCCCCAATTACAACTACGAACAGTTTCTTGGACGCGCCATCGACAGCGCGTTGGAGCAGGACCACCGAAATGTCGAGGTCGTGGTCGTCGACGACGCATCGACGGACGCGTCGGTGGCCGTCATCGAATCCTACGGCGACAAGATCCGCTCGTGCCTCAGGCGCAGGAATGGCGGACATGCCGCTGCGTTCAATACGGGGTTCGAGGCGAGCACCGGGGAGATCGTTCTTTTCCTCGACGCCGACGATTATCTCTATCCGAACGCCGTCTCCGAGGTCCTGGACGAGTGGGACGCGGATGTCGCCCAGGCGCAATTCAGATTGCATCTCGTCGACGAGGACCAACATATCAAGGATGTCTTTCCGCCCCCGGAACAGCCGTTCGACTCGGGCGACGTCGTCCCGGAATTGTTGCGCAAGGGGCGCTACCGTACGACGGTGACGAGCGGGCTGGCGTTCGACCGTGAGGCGCTGGACCCGATAATGCCCATGCCCGAAAGCGATTTCCGGCAAGGCGCCGATGGCTATCTCGCAACGCTTGCGCCGCTGCACGGGGAGGTGAAATCCATCGACACCTGCCTTGGTGCTTACCGCATCCACGGTTCCAACCATTCGGTCTTTGCCGAAAAGCTTGCCGAGCGGGCGCGCTGGCGCGTGGCGCATGACTTCCGGCGCCTTGAAGCCTTGTCCGACCGGGCGGCCGAGATCGGTCTGACCGTGCCGCCGGATGCCGGCCTTCGCGATCCGGTTCATCTGGAAGAGCGACTGGCCTCGCTTTGCGTCGACGAGCCCCGGCATCCGGTCGCGACCGACTCCCGGCTGGGACTGGCAAAAGCGGGCGCCGCCGCCAGTCTGGAAATGAACGCATCCTGGCGGCGGCGGGCTGCGCTGGCAGCCTGGTTCCTCTGCATCGGGCTCCTGCCGCGGCGCATGGGAAATGCAGTCCTGGCATGGAAGCTCGTCGCGTCGTCGAGGCCGGCATTTCTCACGCGGCTGTCGAAAACCATCCGTCGCGTGACGAACTAAATTAGATCCGGATTTCGGGCCGGCCAGCCTGTGAACGCCAGCTTGATGGGATTTCGAATGCGTTCTTAAGATCGCGATTGTTTCTGGTTTGTTCACATTTCGCTGGCATCGCTTGCCGCCACGGCTAGACTTGGCGCATGGGGGAAGCGATTCGCATCATCGGTATCGATCCGGGGCTGAGGCGCACCGGTTGGGGTATTGTCGACAGCGTGGGCAATTCGCTGCGCTTCGTCGCGTCCGGCACGGTGCGGTCCGACGAAAAGGAGTCGTTGGCGACAAGACTCTGCCAGCTGCATGACGGTTTGGCCGAGGTGCTGCACCAAGCCATGCCGCATGAGGCAGCGGTCGAGCAGACTTTCGTCAACAAGGACGCCACGGCGACGCTGAAGCTCGGCCAGGCGCGCGGTATCGCCATGCTGGTGCCGGCGCGTGCCGGGCTGGTGGTCGCTGAATATGCCCCCAATGCCATCAAGAAGGCGGTTATCGGCGTCGGCCACGGCGAGAAGAAGCAAATCCATATGATGGTCAAGGTGCTGATGCCGAAGGCGATCTTCGACACCGACGATGCTGCCGACGCCCTTGCCATCGCCATCTGCCATGCGCATCACCGCCAAAGCGTCGCCTACCGGATGGCAGCGCTGGCGTGAGGGGACAATCATGATCGGCAAGCTCAAGGGCACGCTGGACGAGATCGACGAGGACTCCTGCCTCGTCGACGTGCACGGCGTCGGCTATGTCGCGCATTGCTCGGCGCGCACGCTGGCGTCGCTGCCGTCGCCCGGCGAGGCGGTGGTGCTGTTCATCGAGACCTATGTGCGAGAGGACATGATCCGGCTCTACGGCTTTCAGTCGGCGCTGGAGCGCGAGTGGTTCCGGCTTTTGATGAACAATGTGCAGGGCGTCGGTGCCAAGGTGGCGCTGGCCATCCTGTCGACGCTGGCACCGGCCGAGCTCGCCAATGCGATCGCGCTGCGCGACATCGCCATGGTCTCCAGAGCGCCAGGCGTCGGCAAGAAGGTGGCGGAGCGCATCGTCACCGAATTGCGCACCAAGGCGCCTGCCTATGCGGGCGCGGCCAGCGGCACGATCGGCCTCAAGCAGGAGCTCGGCGAAGGCGTCGCGGCGGCACCGATTACGGATGCGGTCTCGGCGCTGGTCAATCTCGGCTATTCGCGCGACATCGCGGCGAACGCGGTTGCGGCAGCGCTGAAATCGGCCGGCGAGGGCGCGGATGCATCCAAGCTGATCCGCTTCGGCCTTAAGGAACTGGCGCGGTGAGGCGGCGCTTGTTCCGTTGTCGGTCCTATGCAAGGAAGGCGGCATGAGCCTTTCGCCCCGCCTCATTGCCCCCGACAAGCGCGGTGAGGATGCCGACCAGACCTTGCGGCCGCAGTCGCTCGACGAGTTCGTCGGCCAGGCGGCAGTGCGCGCCAATCTCAAGGTCTTCATCGATGCCGCCAAGGGCCGCGGCGAGGCGCTCGACCATGTGCTGTTCGTCGGTCCGCCGGGGCTCGGCAAGACGACCCTGGCGCAGATCATGGCGCGTGAGCTCGGCGTCAATTTCCGCTCGACCTCGGGTCCGGTTATCGCCAAGGCGGGCGATCTGGCGGCGCTGCTCACCAATCTGGAGGAGCGCGACGTGCTCTTCATCGACGAGATCCATCGGCTCAATCCGGCGGTCGAGGAAATCCTCTATCCGGCGATGGAGGATTTCCAGCTCGACCTGATCATCGGCGAGGGGCCGGCGGCGCGCTCGGTCAAGATCGACCTTGCCCGTTTCACGCTGGTCGCGGCGACGACCCGGCTTGGGCTCCTGACCAATCCGCTGCGCGATCGTTTCGGCATTCCCGTCCGGCTCAATTTCTATACGGTCGAGGAGCTGGAGCAGATCGTGCGGCGCGGCGCCCGCATCCTGTCGATGCCGCTTGGCGACGATGGCGCGCTGGAGATCGCGCGCCGCGCGCGCGGCACGCCGCGCATCGCCGGCCGCCTGCTGCGCCGGGTGCGCGATTTCGCCAGCGTCGCGGGGGACGGCCATGTCGACAGGAAGATCGCCGACGAGGCGCTGACAAGGCTGGAGGTCGACGCGCTTGGCCTCGACGCGCTCGACCGCCGCTATCTGTCGATGATCGCGCGCAATTTCGGCGGCGGACCGGTCGGCATCGAGACGATCGCGGCCGGGCTCTCCGAGCCGCGCGACGCGATCGAGGACATCATCGAGCCCTATCTGATCCAGCAGGGCTTCATCCAGCGCACGCCGCGCGGCCGCGTTCTGACCGCCAATGCCTGGCGCCATCTCGGGCTCGACCCGCCGAAGGATATCGTCCAGCAGCAGATCAGCCTGTTCCAGGAAGAGTAACGCATATTTGTTCGCCGTTTGGCCGCGTAACGGCCCGTCTGCGCAGAATCTGCTCGCCTCGGCCTAGCTGAGGGCGTAATTGCCCCCTTTAAGGCAGCTTCCTGATAGAATCCCAAGGGGCTTGGGCCGATCCATGATCACCAGACGTGGTTTCCTGCGCCTTGTCGGCGGCTCGGCCTTCAGCCTGGTGTCGCTTGGCGCTTATGCCGTCGGCATCGAGCCGATGCTGCTGACCCATGTGAAGCGCTACACGCTGACGCCGCCGCACTGGCCAGCCGGACTCAAGTTGCGTGTCGTGGCGCTGGCCGACATCCACGCCTGCCGGCCCTGGATGACGCCGGAACGGATCGCAGCACTTGCCGAAGAGGCCAATGCGCTGCAGCCGGACGTCATCGTCATACTTGGCGACTACCCCGCCGGGACCCGGCTGGTGACCGGCTGGGTAAACGCGTCGGAATGGGCGCCCGCGCTGGCAGGGCTCAAGGCGCCGCTCGGCGTGTGGTCTATCCTCGGCAATCACGACTGGTGGGATGATCGCTCGGCGCAAGCGGCCGGGGCAGGGCCGACGATTTCGCGAAAGGCGCTGGAGGCCGTCGGCATTCCGGTGCTGGAGAACGACGTCGTACGCCTGGAAAAGGACGGCCAGGGCTTCTGGATAGCCGGCCTGGCCGACCAGATCGCCCTGTTGCCGGACAAGGCCAAGGGCCGCAGGGGGCTCACCGGTCTCGACGACCTTCCCGGCACGCTGGCCAAGGTTGGCGACACTGCTCCCATCATCCTGCTCGCGCATGAGCCGGATATTTTTCCGAAAGTGCCCTGGAGGGTTTCGCTGACGCTGTCCGGTCATACGCATGGCGGACAGGTGCGGCTGTTCGGCTATTCGCCGGTGGTGCCTTCCGCCTACGGCAACCGTTACGCCTACGGCCATGTCGTCGAGAACGATCGCAACCTGATTGTCTCGGGCGGACTGGGCTTCAGCATCGCGCCGATACGCTTCGGAGTGCGGCCGGAGATCCTGCAGATCGATCTCGGCTAATGCATATCGCGCAAAAGTGTGCAGCGGTATGCATGAAAACAAAGGCTTAAGGCGCGTCGCCTGAATCCGCTTCAGCGCAGCTCAGCTTACCGAAGCGCTCGGATGGCGTTCATCACGTCCGGCTCCGCCTTCTCGCCGTCGAACGCGTCGACGATGCCGAAGGCGCCGCCATAGCTCCAGACCGACCAGGAAAAGCCGTGCGCCTCGGCGCGGGCAATCATGTCGCGCACATAGGCCGCGCGGTAGGCGGCCGGCATGACGAAGCCGTTGCCGTATTCCTGGCGGATCATGCCGAATTCGCCGAGCGTGATATCCTGCGGCTTGACGCCGTTTGCCTTCGCCCAGGCGTCGACCGTCGCGAACGGCGCGTCCATCACGCCAAGCAGCTTTTCGGGGCTGTCCATCGTCGCCACCTGCTCGTCGAGATAGGCGAGGAGGCCGCTCCGCCGCGCCCAGGGCGCCTCGGCCTTGATCCGGTCGCGGATCGTGTCCAGCGCCATGTCCAACTGCGCCTTCGGAACGGCCGTCAGCGGGTAAGGCAGGCCGCTGACATAGGGGATGAAGTCGCCGGCCCAGCTTGCGCCCTGATGCGTCAGAAGAAACGGATCGTAGGAATGGAAGGTCCAGATGACGTTGTCATCGGCGATCGTCCTGGGATCGATTCTGGCCAGCGATTCCGCGTTCGAATAGCAGCCGCCGCTCAGCACCAGGGTGAGCCGGGTGGCGGCGGCGCGCGCGGCGGCGAACAAGCGCTTCTGCAGGTCGGGCCAAAGATTGGTGCCGCTCGCGTCGCAATCGACCAGCGGCTCGTTCATCAATTCCAGCGCGACAAGCTTCGGATCCTCCTTGGCCAGCGTCCGCGCCATCTTGCGCACCAGCTCGGTATAGGCATCGAAGACGGCCGGATCGTGCATGACCTCGCTCATGCCGATCTTGCGATTGCCGCCGGCGGGGATCAGATGCAGGTCGACGATCACCTTGAGGCCGGCGCGGTTGACCATGCGCGCCGAGTCCAGCACGCTGCCATAGAGGTCGTCGCGCAGGGCCGCGGTCTGGTCCGAGAGAAAGGGCGCGGGATCGACCGGCATGCGCAGGAAGTCGAAGCCTGCATCCTTGAGTGCCTTGAGGTCGTCCTCGTTGAGGAATTTGCGCCACTCCGGATAGGGCAGGATGGCCTGGCGGTCGCCCCATCTGTCCTCGGTCGGCCAGGTCACCCACTGGTCGAGATTGAGGCCGCGTTTCATCGAGAACGTCGCCGCTCCGGCGGGCAACCCCAAAGCGGCAAACGCAAGCAGCGCCGCCATCAAGGTCTTGATCATCGTGCCCAACAATGCCATCCCGTTTCCGCGCGAAAACAGTGCGTGTCGCCCAAAAGTGTGCAGCGGTTTTGGGATAACGATACGCATAGAAAAGTGCCTGAAGTCCGAGGGCTTTAGGTGCCTGTTCGGGCCTGAAAAGGAAAGCGCGATGGACGATCATGGTGAATCGGCGGCGCTGAGTGCCGGGCTTTCCGGCGCGCTGACGGATTTCGGCCATCGGCTGATGGCCCGAGTCTACTATGCCGACACCGATTTCTCCGGCGTCGTCTATCATGCGCGCTATCTCGAATTCCTCGAACGCGGCCGCTCCGACTATCTGCGGCTGACCGGCGTCCACCACACCGAACTCCTGGACGGCAAGCATGGCGAGCGCATCGTCTGGGTGGTGCGGCGCATGGAGATCGACTTCCGTTCGCCCGCGCGCATGGACGATATCCTGACCATCGACACCCGCACCGACGACATTTCCGGCGCCCGCATCTTCATGGGCCAGCAATTGAAGCGCGGCGGCGATGTGCTGGTCGAGGCCAGGGTCGAAGCGGCGATCGTCGGCGAAAGCGGCCGGCCAAAGCGTTTCCCGAAGGAGTGGGTCGCCGCCTTTATGCCAAAGGCCAAGGCCTGACCCTTCGGTTGCCGGCACAATCTCGAAGCCGATAACCAGACGGCTCCTGTGGCCGGACGGCTGCAGCCATGCGCGGCAATGCGCCGCGCCTTACGTCCTAACCCATCCTTAACCATAACGGTTCATGAAGGAATTGGCGAAGATTGGCGCAATCCGTGCGCCTTCCTTTCACCAATATTTGCCTCGAAAAGGCCGCGAAACGGTGCATTCGGGGCGTAGCCCGCAAGCTTCACGCTTCGCGCGATCGGACCAAAGGGATGCCATGGGCCAGCCGCCAGCGATGCCCGGATAATCTTAAGGACTTAAGTCATGGAAAACATCGCACTCGCCGATCCGGCAGCGCATTTATCGATCTGGGCGCTGTTCATGCAAGCCGGCTGGGTGGTCAAGCTGGTCATGATCGGCCTGCTCTGCGCCTCGATCTGGACCTGGGCCATCATCATCGACAAGCTCGTCGCCTATGGCCGGATGAAGTTGGCATTGAACCGCTTCGAGCAGATCTTCTGGTCCGGGCAATCGCTTGAAGAACTCTATCGGACGCTGGCCGACCGCAAGACCACCGGCATGGGCGCGATCTTCGTCGCCGCCATGCGCGAATGGAAGAAGAGTTTCGAAAAGGGCGCGAAATCGGCGCTGGCGCTGCAGACCCGCATCGACAAGGCGATGGACCTGGCGCTGACGCGCGAAATGGAGAAGCTGGAGGGTCGCCTCGGCTTCCTCGCCACCACCGGCTCGGCCGCACCCTTCATCGGGCTGTTCGGCACCGTCATCGGCATCATGACGTCGTTCCAGGCGATCGCCGCCTCGAAGAACACCAGCCTCTCGGTTGTGGCGCCGGGTATCGCCGAGGCTCTGCTGGCGACCGCGATCGGCCTGCTCGCGGCCATTCCCGCGGTCATCGCCTACAACAAGCTGTCATCGGACGCGAACAAACTCGGCGTGCGCATGGAAGGGTTCGCGGACGAGTTCTCCGCCATACTCTCGCGCCAAATCGATGAAAAAGTAGCGCAGAAGACCTGAGGAACGATCATGGGGATGTCTGCAGGCGCAGGTGGCATGGGGCGAGGCGGACGCGGCCATAGGCGGCGTGGCCGTCACCATGCCCTGATATCCGAAATCAACGTCACGCCGATGGTCGACGTGATGCTGGTGCTGTTGATCATCTTCATGGTCGCGGCGCCGCTGCTCACCGTCGGGGTTCCGATCGACCTGCCGGACACGCAGGCCAAGGCGATGAATGTCGACACCCAGCCGATCACCGTTTCGATCGACGCCGCGGGCAAGATTTTCCTGCAGGAGACCGAGATTCCGATCGAGGAACTGGTGGCCAAGCTGCAGGCGATTTCCAAGACCGGCTATGACGAGCGCATCTTCATCCGCGGCGACAAGTCGACCGACTATGGCACGGCGATGAAGGTCATGGCTCGCATTTCGGCGGCCGGCTACAAGAATATCGGCCTGGTGTCGCTGCAGGAACAGGATCAGTAGACGCCAAATGCGGACCGGCCTCACCTCTTCGGTGATATTGCATGCGGTGGCGCTGGCCTTCGGGCTGTTCACTCTGTCGTCGCCGCCGGCCATGCCTGCCAGCGACGTGGAGTCGGTGGCGGTCGACATCGTGCCGATGGAAGCCGTGGCACAGACGCTGCAGGGCGACAAGAAGGCGGTCATGCATGACAAGCCGGCGCCGCTGCCGACCAAGCGTCCCGATGTCGTGCCCGACGCCCAGAAGGTCGGCGAGAACACCGTCGATACCGACAAGCCGGTGACGGACGAAGCCAAGCCCAAGCCGGTCGAGAAGACAGCGGCGCCGCCGCCCGCGCCGACGCCGACCGAGAAGCCCGCGGTCGAGGACGTGCCGAAGCCGCAGGAGAAGCCGAAGCCGACCCCGGCGACCGAGGTAGCCCCGACGCCGACGCCGAAGGAAGAAGTCAAGCCCGAGCCGGTCAAGCAGACGGAACCGAAGCCGACGCCGGCCAAGGAACCGACGCCCGCGCCGCAGCCGGACAAGACCGCGGCCATCCAAAAGGAAGAGGTCAAGCCCGACGCCGTCGCCGAGGCGATCTCGCAGGATCAGCCGACGGAAGAGGCAAAGCTTCCGGATTCGGCGCCGGCGCCGGAAGCGCGGCCGAAGCCGCAGCCGGCCCAGGCCGAGAGCGCCAAGGCGCCGGATCGCAAGGATGCGGAAAAGCCGGTCAAGGAGGCTTCCTCGAAGCCGAAGTCAGACGAGAAGCAGTTCAATGCCGACGAGATAACGGCCCTGCTCGATAAGCAGAAGCCGTCCGGCGGCGGCGCCAAGCGCTCGACCCAGCAGGCCTCGCTCGGCGGCGAAAAGGACCAGGGCCAGAAGCTCTCCAAGTCGGAGCAGGGGGCGTTGGAGGATCAACTCGGTGGTTGCTGGACCCTTCCGGTGGGCCTCGAAGGTTCCGAGAACTTCACCGTGGTCATCCGTTTCAACCTGAACGCCTCCGGCAAGCTGGAGGGCCGCCCGACCGTTGAGAAGTCCAGCGGCAACCCTCAGTTCGACGCCAGCGCGGTTCGCGCCGTGCAGAAATGCGACGTCGCCGGACTGCAGGTTCCAGCCGGGAAGCAGGACATATGGTCCGACGTTCGCGTCAACTTCGACCCGAGAGCGATGCTCGGTCTTTAGCCTGAGCGTCCGAGAAATCAGCAAGAGAAGCGAGAAGACATGCAATCCATCCTCAAGCCGCTCCTGATGGTCGCCGCGATGGCGATGGGCATAAATGCTGCGGTCACCTTGCCTGCCCGAGCAACCCTCGAGCTCAACGTCAACAAAGGCAATGTCGAGCCGATGCCGATCGCCATCCCTGACTTTCAGGGAGGGCTTGGACCGCAGATATCGGAGATCGTCGCAGCCGACCTGAAGCGGTCAGGACTGTTCGCGCCGATCGACAAGGCCGCCTTTGTCGAAAAGATCACGAATCCGGATGCCCAGCCTCGTTTCGACGACTGGAAGGTCATCAATGCGCAGGCGCTGGTGACCGGCAGCGTGAGCAAGGAGGCGGATGGCCGCATTCGCGCCCAGTACCGGCTGTGGGATATTTTCGGCAACCAGCAGTTGGCCGGCGAGCAGTTTTTCGCCAACGACGCCAACCAACGCCGTGTCGCGCACATCATCGCCGATGCGATCTATGAGAAGATCACCGGCGAAAAGGGTTATTTCGACACCCGCGTCGTCTTCGTCGACGAGTCCGGCGCCAAGAACGCCCGCAAGAAGCGGCTCGCCATCATGGACCAGGACGGCGCCAATGTACGCTACCTGTCGGACGGCCGCGCGATCGTTCTGACGCCGCGCTTCTCGCCGAACCGGCAGGAAATCACCTACATGTCCTATGAAAGCGGGCAGCCGAAGGTCTATCTGCTGCAGATCGAGACTGGACAGCGCGAGCTGGTGGGCAACTTCCCCGGCATGACGTTCGCGCCGCGCTTTTCGCCCGACGGCCAGAAGGTGATCATGAGCCTGCTGCGCGACGACGGCAATTCCAACATCTTCGCCATGGATCTGAGGAGCCGTTCGACGACGCGGCTCACCGATTCGACCGCGATCGACACTTCTCCTTCCTATTCGCCGGACGGCTCGCAGATCGTCTTCACCTCCGACCGCGGCGGCGGCAGCGGCCGTTCGCAGATTTACGTCATGGGCGCGGACGGCTCCAATCCGCACCGCATCTCCTTCGGCGACGGCGTCTATTCGACGCCCGTCTGGTCGCCGCGCGGCGACCTCATCGCCTTCACCAAGCAGAGCGGCGGCGAATTCCAGATCGGCGTCATGAAGACCGATGGCTCGGGCGAGCGCATCCTGTCCTCCGGCTTCCAGCAGGAGGGTCCGACCTGGGCGCCGAATGGTCGCGTGCTGATGTTCTTCCGCGACACCGCCGGCGGTCCCAAGCTGGTCTCGGTCGATCTCACCGGCCGCAATGAACAGCAGATTCCGACCGCGAACTATGCGTCGGACCCGGCGTGGTCGCCGCTTTTGGAGTGAGGGGCGGGGAATTGAAGAACTGGAGAAGCAGGAACGCTACGTTGGACGCGCCAGCGAAGTCGAGACATGGGCCTCCTACGCCTTCGACCTCGGGCACATTTCGAAGGCCCAGTTTGACGAGTGGCTGCGATCCTACAACCAGCTGGTGAATCTCAGAGGGTCGCTGAAGTGACCTGTTTCTCCAGTTCTTCAATTCTCCAGTTCCCCAATTCCCTCTTTTTTCATGTTTTGGCCGCATTTCCGCCTAGGGTCCGCGCGCAATGTCGCCCCTTGGAAAGCGTGGGGCCAAGCAGTCGCGGACGGCGGCTCGAAACCAAATATTAACCGTGTTTCTTGAATGCCGGTTAACCCAAACGTGGTTACTGGGTGATCAACGAAATCACTCGAATGCGAAGGAGAGGCGGCATGGGCCGTATCGCAGCACTTACCCGAAACCCGGCCATGATCGCGCTGGTGGCGGCTCTCGCCATTACCGGTTGCGCCTCGAAGAAGACCCCGAACAGCGCGGCCGATCTCGGCCTCAACGGTGCCGGTGCCGCTACGCCGGGTTCCGCGCAGGACTTCACCGTCAACATCGGCGACCGCATCTTCTTCGATACCGATTCCTCGTCGATCCGCGCCGATGCGCAGACCACGCTGGCCCGCCAGGCGCAGTGGCTCAACCAGTACCGCCAGTACGCGATCGTCATCGAAGGCCATGCCGACGAGCGCGGCACGCGTGAGTACAATCTGGCGCTGGGCGCCCGCCGCGCCGCCGCCACGCGCGACTTCCTGGTCTCCAAGGGCGTCTCCGCCGGCCGCTTGAAGACGATCTCCTACGGCAAGGAGCGTCCGGTCGCGGTCTGCGACGACATCTCCTGCTGGTCGCAGAACCGCCGCGCCGTCACCACGCTTTCCGGCGCCGGCTCCTGATCGATTTTCGCCAAGGGCGCCAGGCGTCCCAGGCGACAAAAATACAACATCCCAAAATGAAAGGCGGCCTCAGGGCCGCCTTTTTCATTTGCAACGGATTGAAACAAAATTTGGCCGAAGTCTCGCGTCCTGCTATGAGCGCGAGGGCGCTTTCTCCCACTGTTTGATTTGGAAAGGCGCATCAGGCCAACACCCACCGCGAGAGACAGAATGCATTTCAGAACGGTCCTGAGCGGCACACTTGCGCTGCTGCTCGTATCAAGCCTCCCAAGCCTTGCCGCCTCGGCCGACAGTGCTGGGCGGGCCTCCGACAGCGGGTTCACCTTCCGTCTGCCGACGCTTGGCATCTTCGGCGACAAGAAGAAGCCGGAACAGGCGCAGATCGCGCAGCAGGATGGCGGCGCTGGCATGACTGGTCTGGAGGACCAGCTTCGCCAGATGAACGGCAAGATCGAGGAGCTCAATTTCCAGATCCTGCAGATGCAGGAACAGATGCGCAAGCAGCAGGAAGACAATGAGTTCCGTTTCCAGCAGCTCGAAGGCGGTTCGCAAGGAGGCGCCAAGCCGGCCGGGCAGAAGAAATCGGAAGCCGCGCCCCAGGACGGGGACAGCAACGACGGCAACACCAATCTCGGCGATGCCGGCACTGGTCAATCCGGCACCGGCGACGCCGGAACCGACAACGGCGTCGCCCAGGCTCCGGCGACGCAGGCGCCAGCCGACACCGGCGCGCAAAACGGCGGCAAAAGCGTTGGCGACGTCATCGTGGAATCGCAGACCGGCGATCCCGGCAAGCTGATCACCGGCGCGCCGCCGAAGAATTTCGGCACCATCACCGTCGACAAGAACGGCAATGTGGTCAATGCCGAGACCGGTTCGCAGGCCGGCGCGCCGGCGGAAGCCCCGGCGGCCACCGCAAGCGCTCCTTCCGCCGAGACGCCGGCCAAGAAGAACAAGGCCGGCGACACGCAAGTTGCCGCGCTGCCGTCGACCAACGATCCCGACGAGCTCTACCGCAACTCCTACCAGTTCATCCTGTCGGGCGATTACCCGACCGCCGAGCAGGGTTTTCGCGATCATATTTCGCGCTTCCCCAAGGACGCCAAGGCGGCGGATGCGCATTACTGGCTGGGCGAGTCGCTGCTCGGCCAGCAGAAATACCGTGACGCGGCCGAGATATTCCTCGCCGCCAGCAAGGAATACCCGAAGGCCAAGAAGGCGCCCGACATGCTGCTCAAGCTCGGCGTTTCGCTGGTCGGCCTGAAGCAGAACGACGTGGCCTGCGCCACCTTCAGCGAGATCGGCAAGCGCTATCCCGACGTTTCCGGTGCGCTCAAGGAACGCATCAAGCAGGAAAAGGCGCTGGCGGCGTGCTGACGCCCGATACCAAAACTCACCTTTCAGACCACCTTTTCTTCGACCTAGACTTTTCGACCGGCGCCGTTGCGGCCGTGTCCGGCGGCAGCGACTCGACCGCCCTGCTTATTCTCCTCAAGGATTACTTCGATCGGACCGCATCGGGCGCCAGGCTGCTCGCGGTGACCGTCGATCATGGCCTAAGGCCGGACTCGGCCACCGAGGCGCGGTTCGTTCAACGCTTCTGCGCCGAGCGCGGCATCGCGCATCGCATTCTTCCCTGGCGCGGCGACAAGCCCGCGACCGGTCTGCCGGCCGCCGCGCGCGAGGCGCGCTACAGGCTGCTTGCCGAAGCGGCCGGCGCCGAACGCATCAAGCTGATCCTGACCGGTCATACCGCCGACGACCAGGCCGAGACGGTGCTGATGCGGCAGGCCCGCGACGAGGAAGGCCGGGGCCTTGCCGGCATGGCGCCCGCAACGCTGCACGACTGGCGGACATGGATCGTCCGGCCGCTGCTGGGCACCAGGCGCGGGGTGTTGCGCGAGATGCTGCGGGCTCGCGACATCGGCTGGATCGAGGACCCTACCAATGTCGATATCCGGTTCGAGCGGCCGCGCGTGCGGGCAAAGCTCGGGCAGGGTGATGGCGAACGGCGGATCGCGGAAGCGTTGGCACGGTCGCAGCAGGCGGCTCTCGAGCGCCACGACATCGGCCGCCGCGCCGCCGTGCTCATCGACGCGTTTGCCGACAGGCCGGTTCCGGGCCTCATCCGCCTCGACCGCGAGTTTACCGAGCATGAGGATGGCCAAGCCGCCCTCTATGCGCTGCGCATCCTTTTGGCCGCTGTCGGCGGCGTGTCGTTCCTCGCCGACGAGGCGCGCTGCGCCGCGCTGCTTTTCCGCCTGCGGTCGGCTCCGCTTTGCGCCACATTGTCGCGGACGGTGGTCGACGCGCGCCGAACCGGCATTTTCCTGCGCCGCGAGAACCGCAACCTGCCCGCCGCCCTGCCGCCGTCGGATAACCAGCTTTGGGACAACCGGCGACGCATCACTTTGAAAGACGGGCCGGGCGGCTTGGTGATCGCGCCGCTGGGGTCCGCCGCTGCCAGGAAAGCGCCTTTGAGCGAGGATATCCCACCAAGCCTTTCGCGCGCCGCGCTTGCCGCGGAGCCCGCGCTGTGGTCCGGAGACGAACGCCTTGATTTCACTGGCGGGGATGCCGGCCCGCGGGCGATCTCGATGGTCCCAGTGGTAGCCCCTTTCGCCCGCTTCCTGCCGTCCTTCGATCTCGCGCCCGCCGCCGCCGCCGCGGCCCTTGTCGGCGCGCTGCCGCCGGCGGCGCCGCCATTCCACGGCCATGATGGCGGCCGAGGGTGGGCGAAAGCTTAACCGATACGTGCTGTTCTGCTTGGCAAGGGGAGGCGCTCTCCCTATGTTAGGCCCAAGCTTCTCCATCATCGCGGGTCCGTACGCGGAACCCCAACGGGACAATAGATGAATCCGAATTATCGCAACCTCGCGCTCTGGGCGATCATAGCGGTCCTGCTCATCGCCCTGTTCAACCTTTTCCAGACGCCCCAGACGCGCGGTGCCACGACGGATATCGCCTATTCGCAGTTCCTGCAGGATGTCGCGTCCGGCCGGGTCAAGAGCGTGACCATCGCCGGCGCCCGCATCTTCGGCAACTACACGGACAACGCCAATGGCTTCCAGACCTACTCGCCCGGCGACCCGTCGCTGGTCTCCAGGCTGCAGGACAAGAACGTCACCATCACCGCCAAGCCCGAAACCGACGGCTCCAATTCGCTGTTCGGCTATCTGATCTCGTGGCTGCCGATGATCCTGATCCTCGGCGTATGGATATTCTTCATGCGGCAGATGCAATCAGGCTCCGGCCGCGCCATGGGCTTCGGCAAGTCGAAGGCCAAGCTTTTGACCGAGGCGCATGGCCGCGTCACCTTCCAGGACGTCGCCGGCGTCGACGAGGCCAAGGAAGACCTCGAAGAGATCGTCGAATTCCTGCGCGATCCGCAGAAGTTCCAGCGCCTCGGCGGCAAGATCCCGCGCGGCGTGCTCTTGGTCGGCCCGCCCGGCACCGGCAAGACGCTGCTCGCCCGCTCCGTCGCCGGCGAAGCCAACGTGCCGTTCTTCACCATTTCCGGCTCGGACTTCGTCGAGATGTTCGTCGGCGTCGGCGCATCGCGTGTGCGCGACATGTTCGACCAGGCCAAGAAGAACGCGCCCTGCATCATCTTCATCGACGAAATCGATGCCGTCGGCCGCCATCGCGGCGCCGGCCTCGGCGGCGGCAATGACGAGCGCGAGCAGACGCTGAACCAACTGCTGGTCGAGATGGACGGTTTCGAATCCAACGAAAGCATCATCCTTATCGCCGCCACCAACCGGCCCGACGTGCTCGACCCGGCGCTGCTGAGGCCCGGCCGTTTCGACCGCCAGGTCGTGGTGCCGAACCCCGACATCGTCGGACGCGAGAAGATCCTCAAGGTGCATGTCCGCAACGTGCCGCTGGCGCCCAATGTCGACCTCAAGGTGGTTGCGCGCGGTACGCCGGGCTTTTCCGGCGCCGACCTGATGAACCTCGTCAACGAATCCGCGCTGATGGCGGCGCGCCGCAACAAGCGGCTCGTCACCATGGCCGAGTTCGAGGACGCCAAGGACAAGATCATGATGGGCGCCGAGCGCCGCTCGTCGGCCATGACGCAGGCCGAGAAGGAGCTCACCGCCTATCACGAGGCCGGCCACGCGATCCTGGCGCTCAACGTGCCGTCCGCCGATCCGCTGCACAAGGCGACGATCATCCCGCGTGGCCGCGCGCTCGGCATGGTCATGCAGCTGCCGGAAGGCGACCGCTATTCGATGAGCTACAAGTACATGGTGTCGCGGCTCGCCATCATGATGGGCGGCCGCGTCGCCGAGGAGTTCAAGTTCGGCAAGGAGAACATCACCTCCGGCGCCTCCTCCGACATCGAGCAGGCGACCAAGCTGGCACGCGCCATGGTCACGCGCTGGGGCTTCTCCGACAAGCTCGGCCACGTCGCCTATGGCGACAACCAGGAAGAGGTCTTCCTCGGCCATTCGGTGGCGCGCACGCAGAACATCTCGGAAGAGACCGCCCAGATCATCGACGCCGAAGTGCGCCGGCTGATCGATGACGCCTATTCGACCGCGAAGACCATCCTGACCAAGAAGAAGAAGGAATGGATCGCGCTCGCCGAAGGGCTGCTCGAATACGAGACGCTGTCGGGCGACGAGATCAAGCAGCTGATCGCCGGCAACAAGCCCGCCCGCGACCTCGGCGACGATACTCCGCCTAGCCGCGGCTCGGCCGTGCCGAAGGCCGGCACCGGCGGCCGCCGCAAGAAGGGCCCCGAGCCCGAAGGCGGCATGGAACCGCAGCCGCAGGGCTGAGGTTCGGTAGACGATACAAACAAACGCCGCGGATCAAACCGCGGCGTTTTCGTTTTGGGAGCGCCAAAGGTTTAGCTGGCGCGGCTGGTGATTGGCGAAACCCGGCGCGACAGCCAATCTCCCCCCTTGTGGGGGAGATGCCCGGCAGGGCAGAGAGGGGCGCTGTCCCGCCGGCCTCTCTTCGTCATCCTCGGGTCTGACCGGCTTGCCGTGACCGCAGCCGAAGGGCGCATCGAAGCAAAATTCTCAACCGTTGCAACGCCTTAAAGCGCGTCGCCTGAATCCGCTTCAGCGCGACGCGCTTTAGAATGACGACCGCAAAGTAGCGATCCTTCGCCCCCTCTGCCGGACATCTCCTCCACAAAGGGGAGATTGGAAGCGTAGCCGACGGCGAGCCTCCTTGTAGCGTGGGTATGACCTTTGTGAGCCACCCAACAAAAAGGCCCGCGCATCTTGCGATGCGCGGGCCTTTCTCTGGAAGAGGCTAAGCGATCAGCTCTTCAGCTTGGCATTGCACAGGCTGTAGAAGCCGCCGCCCTTCTGGATCCACTTCAGGCCGTTCAGCGTGTTGGCATCCTTGTTGGCGTAGTACTGCTCGAGGCAGGTGTGCATGCGGCCCTTGGCCGGGGTCTCGGTGGCGAATTTCGGCGAAATCGCCTTCGGGAAGCTGACGCCCTTCGGCGCGGCGACGGACGGCTTCGCCGGCTCGTTGGTGTAGGTGGCTTCCGTCGGAGCCGGCACGGTGTCGTCATCGTCGGCACCGGCGCCGCACTCGGCCTTGCGGAAGTCGTTCCACTTCATGCCCTTGAGCGTGTTCGCCGTTTTCGCAGCCTGGTACTTGGTGCTGCATTCGGTCATGCTCAGCCCCTTGCCGCCGTCGGCAGCCGCGGTCGAGGTCTTGGCCGTCTTGGCGGGCGCGGTTGCCGCCGCGGCGGTTGCGCCGGCGCCGCACTCGGCCTTGCGGAAGTCGTTCCACTTCATGCCGTTCAGCGTGCCGGCGGATTTCGCAGCCTGGTATTTGGCGCTGCATTCCTTGGAGCTCAGGCCCTTGGCGGCGTCGTCGGTAGCGGCGGCGGCCGCCTTCGTCTTCTTGGCGGGCTTGGTGTCGGCGGCCTTCGTATCGGTCGCCGCCTTGGCGTCTGTCGCCGCCTTGGTGTCGGTGGCGGCGGAAGCGTCGCTGCCGCACTGCGCCTTGCGGTACTGGTTCCAGGTCTGGCCAGCGAGCGTTCCCGCATCCTTGGCCGCGTTATACTTGGTGCTGCACTCGGCCATGGTCAGCGCGTTGGCCGGCGCCGCCAGGAACAAGGTTGCGACGGTGATACCCGTCAAAGCTGCAAGTCTATGAATAAGCATGGCGTTTTCTCCCTTGCTGCCGCCAATAAGTGTCCCTATGCCAAATCAATAACTCTCAATGTCCGGTTGCGCCAGATGCTTCCGGCATGGCCGCCGTCACAAAGTGTGTTGCTCCCGATAAGGTGATGAATTGCTTGCCGGTTCGCCGCCAGTCAAGCTTTGCCGGTGGATAGGGCGCCGAAGAGCCTCGCACGGGCAGGTGTAGCGCCGGCAAGTCAAAGGTGGTGATAGGCTGCCGAATCACTTGCGCCGCCCGCGACAATGTTTTTCTAAGGATTGGTAATATATAATCACGAAATTTGATGATCGGATGCGGCCCCAATTGTGGCAATACGGGCGGCTGAAGAACCGACGGGGACTGTAAGGCACATGGCAGGTCAGTATTTCGGCACCGACGGTATCCGCGGACGCGCCAACAAATTTCCGATGACGGCCGAGGTCGCCATGCGCGTCGGCATGGCCGCCGGGCTCTCCTTCCAGCGCGGCAATCATCGTCACCGCGTCGTGCTCGGCAAGGACACGCGGCTTTCCGGCTACATGATCGAGAACGCGATGGTGGCGGGCCTGTGCGCCGCCGGCATGGACGTCTTCCTGCTCGGCCCCATACCGACGCCTGCCGTCGCCATGCTGGTGCGCTCATTGCGCGCCGACATCGGCGTGATGATCTCGGCCTCGCACAATCCCTACTACGATAACGGCATCAAGCTCTTCGGTCCCGACGGGTACAAGCTCTCCGACGAGATCGAGGAGCGCATCGAAGGCATGCTCGACAAGGACATCGAGCTGGCGCTCGCCGATTCCGACGGGCTCGGCCGGGCCAAGCGCGTCGACGGCGTGCATGATCGCTATATCGAATTCGCCAAGCGCACGCTGCCGCGCTCGATGTCGCTTTCGGGCCTGAGGATCGTCGTCGACTGCGCGAACGGCGCATCCTACAAGGTGGCGCCCGAGGCGCTGTGGGAACTCGGCGCCGAGGTGGTGGCGATCAATGTCGAGCCGAACGGCTTCAACATCAACAAGGAATGCGGCTCGACCCATCCGGCCGGCCTGCAGAAAAAGGTGCACGAGGTGCGCGCCGACATCGGCATCGCGCTCGACGGCGACGCCGACCGCGTCGTCATCGTCGACGAGAACGGCGCGATCGTCGACGGCGACCAGATCATGGCGCTGATCGCCGAATCCTGGCACCAGAGCGGAAGGTTGGCCGGCGGCGGCGTCGTCTCCACCGTGATGTCCAATCTCGGCCTGGAACGCTTCCTCGGCGACATGAAGCTGCAGCTGCACCGGACCAAGGTCGGCGACCGCTATGTGGTCGAGCATATGCGCGCGCACGGCTTGAATGTGGGCGGCGAGCAGTCCGGCCATATCGTGCTTTCCGATTTCTCGACCACCGGCGACGGCCTCGTCTCGGCGCTGCAGGTGCTGGCCTGCATCAAGCGGCAGAACCGCCCGGTCAGCGAGCTGTCGAAGAAATTCGAGCCGGTGCCGCAGCTCCTGAAGAATGTCCGCATCTCGGGCGGCAAGCCGCTGGAGGAAGCGCCGGTCAAGGCGGCGATCGAGGAAGGGCGCAACCGGCTCGGCACATCCGGCCGCCTCGTCATCCGGCCCTCCGGCACCGAGCCGCTCATCCGGGTCATGGCCGAGGGCGACGATCCGCAACTGGTCGAAGCGGTCGTCAACGATATTGTCGGCATCCTGCAGGAAACCCGCAGCGCCGCCTGAAGCCGGCCGCCGGGTTTCAACAAGGTCTTCAAGCCCGCCGCCAGGCGGGCTTTTTCGTCGCCGGGCGGGTCATTCGGACAACGGGGTTCCCTCTAAAATTGTATAGATTCGTGGTTAATCGGTACGGTTAAACGGCTTTTAACCTTTGCAATTCATTATCCACACCCGAGGTCAATCATCTTCGGGCGATGTCGTCCCGAGGCTTCTTAGGGGTGACAGAATGTTCAAAACAGCAAGAATGGCATTGCTTGCCGCGCTGTTCGCGGGCTTGGCCGGACCGCTCTTCGCGGCCGACCTCCCCGAGCCGCAAATCGAAGAGGCGCCGCCGCCGGTCGTCGAACAGCAGCCGATCGATGTCGGCGGCTGGTACATCCGCGGCGACATCGACTATCACAAGTCGACCGTGCGCGGCATCGACTACATGACCTACGCCGTCGACCCCTGTAACTGCTCGGTCACGCCCGGCAGCAACAGCTTCGATTTTGGCAAGCTCAAGGGCGGCTTCTCGCTCGGCGGCGGCGTCGGCTACAAGATCAACGATTACTTCCGCACGGACGTGACCGCGGACTACTGGTTCAAGTCGGACTTCAATGGCCAGACCTCGGACCTCGTCTCGACCTCGACCGAAGTGTCGAGCATGAGCGCCCTGCTGCTCTTGGCCAATGCCTATGTCGATATCGGCACCTGGCACGGCGTCACGCCCTATGTCGGCGCCGGCATCGGCGGTGCGCACGTCAAGTGGGACACGGTCCATGATCCGAACACCACCGAGACCAATCCCGGCTCTTCCAATTGGCGCTTCGCCTATGCTCTCATGGCCGGCGCGTCCTACTGCCTGACCGACCGGGTGATCCTCGACGCGGGCTACCGCTTCACCCACATCCAGGGCGGGCGCATGTTCGACTGGGATGCGAGCAGCGCCGGACCGGGCTTCGATCGCGGCATCAATACCCATGAAGTGCGCGGCGGCCTGCGCTACCAGTTCGGCGGCAACAATGGCTGCGCCGCCCCGGTGGCCTACCAGCCGGAACCGGAACCGATCTACACCAAGTAATCGTCTTCATTATCCCGAAATTCGTCAGCCGCCCGGCGCCAGCCGGGCGGCTTTCGCTTTCCTATGACCGCTAAAATCCGATCGAAATCAATTCGGTAACCGGCTGTTATCCTTAACCACCACTTAACCACTATGGTTAACAATGGCTCCTTGAAACGGCGCCCGCGTTCGCGGCTGGCGCCAATTTCGGGAGCCGGGGACCATGATATCCAGACCGCGTATCGCGTCAGCGCTTGCCGCAACCATCCTGTTGCCGATGACGCCGGCGCTGGCGGCGGACTACGATCCGCCGGTCTATGCCGACCAGGCGCCGGACTACCAGCCGGTCGAGGTCGGCTCGGGCTGGTACCTGCGCGGCGATGCCGCCTATCTGCCGCAGAAGAGCTTCAAAAACGGGGATTTCACCTTCCCGTCAGCGATCGCCAGCGCAAGCTTCAGCGAGAGCGAGGACGCCTATTTCGCGAGCGTCGGCTTCGGGTATCATTTCAATGACTATCTCCGCGCCGATCTCAACCTCGGATACCTGCCCGGCAACAAAGCCAGCTTCAGCTATGACGACACTGCCACCGTGGTGGCGCCGGCAACGGCGACCGTGGGAGCTGGAAGCCTCAAGAACTATGCCTTCTCAGGCATATTGAACGGCTATGTCGACCTTGGAACATATGTCGGCGTCACGCCCTATATTGGCGCTGGTATCGGCATCGTTCAAAGCAAATACAGCCTTTCGGCGGACTATTTCACCGACAACGGTGACGCAAGCGACGACTTCTCTCAGCGCAGCAGCAAAACGAAATATTCCTTGGCCTACACATTGAATGCGGGCCTTGCCTACCAGGTCTCGAAGAATGTCTTGATCGATCTTGGGTATCAGTATTTCTCCGCGCCCGATGCCGAATATGTTACGGCCGCAAGCCTGAATTCCTTCCCAGTCCACAAAGGCATCAGCAACCACCAGATCAAGCTTGGGCTGCGTTACGATCTCTGGTGAGCGGAGTAGGCGCAGAGGTTTCGACGGCGGGTCCTGAAGGCCCCGCCGTTTTCGTTTCGGATCGAGCATCAGTCGAAGGGAATACTGACAGCGACAAAAACTTTGTTCTTGACGCCGAAGGTCTAAGCGCATATCGCCGTCCGTGGGCCACCCCTCCCCAACGAGGGGCCACTATCTGGAAGGATAGACCACGATGACGACGCTTACCAAGCCCGGACTCCGTCCGGCCAACCCCAATTTCTCTTCAGGTCCTTGTGCAAAACGCCCCGGCTGGTCGGTCGAGGCGCTCAAAGCTGCCGCGCTCGGGCGCTCTCACCGCGCCAAGATCGGCAAAAGCAAGCTCGAGCAGGCAATCGAGCTGACGCGCGAAATCCTCAAGGTTCCCGCGGACTACCGCATCGGCATCGTGCCGGCGTCGGATACCGGCGCGGTCGAGATGGCGCTGTGGTCGCTGCTCGGCGAGCGCGGCGTCGACATGGTCGCCTGGGAGAGTTTCGGCTCCGGCTGGGTGACCGATGTCGTCAAGCAGCTGAAGCTCGCCGACATGCGCAAGATCGAGGCCGGCTACGGCGAACTGCCCGACCTGACCCAGGTCGACTTCGACCGCGACGTCGTCTTCACCTGGAACGGCACGACCTCGGGCGTGCGCGTGCCGAATGGCGATTTCATTCCTACGAACCGCAAGGGCCTGACCATCTGCGACGCGACGTCGGCCGCCTTCGCGCAGCGGCTCGATTTCGAAAAGCTCGATGTGGTCACCTTTTCCTGGCAGAAGGTGCTGGGCGGCGAGGGCGCGCATGGCATGCTGATCCTCAGCCCGCGCGCCGTCGCCCGGCTGGAGACCTACAAGCCGGCCCGGCCGCTGCCGAAGATCTTCCGCCTGACCTCGGGCGGCAAGCTGATCGAGGGCATCTTCAAGGGCGAGACCATCAACACGCCGTCGATGCTGTGCGTCGAGGATTATCTCGACGCGCTCCACTGGGCGAAGTCGATCGGCGGGCTCGAGGCGCTGATTGCCCGCGCGGACGCCAATGCCGCGGTGCTCAACCGGTTCGCCGACAAGTCGGCGTGGCTCGGCCACCTCGCCGTCGATCCGGCGACGCGCTCGAACACGTCCGTGTGCCTTTCGTTCACCGACGCGCAAGTGGCGGCGCTCGATGCGGACGGGCAGGCGGCCTTCGCCAAGGGTATCGTGTCTTCGCTCGACAAGGAGGGCGTCGCCTACGACATCGGCTCCTACCGCGACGCGCCGCCCGGCCTGCGCATCTGGTGCGGCGCCACCGTCGAGACCGCCGATCTCGAAGCGTTGCTGCCCTGGCTCGACTGGGCCTTCGCCACGCAAAAGGCGTCGCTCAAGGCAGCGGCCTGAAATCCGTGGCGGCCTCCGGCCGCCACCATTTTCCGACACATCCAATCCCCTTCAAGGAGGCCGTGATGGCGCCCCGCGTTCTCGTTTCGGATAAACTTTCCACCACCGCTGTGCAGATCTTCAAGGATCGCGGCATCGAGGTCGACTACTTGCCCGACCTCGGCAAGGACAAGGAAAAGCTGCTTGAGGTGATCGGCCAGTATGACGGCCTCGCCATCCGCTCGGCGACCAAGGTCACCGAGAAACTGATCAATGCCGCCGGCAGGCTCAAGGTCGTCGGACGCGCCGGCATCGGCGTCGACAATGTCGACATCCCGGCCGCCAGCCGCAAGGGCATCATCGTGATGAACACGCCCTTCGGCAATTCGATCACCACGGCCGAGCATGCGGTGGCGATGATCTTCGCGCTGGCGCGACAGATACCGGAAGCCAATGCCTCGACCCATTCCGGCAAGTGGGAAAAGAACCGCTTCATGGGTGTCGAGATCACCAGCAAGACGCTGGGCGTGATCGGCTGCGGCAATATCGGCTCGATCGTCGCCACGCGCGGCGTCGGCCTGAAGATGCATGTGATCGCCTTCGACCCGTTCCTGTCGGACAGCCGCGCCGAGGAGCTCGGCGTCCAGAAGGTCGAGCTCGACGAGCTCTTCGCCCGCGCCGACTTCATCACCTTGCACACGCCGCTGACCGACAAGACGCGCAACATCATCGATGCGGCCGCGATCGCCAAGATGAAAGACGGCGTGCGCATCATCAATTGCGCCCGCGGCGGGCTGGTCGTCGAGGCGGACCTGGTCGCGGCGCTGAAGAGCGGCAAGGTGGCGGGCGCCGGCATCGACGTGTTCGAGGTCGAGCCGGCCGAGCAAAACGCGCTGTTCGGCATGGATAATGTCGTGGCGACCCCACATCTCGGCGCCTCGACCACCGAGGCGCAAGAAAATGTCGCGCTGCAGGTCGCCGAGCAGATGAGCGACTACCTGATCAAGGGCGCGGTCTCCAACGCCATCAACATGCCTTCGATCAGCGCCGAGGAAGCGCCACGGCTGAAGCCTTTCGTCAAGCTCGCCGAAGTGCTCGGCGCCTTTGTCGGCCAGGTCACCGAGGATCCGATCAAGGAGGTCGAGATCCTGTTCGACGGCTCGACCGCGACGATGAACACGCGCGCGCTGGTGAGCGCCGCCCTTGCCGGCCTGATCCGGCCGCAGGTCTCCGATGTCAACATGGTGTCGGCGCCGATCATGGTGAAGGAGCGCGGCATCATCGTCGCCGAGGTCAAGCGCGACAAGTCGGGCGTGTTCGACGGCTATATCAAGCTGACGGTCAAGACCGAGCATATGACGCGTTCGATCGCCGGCACCTGCTTCTCCGACCACAAGCCGCGCTTCATCCAGATCAAGGGCATCAATCTCGACGCCGAGGTCGGCCAGCACATGCTCTACACCACCAATGCCGACGCGCCCGGCATCATCGGCCTGCTTGGCACCGTGTGTGGCGAGAACGGCGTCAACATCGCCAACTTCCAGCTCGGCCGCAACCGACCGGGCGGCGATGCGATCGCGCTGCTTTATCTCGATGCGCCCTTCCCGGAAAGTGTGCTGGAGCAGGTACGCGCGCACAAGTCGATCGACTCGGCGAAGCGGCTGCGCTTCGACGTCGGCGGCGAGTAATGTCCGGACGTGAAAACGCCCCGCTTGCATCAGCAGGCGGGGCATTCATGAGATGGCCGTCACCCGATGGCCGCTTGCCGGGAAGTTGAGATATTCACCCTGCCTGCAGCGCTGCTCGGCTGCCGCTGTACTCGGCAAGCGCAATGCCGCCGAGGACAAGTGCCAGCGCGAAGGCCTGATAAGCCTGAAACTGCTCGCCGACGATCAGCACCGAAAGCAACGTGCCGAAGATCGGCACCAGATTGATGAACAGGCCGGCGCGGTTGGCGCCGATCAATTCGTTGCCCTTGATGTAGAGGACCTGCGAGACGACCGAAGCGCCGAGCGCCGTGTAGAGCGTGAGTGCCCATCCTCGCGCATCCGGCACGATGACGCGGCCGGATGCGACCTCCCAGACGAAGAAGGGCAGGGAGATCAGCAGCGCGGCGATCGACAGCGCCAGCATGAAACTCTGCCAGCGGATTGCCGGCTTGAGGCGCAGCCCCACCGAATAGAGGCTGTAGCAAAGCACCGCGACAAGCATGATGGCGTCGCCGAAGTTGAGATCGAACTTCAAGAGCTGGCCGAGGTCGCCATGACTGGCGGTCAGCTCGACGCCGACGATGGTGAGGACGACGCCGACGACCTGCAGAGGCTGCACGCGCAGCCTGAACAGCACGAAATTGGCAAGGATGATGACGATCGGGATGGCTGCCTGCTCGATCGAGACGTTGATGGCGGTCGTGTAGTTGAGCGCCGTGTAGAAGATGACGTTGAAGATGGTGAAGCCGCAGGCGCCGAGGCCGGCAAGCAACCTCCAGTGCCTGCGCACTTCGGGCCAATCCTCGCGCAGCGTCCGCCAGCCTATGGGCGCCAGGATCAGCACCGCCATCACCCAGCGCAGGAACACCAGCGTCATCGGCGAGACATGGCCGACGGCAAGCTTGCCCGCCACCGAATTGCCGCCCCACAGGAGCATGGTCGACAGAAGGAACAGATAGGCGGCTCGGTGCATGGAGGTTCCGGCCTCGGTGTTCGAGGGTTCAGCCCGGCCTAGAGTGGAGGCGGTGGCAAGTAAATGATGCGAAAGCCGGAATTTGTTGTGCCTGGATCAGGTTGACGTTTCGCCGGCGGCGTCATTTTGATCCAACTCCTGTGTGGGGCATGGTCACTTGCGAAAGCCGGTTCCCGCTTTTTGGGTTCGCTGACCTTCGGTTCGGGGTCATGCTCCAACGATGGTTTCGGCGGCAAAGAAAGGGTCGCGCCCGCCTGCGCTAGACGCTATAGAGGCCTGTCGTTTCAGGCCGCCCGCGCGGCATTTCAAGGGAAAAGAACATGGCCAATGTGGTGGTCGTCGGCTCGCAATGGGGCGACGAAGGCAAGGGCAAGATCGTCGACTGGCTGTCGGAACGGGCCGATGTGGTCGTGCGCTTCCAGGGCGGCCACAATGCCGGCCATACGCTGGTCGTCGACGGCAAGGTCTACAAGCTGTCGCTGCTGCCCTCGGGCGTGGTGCGGGAAGGCAAGCTTTCGATCATCGGCAATGGCGTGGTGTTCGATCCGCATGCCTTCGTCGCCGAAGCCAAGAAGCTCAAGGAGCAGGGCGTGGAGGTCACGCCGGAGCGCCTGAAAATAGCCGAAAACACCGCGCTTATCCTGTCGCTGCACCGGGAGCTGGACGGATTCCGCGAAGACGCCGCCTCAAATTCCGGAACCAAGATAGGCACGACCCGCCGCGGCATCGGCCCCGCCTATGAGGACAAGGTGGGACGGCGCGCGGTGCGGGTGATGGATTTGGCGGATTTGGAAACGCTTCCCTTGAAGGTCGACAGGCTGCTGACGCACCACAACGCGCTGCGCCGCGGGCTCGGCCATGCGGAAGCGACGCATGAGGCGATCATGCAGGAGCTGACCTCGGTGGCCGCCGAGATCCTGCCCTACATGGACCGCGTCTGGAAGGTGCTCGACGACAAGCGTCGCGCCGGCGAGCGCATCCTGTTCGAGGGCGCGCAGGGCACGCTGCTCGACATCGACCACGGTACCTATCCCTTCGTCACCTCGTCCAACACCGTGGCCGGGCAGGCGGCTGCCGGCTCGGGCGTGGGCCCCGGCGTCATCGGTTATGTGCTCGGCATCACCAAGGCCTACACGACGCGCGTCGGCGAGGGACCGTTCCCGACCGAGCAGAAGAACGAGATCGGCGAGTTCCTCGGCACGCGCGGCCATGAGTTCGGCGTGGTCACCGGCCGCAAGCGCCGCTGCGGCTGGTTCGACGCCGTGCTGGTGCGCCAGGCCGTCGCCGTCAACGGCATCAAGGGTATCGCTCTCACCAAGCTCGACGTGCTCGACGGGCTGGACGAGATCAAGGTCTGCACGGGCTACAGGCTCGATGGCGAGACGATCGATTACCTGCCGGCCAGCCAAGGCGCGCAAGCGCGGGTCGAGCCCATCTACGAGACGCTCGAAGGCTGGAAGGGAACCACGGCCGGCGCCAGAAGCTGGAACGATCTGCCGGCGCAGGCCGTCAAATATGTCCGCCATATCGAGGAACTGATCGGCGCCCCGGTGGCGCTGCTCTCCACCAGCCCCGAGCGGGACGACACAATACTTGTGACCGACCCGTTTCAAGACTAGTTTCACAGCCCTTCCCGGCGCTATGGCTGATTTGCGGCTGGCGGGAAAAGAATGCAGGTCACCTGACGCATGGCGGATTTCGTTAGTGTTCTGAAAAAGCAGATCGACAAGAAGGTGGACCCTTCGTTCGAGGTGCGCAAACAGATATACGACGGTGCCCGCGCGGTGCTGGCGAAGAAGCTCGCCGAGTATTCCCCGCCGCTTGCGCCCGATGTCGTCAGCAAGCAGAAGCGCTCGCTGGAAGATGCCATCTCCAGCGTCGAGCGCGAATATGCCAAACCCGTTCCGGCCGAGGATCCGCTGGCGGAGCTGGAGCATATTTTCTCCTCCATCGACCGCAACAAGAACCAGCCGAGCCATTCCCGCCAGCCGGCGGCGCCTGAGCCTGCCAAGCCGGATCCGTTCAAATCCGAACCGTTCAGGCCGGCGCCCGCGCCCGCCAGGACGGAACCAAGCTGGCAAAGTGCGCCGAAGGCGGAGCCCGCGCGGCAGAACCCCGTGAAAGCCGAGCCGGCGTGGCAGAACACGGCAAGGACGGAGCCGAACTGGCAGACCGCGCCAAAGGCCGAACCAGCCTGGCAGAAGGCGCCGCCGCCGATGCCGTCGCCGCGCGAGGACGATGTAGGCCTGACGGGCATGGACGATGCCGATGACGGCGGCGATGTCTTTGCCAATGACGAGCAGCCGGCGGCCGATACCTTCCAGCGCCTGCGGCCACAGCGGCAGGAACGCAAGCGCAGCTATGGCGGCTTGATCGCCGCTCTCATCGCGCTGTTGGTGCTCGCCGGCGGCGGCTACGGCATATGGCTGAACAAGAATGCGTTCGGCTCGCTCTTCGGCCTTGGCGGCGGCAGCAAGACGGTCTCGACCGAGCCGCTGGTCAAGCCGGCTCCGGCCAAGCCGGCGACGGAGACGGCGGCCGCGCCGGCTGCGCCCAGCGCCAGCGAGCCGGCCGACGCGACCAAATTCACACAACGCCTGACACCCGAGGGCAAGGAGACCGATCCCGGTCCGGCCGGCGGACAGGCCACGATCGGCGAAGGCGAATCCGTCGCGGCGCTGACCTCGCGGCCGCCGGCCGCTCCGGTGACGACACCGCCTGTTCCGGCCACGCAAACGCCCGAGGCGCCTGCCGCAACGCCGGCTCCGACCGACGCCGCCAATCCGACGCCGCCAGCGGCCGGAACAACACCGCCCGCGGCTGATGCGGCAACGCAGCCCGCGGCTGGCACCACGCCACCGGCGGCTGGAGCAACGCCGCCGGCCGCAGGCACGACGCCGCCCGCGCCAGCGCCGACGACTGCGACCGTGCCGGTAGGACAGAAGGCGATCTTCTATGAGGAGCGCACCAGCACGCAGCAGGGCACGGCCGAGCCCGGCAGCATCGTCTGGTCGCTGGTGCAGGAATCGCCCGGCGGCGATCTGCCGCCCGAACCGGCGATCCGCGCCGAGGCGACGATCCCCGGCAAGAATATCCAGTTGCGCATGACGATCCGGCGCAACACCGACCAGACGCTGCCGGCCAGCCACATCGTCGAGATGATCTTCCTGACGCCGGAAGGGTTTGACGGCGGCGGCGTCGACAACATCCTGCGCATCGCCATGAAGAGCTCCGAACAGGACGCCGGCAGCCCGCTGATCGGCATTCCGGCCAAGATCGCCGACGGCTTCTTCCTCGTCGCGCTCAACGACACCAAGGCGGACGAGGACGCCAACCTGACGCTGCTTCGCGGCCAGGACTGGATCGACGTGCCCGTGGTCTACAAGACCGGACGCCGCGCGCTGCTCACCATGGAAAAGGGCATCCCGGGCGAGAAGGTTTTCGACGAGGCGCTGAAGGCCTGGGCGGCGAAGACGTCGGGGTGAGGAACAGCGGCGGTCTTGAGCTACCGCTCAGAAGCCCTGAAACAGCATGTCGAGAGCGGCGACGATCTCATCGTGATGTCTTGCGAGGTTTCCTTCTGCCGCCCGCAATTCCGAAGCCATTACAGCCGAAATGAATTGAGTGACCATCACGTGGTCTTTGCCATCGATTCTGAAGATCGGATTTAGCCTGCGCGCCGGCAACGGTGCGATGTTGGGCGGCAGAAGCGGAACGACGACGTTGGTGTCGAGGTGTTCCAGTATGTCGGACTGGACATCAAGGAGATAACCGTCGCTTCCTGCGTTCCGATAGAAATCATAACGGGCCATCAAAACAGCCGGTGCTTGGCTAAAGGCAGACCGTTGCGTTTGACATATTCGTTGGAGCTTTCGAGCGCTTCCTTGTTCTCTTCCTGCCAGCGACGCGTTTTCTCGGCAGAAATTGCCTTAGCGATCCCTTGCTCGGCAGCGCGGGACATGTTGATGCCCAATGCCTTGGCCTCCTCGATCAATCTGGAATCAATCGAGGTGTTGACCGATTTGCGTTGCGGTTTTGCAGTTGAATGGAGCATGGCCTACCTCTTCATGCGCATAGAATAAGCGCATATCTGCGTGCAAGCAAGCTGCTCATCCCTCCATCTCTTCCCGTAGCATCTCCAGTTCCAGCCACTCTTCCTCAAGCGCGGCCAGCGTCGTGCGCTCCTTGTCGAGCGCGGCAATGGTCTTCTGGAACGAGGCCGGGTCGCGCTCGTAGAAGGACGGGTCGGCGATGTTGTTCTCCAGCCGCGAGATCGAGGCCGTCACCGCCTCGATCTTCTTGGGCAGCGAGTCCAATGCGAATTTCTGCTTGAACGAGAGCTTTTTGGCGGGGCCTTTGGGTGCTGCCTGTTCGGCTTTCGATCCAGCCTCGCTCGCCTCGGCCTTCGACCTCGCCTTGCGGTCTTCCAGCTTCGAGCCACCGCGCTGCGCCAGCATGTCGGAATAGCCGCCGGCATATTCGATCCAGCGGCCGTTGCCGTCCGGCGCGATCACGCTGGTGACGGTGCGGTCGAGGAAGTCGCGGTCGTGGCTGACCAGGATCACGGTTGCGGCAAAGCCCGCGACCAGTTCCTGCAGCAACTCCAGCGTCTCCATGTCGAGATCGTTGGTCGGCTCGTCGAGCACCAGCAAATTCGCCGGCCGCGCCAGCACGCGGGCCAGAAGCAGGCGCGCGCGCTCGCCGCCGGAAAGCTCGCGCACCGGCGTGCGCGCCTGCTCCGGCTTGAACAGGAAATCCTTCATGTAGGAGACGACATGGCGCTGCTCGCCATTGACAACAAGGTTCTCACCGCGCCCGTCGGTGAGGTAATGCGCCAGCGTCTCGGCCGGGTCGACGGCCTCGCGCTTCTGGTCGAGCGTCGCGATCTCCAGATTGACGCCGAGCCGCACGGTGCCGGCATCCGGCGCCAGCTCGCCGGTCAGCATCTTCAACAATGTCGTCTTGCCGGCGCCGTTCGGGCCGACCAGGCCGACGCGGTCGCCGCGCTGGATGCGGGTCGAGAAACCCTTGACCACGGTGAGCTCGCCAAAGCTCTTGTCGATGCCCTTGGCCTCGATCACCAGCTTGCCGGATTCGGCTGCATCGCTCGCCACCATGGTGGCAGTGCCTTCGGCGCCGCGATGGCTGCGGAAGCGCTGGCGCATGGTCTGCAACTCGCCGAGGCGACGCATGTTGCGCTTGCGCCTGGCGGTCACGCCATAGCGCAGCCAGTGCTCCTCGCGCACGATCTGGCGGCCGAGCTTGTGCTGCTCGCGCTCTTCTTCTTCCAGCACTTGGTCGCGCCATTCCTCGAAATGGGCAAAGCCCTTGTCCAGCCGCCGCGTCTGGCCGCGATCGAGCCAGACGGTGGCGCGCGTGACGCGCTCGAGGAAGCGGCGGTCATGCGAGATCAGGATGACGGCGGAGGAGGTGCGGGCGAGTTCCTCTTCCAGCCATTCGATGACCGACAGGTCGAGATGGTTGGTCGGCTCGTCGAGCAGGAGGATATCGGGCTCCGGCGCCATGACGCGGGCAAGCGCGGCGCGGCGCGCCTCGCCGCCGGAAAGGTCGTTCGGACGCTCCTCGCCGGTAAGGCCGAGATGCTCCATCAGATAGGTGGCGCGATGCGGATCGTCGGCCGGGCCGAGGCCCGCCTCGACATAGGCGCGCACGTCGGCGAAGCCGTCCATATCCGGCATCTGCGGCAGATAGCGGACGGTCGCCGAAGGCTGGCGAAACACCTCGCCGTCCTGCGGCTCGATCATGCCGGCGGCGATCTTGAGCAGCGTCGACTTGCCGGAGCCGTTGCGGCCGACCAGCGCGATCTTCTCGCCTGCGGATGCGCTGAGCGCCGCGCCGTCGAGCAGCGGGGTGCCGCCGAAGGTCAGTTTAATGCCGTCGAGATTGAGGAGTGGCGGCGCCATGTCAGCTTTCTGGAAGAGGATAGGGGTGGGCCAGAAGCAGCGCCCGGCCGCGCTCCAGCGCGATGCCGAGCCGCCCTTTGACCTCGTTTGATATAGTGAGCGAGGAGCCGAACGCCACCTCGACGCGGTCGAGCGGCCATTTCGCGCCGGTCACCGTCAGGCCGGCGAGCTCGGAGAAGCCGAGCACCGAAAACAAGGTGCCGTCGTCATAGTCGAAGCTGGCCTTGCCAGGCAGGATGGGAACGCCTTCCTGCGCGCCGCTGGTCAGCAAGACCTCGGTGCCGGCCTCTGCCAGCCGAAGCGCAAGCGCCAGGTGCAAGAAAGCATGGTCGGCGCGCTTGCCGCCGAAGGCGCCGGCCAGCACCAGGCTGGTGGCGCCACGCTTAAGCGCTTCCGCTATGGCGAGCTCGCCATCGGTCATGTCCTTCTCGGCCGGGAAGACGTTTCGCGGAACGGCGGCGAGATCATCCGACAGATTGGCAGGCACCGAGTCGAAATCGCCGACCCACAGCTCCGGCACCAGTCCAAGCATGCGGGCATGGCCGATGCCGGCATCGGCGGCGATGATGCGCGAAGCTTCGATCTGGCGTTCGAGCCGGGGCGTGCGAATAAGCTCGCCGCCAAGCAGGATGGTGAATGTGCCCATGGCCGTGGCCCTTACCAGCCCTCCAAGCGAAACGGAAGCCGGACGGCCCGCGCTTCGGTTGCGCGCCTGCTGTCCGAACATCAGCTGCCCGGCAAACTTCCGCTTGCGCGCCGCTTCGGCGGGGCCTATCTGTCGAAACGCTCTAACGGGGTGCCGGACGTGATCCGGCTGAGAGGCGATCAAGCCAACCCGCTGAACCTGATCCGGTTTGTACCGGCGGAGGGATTAGACGTTTCGGACCATCCGGCGCCTCAATCCTTGTCACTCGAACGAAGGAGGCGCCGATGCGCTCGATACTGTCCCGTCTAGTTCTGGCAACCGGTCTCGTCTCGCTTCTGGCGAGCGTCGCGCCTGCAGAGGCAAAGGACAAGCTCACCGTCTATACCTATGAGAGCTTCACCGCCGACTGGGGGCCCGGCCCGGCGGTGAAGAAGGAATTCGAGGCCGAATGCGGCTGCGATCTCGAATTCGTCTCGGTCGCGGACGGCGTCGCCCTGCTCAACCGCGTCAAGCTGGAAGGCGCCGGCACCAAGGCCGACATCGTGCTCGGCCTCGACACCAACCTGACGGCGGATGCCAAGGCGAGCGGCCTGTTCGCGCCGCATGGCGAAGTCTCCGGCATCAACGTGCCTGGCGGCTGGAGCGACGACACTTTTGTCCCCTTCGATTATGGCTATTTCGCCGTCGTCTATGACACACAAAAACTGAAGACACCGCCCAAGAGCCTGAAGGACCTGGTGGAGGGCGCCGGCACGGACAAGATCGTCATCCAGGATCCGCGCACCTCGACGCCCGGCCTAGGCCTGCTCTTGTGGGTGAAGTCCGTCTATGGCGACAAGGCGCCGGAGGCCTGGGCAAAGCTCAAGACGAAGGTGCTGACGGTGACGCCGGGCTGGAGCGAGGCCTATGGCCTGTTCACCAAGGGCGAGGCGCCGATGGTGCTCTCCTACACCACCTCGCCGGCCTATCACATGGTGGCCGAGAACACCGAGCGCTACCAGGCGGCCTCTTTCGAGGAAGGCGAGTACCTGCAAATCGAGGTTGCCGGCATCACCACGACGGGCGCCAAGAACCCGCTGGCGCAAAAGTTCATCGCCTTCATGACCGGGCCGAAATTCCAGGACGTCATTCCGGAGACCAACTGGATGTTCCCGGCCGGCAAGACCGACAAGCCACTCAACCCGGCCTTCGACAAATTGGTCAAGCCGACCAAGACCTTGCTGTTCAGCCCGCAGGAAGTGGCTGCCAACCGCAAGGCCTGGGTGGATGAGTGGCTTGCGGTGATGAGCAAGTAGGACGTCTCGGTTATTATCCTTCCGCGATGATCGCTCTACGGCGCCCCCCTCTGTCCTGCCGGACATCTCCCCCTCTAGGGGGGAGATTGGCTGTCACGCCGGCCTTCGCCAATCTCCGGCGTTGCAGGATCGAGCGCGGCGTCGAAGTTGCTAATCTCCCCCCTAGAGGGGGAGATGTCCGGCAGGACAGAGGGGGGCGCGAAGGAACGCGGCATTTGCCGAATTCCACCAAGGTGCGACGTGCAAGCCGCCGCGCACCCTGACTCCCGCATCAACGCTGGCGTCATCGCCCTTGCCGCCATCGGCTTCCTCATTGGCGGCGCCTTCGCCGGCCTTGTCCTCGAAGGCGCGCAGGATCTCTCCGGCGCTGCCGCCGCCTTCGACGGCTACCTCCTGCGCGTCGCACGCTTCACGCTGTGGCAGGCGGCTCTGTCGACGCTGCTGTCGGTCGCGCCGGCGCTGCTGGTCGCGCGCGCTTTGTCGAGACATCCGACCTTTCCCGGGCGTCGCCTGATCTTGCAGCTGTTCACCGTGCCGCTGGCCTTGCCGGCGATCGTCGCCGCGCTCGGCATATTGGCGCTCTATGGACGGGCGGGGTATCTTGCCGGCGTCTTCGCCGAACTTGGCGGTGGGAATTGGCCGGGGATCTACGGCCTCTCCGGCATCCTTGTCGCGCATGTCTTCTTCAACCTGCCCCTGGCCACGCGCCTCTTCCTCGAGGCGCTGGGCACCGTTCCCGCCGACCAGTGGCGGCTGGCGAGTCAGCTCGGCATGGGCGCCTGGCCGGCCTTCCGGCTGATCGAATGGCCGGTGCTGCGCGCGGCCCTGCCGGGGATCGCCGGGCTGGTCTTCATGCTCTGCATAACCTCCTTCACCATCGTGCTTACGCTGGGCGGCGGTCCGGCCGCGACGACGCTGGAGGTCGCCATCTACCAGGCGCTGCGCTTCGATTTCGATCCCGCGCGCGCCGTGGTGCTGACGCTGCTGCAGATCGCGCTCACCTTCGTCGTGGTCGTCGCGCTCACGCGGCTCGGCGCCAACACGGTTGGCGATGCCAATCTGCCGGTGGCGCCACGCCGCTACCTTTCGGCGGGACGGACCGAAAGCGTGCTGAACGCCGGCCTCATCGCGCTGGCCCTGCTGTTCGTCGCCGGGCCGATGGTGGCGACCGTGCTTTCAGGCCTTCAGGCCGACCTCGGCCGATTGGCGGGTGAAGCGGCGGTGCGTCGCGCGACGCTCACCAGCGCGGGCCTCGCCCTGCTTGCGGCGTTGCTCAGCGTGACATTGTCGCTGGCGCTGATCGCGGCGCGGCGCGCGCTGGCCCTGCGGCGCCGGGCAGGCGGCGCCATGGGCCTGCTCGAACATGCCGCCGACACCGGCGCCGGCTTCGTGCTGGTCGTGCCGCCAATCGTGCTTGGCGCCGGCTGGTTCCTGGCGCTGCGCCACGTCACCGATGTCTTCGCCGTCGCGCCGGCCATGGTCGTCGCCGTCAACGCGGTGATGGCGATGCCCTTCGCCATCCGCGCCATTCGCCCGGCCTATGACGCGGCGAGCGAGCGCCACGAGCGGCTTTGCCTGGCGCTCGGCATATCCGGCTGGACCCGGCTCGGCCTGATCGACTGGCCGTCGCTCAGGCGGCCCCTGGCCACCGGCTTTGCCTTCGCCATGGCGCTGTCGCTCGGCGATCTCGGCGTGATCGCGCTGTTCGGCAGCGATTCCGTGCAGACCTTGCCCTATCTGCTTTTGGCGCGCATGGGCAGCTACCGGACAGCCGACGCAGCGGGACTTGCCTTGCTGCTCGGCCTCGTCTGTCTGATGTTGGTGGTCGCCGCCGACTGGCTGGGGCGGGAAGGAAAGTCATGACGACGAGCATCGATGGCGCCGCGCAAAAGGGCCTCGCCGTCGCGCTGGAGGGCGTCTCGTTCAGCTATGGCGAATCCTCCTTCAGTTTCGACGCCGAATTCGCGGCCGGCAGGATCACCGCCATCATGGGGCCGAGCGGCTCCGGCAAGTCGACGCTGCTCAATCTGATAGCCGGCTTCGAAACGCCCGATGCGGGCAAGGTGCTGATCGGCGGCGCCGATCTCGGCAACACGCCGCCTTCGGCGCGGCCGGTGTCGATGGTGTTCCAGGAAAACAATTTGTTCGCGCATCTTTCGGTCGAAGCCAATGTCGGGCTCGGCCGCTCGCCGTCGCTCAAACTCGGCGATGCCGATCGCGCCGCCGTCGCCGAGGCGCTGGCGCGGGTCGGTCTTGCGGGCAAGGAAAGGCGGCTGCCGCGCGAGCTTTCCGGCGGCGAGCGGCAGCGCGTGGCGCTGGCGCGGGTGCTGCTGCGCGACCGGCCAGTCTTGCTGCTCGACGAACCTTTCGCGTCGCTCGGCCCGGCGCTGCGCGACGACATGCTCGACCTTATGGCCGGCATCCATGCCGAGCGCGAAATGACGGTGCTGTTCGTCACGCATCAGCCGGAAGATGCGCGCCGCATCGGCCAGGACGTGGCTTTTCTCGACGAAGGCACGATCGCGGCAACCGGGCCGGCGGATGATTTCTTCGATCGGTCTGGACCGGACGCCTTCCGGCGCTATATCGGCGATCGAGGCGGCACCGTTGCCGGATCACAACATATTGCCTGGAAGCGGACATAATTTACGGCCAAACCGGCAACGGGCGATCCGGCGTTTGCTTGCCTTGTCCGGGGGAGTGTGGCTAGGTCCGGCCATGCTGGTCCGGCTGGGCCGCGATTTGCCGAAAGAGTTCGAAAGGAAGCCGATCTGTCGACCGGCGCTGAGAAGGTTTGGATGAGGCCGCTGGCACGATTTCTCGCGCTGGCGAGCGTTGCCGTGCTGGCCAGCTGCCAGATGTTCACGCCGCCGGACGTGCAGGAAAGCGGCTTCCAGCCTTCCGACAAGCCGATCACCGTCGACAATGTCGTCGCCAACGCCAAGCTCGCCGAAATGGCGAAGGCGCAGCATCCGCGGATTCTCGCCACCTATGGCGGCGAATATTCCGACCCCAGGCTCGAACGCATGGTGGCCAAGGTCGTCGGCAATCTGACGGTGGTGTCGGCGAACCCTACCCAGACCTATCGCATCACCATCCTCAACTCGCCCAACGTCAACGCCTTCGCGTTGCCGGGCGGCTATCTCTATGTGACGCGCGGCTTGCTGGCGCTGGCCAACGATTCGTCCGAGCTTGCCGCCGTCATCGCGCATGAGATGGGCCACGTCACCGCGAATCACGGCCTGCAGCGGCAGCAGCTCGAAGCCGAGGAAGGCCTGGCGACCAAGGTGGTTTCCGATGTGCTCGGCGACAGCCCGACCGCCAAGGCGGCGCTTATTCGCGGCAAGCTCAGGCTTGCGCAATTCTCGCGCAACCAGGAACTGCAGGCCGACGCCATCGGCATCAAGTCGATCGGCGAGGCGGGCTATGATCCCTATGCGGCGGGTCGCTTCCTGCAGTCGATGTCGGCCTATACGGATTTCCGCTCGGTCAGCGGCGCCACCGACGCCAGCCTCGACTTCCTGGCGACGCACCCCAACACGCCGCAGCGCATCGAGCTGGCGCAGCGCCTCGCCCGCAATTTCGGCCCGCCCGGCGTCGGCACGCGCGACCGCGACGCATTTCTGGCCGGCATCGACGGCCTGCTTTACGGCGACACGCCGGAAGAAGGCTATGTGCGCGGCCAGACCTTCATGCATCCCAAACTCGGGGTGTCCTTCACCGTGCCGGAGGGTTTCGTCATCGACAATTCGGCGGCCGCCGTCACCGCGACCGGGCCTGGCGACATCGCCATCCGCTTCGACGGCGTGGCGATCGACAAGTCGGTCTCGCTCACCGATTACATCCGCAGCGGCTGGGTGGCGGGGTTGGAAAACGCCAGCGTGCGCCAGGAGACGATCAACGGCAACGATGCGGCGACGGCGCATGCCAGCGCGCAAGGCTGGCAGTTCGACATCGCAGTGATCCGCGCCGGCGGCCAAGTCTACAGGCTGCTGACGGCCGCGCCCTCGGCCAGCACTTCGCTGGACCCGGTGGCGCGCTCGGTCAGCGGCTCCTTCCGCGTGCTGAGTCCGGCCGAGAAGGCGGCGCTGAAGCCGCTGCATATCAGGGTCGTCACTGTCCAGGCTGGCCAGACCATGGGCTCGCTCGCCGCGCAGATGGTCGGTGTCGACCGCAAGCTCGACCTGTTCCGCGTGCTCAACGCCATGTCGCCGGGCGCGACAGTGTCGTCGGGCGACAAGGTCAAGATCGTCACCGACAGGTAGGGACTCGCGAATTCGCACCAACCAGGCGCCGTCGGCTATTTGAACAATCGCCCCCGGCCGGGAGCCGTTGTCCTTCACAAGCCGTCACTACCGGTGTCGCCGCCGTCACCTTCGCCGTCGCCGGTATTGCCACCGCCTGTGGGGGCAGCGTGGCTACTGCCACCAGTCCAGGATGACCTCCCGGTTTCCGTTGGCACCGGCTTGACCTTTGGTGCTCCCGGAATTGTCGGTGTGACGGTCTTCGGTTTCGACACGGGCACGCGGACCACTTTTATCTTCGTGATGACCTTCGGGGCCTTGCACGCCATGACCGCGGGGGTGGTGCGCGCGGGGTGCGCGGAAAGACCGAGAATGCCCATCGAATAGACGTCTTGCCGCTCCATGCCGGCTTTGAGGAAAGCCAGGGCGCGGGCCGGGTCGGCGGGCACGCCGTTGCGGCCTTCCGTGAAGATCACGGCAAGCTCCTTCATGGCGTCGACATGCCCCATCGCCGCTGCCTGGAGCAGCAGGTCCAGGCCCTTGCCGGTGTCGCGCTCGACGCCGATGCCATTGAACAAAGCGCGTCCCCAGGCGGCCAGGGCGTAGGGGTCTCCGTTGTCCGACGCCTTCGAATAGAGGCCGTTCGCCTTCGATGCATCGACAGCCGTCCCTGTTCCGGACGAGGCGATGGAGCCGAGCGCGAACAGGGCGCGGATGTGTCCCTTGTCCGCGGCTTCCTGGATGGCCTGCCTGGCCTCGTCGATCCTGCCCGCCGCCAGCAGCGCCCGCCCCAGCTCGTAACGGAAGCGCGCAATGTCGGGGTAGGACTTCACCGCCGCCTCGCAGGTCTCGAGAGCCCCGCCGCCGATCTCGTTCGGCAACCGTCCCGGGACGACGCCCTGCAGGTCGAGCGGCTCGCCAGCGGCCTGGTCGCAAGGGTCGACGCCCGGCGACAGTTTCATCGTCGCCCGCTTCGCGGCGTTGCCGACGCGGATCTCGAAGCCGACTTCGACGGAAGCGGCCGAGCCGATCTGCGGTTCGTAACGCAGATTGTCGATCTCGGCGGCCATCAGGCTCGATTGCGGCGACAGGACGCGACTGGGCAAGGACAGCGTTCCGGTCGCCGGGTAGCTCGCAAGCTTGAGGCTGATCGAGGCATCCTTGGCCGGAAGATCCAGTTTCAGCGGAACCGGGCCGACGCCGACCGGGACGCGGATATCGCGACTTCCAATCGCCTCGGCGGCATCGGTAACCTGGATTCCGCGCTCGGCCACCTGCTCGTTCTGCTGCGCGTCGGGAGGCGGCGGCGCTGGTTGCTCCGCCCCGCGCATCAGCACGACATCGTCGATCAGCGAGGAATTCTCCCACGGAACCTGCTTGCCGTTGGTGGCCTTGACCACGTCGCGGCGCACGGCCGCCATGACCGAGCGTATCTCCTGGTCCGGCGCCAGCGCGCGGCGGGAGAAGGACGACGAGAACGGGCTGAGATCGCCGGAACCGTCATAGGCGACCGCTCCCGGCTCGGTTGCATAGGCAATCAGCGTGTTCTGCGAACGTGTTATCTGCGCAAGTCCGCTGTCGCCGGCGACGATCAACTGGTCGCGCAGCCAATAGTCCTTGCGCGGGAAGGGATTGTTGCGGCAGGCGTCGAGGATGATCATCTGGATCTTCGATCTCGAGCGCAGTTGCCGCAATATGTCGTCGACCTTGATGGCCTGGACCTCCATGTCGGCCGCATCTTTCAGCGACGCATCGACCGGAATCAGGAAATTCTCGCCGCCGATCTGAAAGCCGTGTCCCGAATAGTAGACGACCGCGAGATCGGCGCCGTCGGCCGCCGCCAGATAGTTGCGGAACCGCTCTTCGAACTGAAGCCTGGTCAGGTCCTTGGCGGCGAACACCTCGAAGCCGGCCAGCCGGAACGTATTGGAGACGTCTTCCGCGTCCTTGTCGGGATTCTTGAGCGCCGGGATTTCGCGATACCCGGAATTGCCGATGACAAGCGCAACCCTTCGATCGGCGTGCGCTTCGAATGTCGTGAGGCCCACGAGGAACAGGGCTGCAAGGAGCGCGCAGCATCGCAGCATGGCAGATCCCCATATGTTATGATCTGGAGGCGTCAAAAAAGCCGATTGCGGCGCAGCGGTCTGTTAAAGAGCTCACAATCAATATGCGTTATCGAGGAAAAATCGCCTCGACGGCGAATATATTCTTATTTAATAAATTTCTTATCTTTGATTTTTTAATTACATTAATTTCAGGCCGCTTCCGCCAAAAATTCCGGATTCTGCTTCACAAGGGCCAGCTTCAGCTTTTCCATGGCGCGGGCCTCGATCTGGCGGACGCGTTCCTTGGAGATGCCGAGTTGTTCGCCGAGCGCTTCCAGCGTGGCGCCGTCGTCGCTCAGCCTGCGCTCCTCGATGATGCGAAGCTCGCGGGCGTTGAGCGCGCCGAGCGCGCTCTTCAGCCAGACAGCCCGGCGCTGGATGTCGATCCGATCGCCGACGATCTCGTCGGGGAGCGGGTCTTCGGAGACCAGGAAATCCATCCGCTCGGCGGCGCCGTTCTCGTCGGCCAAAGGCGCGTTGAGCGAACTGTCGGGCGAGGACAGGCGTGAATCCATCATCGCCACGTCGGCTTCCGGAACGCCGAGCGCGGCCGAGACCTCGCGATAGAGCGTGGCATTGGAGAGCGGCTCGGCGCCGTTGGCGAGGCGGGCGCGCAGACGCCGCAGGTTGAAGAATAGCGCCTTCTGCGCCGAACTCGTGCCGCCGCGCACGATCGACCAGTTGCGCAGGATGTAATCCTGCATGGAAGCGCGGATCCACCAGGTGGCATAGGTCGAGAAGCGCACTTCGCGCGCGGGCTCGAAACGGGCGGCAGCCTCGAGCAGGCCGACATGGCCCTCCTGGATAAGGTCGCCGAGCGGCAGGCCGTAGTGGCGGAATTTCGAGGCCATCGAGATGACCAGGCGCATATGGGCGACGGTGATCCTGTGCAACGCGTGCTGGTCGTTCTCTTCCTTCCAGCGCAAGGCGAGGACGTGCTCCTCGTCGCGCTCGAGATAAGGAGCCTTCATTGCCGCCCGGACCAGCGTCCGTCCTGCCGCGTCCTCGATCATGCCGGCTCCTTTTGGTGGTGAGTGAGCTTACAGCGGTTGAAAAGATGCCGCCGCGCCCTACAACAGCCATGCAACGTGTCAGGCGCATCGATGGTTCCGCCGTCCGAGGGGGCAAATATTGCCAGCGGGAACGTTTTGTTATCGGCCCGAAAGAGTCGCTTGGCGGTTATCAGGCAATTTTGAGAATCAGATTTCTGGCAGAGCCGATTTTTGAAATCTGGTTCCTTATTTCGCGGCCTTCTATCTGTCAGTTTCCGGCTCTTACAATCGCGCCGGGGCACCGGTCAAAACGGGATCACAGAAAAATGAAATGGCTCAAATCGCTCCTTGTCGCCGGAACGTTGCAGGTTCTGGCGGTCACGGCCGGGCATGCCGGCGCCAATCTCGACCAGATCAAGCAGGCGGGCGTCATCAAGGTCGGCACCGAAGGCACCTACGCGCCCTTCACCTATCATGACGAATCCAACGCCCTGGTCGGCTTCGATGTCGAGATCGCCAAGGCCATCGCCGACAAGCTCGGCGTCAAGGTCGAGTTCCTCGAAGGCAAGTGGGACGGGCTGATCGCCGGCCTCGACGCCAATCGCTACGACGCCGTCATCAACGAGGTCGGCATCACCGATGCGCGCAAGGCCAAGTACGACTTCTCCGATCCCTACATCGCCTCGAAAGCGGTGCTGATCGTGCGCGGCGACAACACCGACATCAAGACCTTCGCCGACCTCAAGGGCAAGAAGTCGGCGCAGTCGCTGACCTCCAACTTCGGCAAGCTCGCCGAGTCCAATGGCGCCGAGCTCGTCGGCACTGACGGTTTCGACCAGTCGATCCAGCTTCTGCTCACCGGCCGCGCCGACGCCACCATCAACGACAGCCTGTCCTTCCTCGACTTCAAGAAGCACAAGCCGGACGCCAATGTGAAGATCGCCGCGCAGGAAGAGAATGCCGACTATTCCGGCGTAATCGTGCGCAAGGGCGATCCGGAGCTGGTCGCGGCCATCAACAAGGCGCTGGCCGACATCAAGGCCGACGGCACCTACCAGAAGATCGCCGACAAATATTTCGGCCAGGACGTTTCGAAGTAAGGCAATCGTCCTCTGTTCGGAAACCGGCGGGCCGTCAAAGACGGCCCGTTATTCTTTGCACGATATTCATGCGCCGCCGTCTTTGACGGCCCGTCGGCTTTTGCATGATAGTCAGTCCATACGGAGGAACGCGCCGCCGTATCTGGAAGGGAGAAGCGCTCCGTGCCGCACTGGCTGCAATTGATGCTGGAATCGTTGCCGACGCTGTTGTGGGCGGCGCTGATCTTCACCGTGCCGCTGACGCTCCTGTCCTTCGCGCTCGGGCTCATCGCCGGACTGGCGACCGCGCTGATCCGGCTGTTCGGTCCAAAGCCGCTGGTTGCGCTGGTTCGCTTCTATGTCTGGATCTTTCGCGGCACGCCGCTGCTCGTTCAGTTGTTCCTGATCTTCTACGGCCTGCCGTCGGTCGGCATCCTGCTCGATGCCTTTCCCGCCGCGCTTATCGGCTTCACGCTCAACATCGGCGCCTATACGTCGGAGATCATCCGCGCCGTCATCGGCTCGGTGCCGAAAGGCCAATGGGAGGCATCCTACTCGATCGGCATGACCTGGAGCCAGGCGATGCGGCGCACGATCCTGCCGCAAGCCGGCCGCGTCGCGGTGCCGCCGCTTTCCAACACCTTCATCTCGCTGGTCAAGGATACCTCGCTGGCGGCGGCGATCACGGTGCCCGAGATGTTCCAGGCGGCGCAGCGCATCGTGGCCACCACCTATGAGCCGCTGATCCTCTATGTCGAGGCCGCGGCGCTCTATCTCGCATTGAGCTCGGTGCTGTCGGCGCTGCAGGCGCGGCTGGAGGTGCGACTCAACCGCTATGGCGGGTTCCTGGAGGCCAACGCATGATCGGCCTCACCAACATCGAAAAGCGCTTCGGCGACAATCTGGTGCTGAAAGGCGTCACCGTCAGCCTGGACGAGGGCAGCGTGACGGCGCTGGTCGGCCCTTCGGGCGGCGGCAAAAGCACGCTCTTGCGCTGCATCAACCTGTTGGAGATCCCGACGTCCGGCGCTTTGCGCATCGGCGAGGAGAGGCTGGAATTCCATCCGGGCATCAAGGTGCCGGCCAAGGACATCCAGCGCATTCGCCTGCAGACCGGCATGGTGTTCCAGAATTTCCAGCTCTTCCCGCATCGCACCGCGATCGAGAATGTCATGGAAGGGCTGGTGACGGTGCTGAAATGGCCGGAGCCAAGGGCGCGCGAGCGGGCCATGGCGCTGCTCGAAAAGGTCGGCATGGCGCACAAGGCCGATGCCTGGCCGGCGACGCTGTCCGGCGGCCAGCAGCAGCGCGTGGCGATCGCCCGGGCGCTGGCGCCGTCGCCGCGCGTGCTGCTTTGCGACGAGCCGACCTCGGCGCTCGATCCGGAACTGGCGCAGGAAGTGGTCGACGTGCTTGGGCAGCTTGCCCGCGAAGGCACAACCATGGTGATGGCGACGCACGATCTGAGGCTCGCCTCCAAGATCGCGCAGGAGGTCGTCTTTCTCGATGCCGGCTCGATCGTCGAGAAAGGCCCGGCCTCGGTCGTGTTCGACAATCCGGAGCGCGAGCGAACCAAGCGGTTTATCGCTTCGCTGCGGCAGGAAGAAGCGCAGAAGGAGTCTGGCGGCTGAGTCCTTTACCTCCCCTTTTGTGGGGAGATCGGACCGGAGGTCCAGGTAAAGAGCGGGGGCCGCCGCTTCTTCAAGGCTTTGTTTTCATGCATGTCGTTATCGCAAAACCGCTGCACACTTTTGCGCGACATGCATTAAAGCAGGTCGCGTGAAAAAGGATTCACGCGACCTGCTTTAAGTTTTGATTTTAAGCGTGTCTTTGTCCCGAAACCGGGTCCACTTCGGGAGACATGCTTTAAGCCCAAACAAAAAACCCGACGCGAGGCCGGGTTCTTCGTAGTTCAATGAGCGAAAAAGCTCAGGCAGCTTCTTCCTGTTCGGATTCTTCGTTGTCGGCCTTGGCGCCGCGCTTCGGACCCTTGTTGAGGTTGACCTCGATGAGGCGAACCGCCTCGGTCTCCGACATGCGGTTCACCGCGGCGATCTCGCGGGCCATACGGTCGAGCGCGGCTTCATAGAGCTGACGCTCGGAATAGGATTGCTCCGGCTGGTTGTCGGCGCGGTAGAGATCGCGCACCACTTCCGAGATCGAGATCAGGTCGCCGGAATTGATCTTGGCATCATATTCTTGGGCGCGGCGCGACCACATGGTGCGCTTGATGCGGGCGCGGCCCTGCACGACCTTCAGCGCGCGGTCGACATAGTCCTCTTCCGACAGCTTGCGCATGCCGATCGAGGTCGCCTTGGCGACCGGTACCTTGAGCCGCATCTTGTCCTTCTGGAAATCGATGACGAACAGTTCCAGCTTGTGACCCGCAACTTCCTGCTCGTCGATCGCCACGATCTGGCCGACGCCATGCGCCGGATAGACGATGAACTCGCCGGTCTTGAACCCGTGGCGGGCCGCGTTGGACTTCTTCTGCGGGGTGATCGTTGCCATTACGCCCTGAACTCCTTAGTTGTGCAGCCGGCATCATGCCGGCTCGAACCGATGGGGTCGGCGATAGCCGACCATTAGCCGCGCAACAGGATGAACCACCGGAAAAGCAGGGACCGGCATACCGCACGAATGCGACCGCCTGCCCCAGATCGCTCTGGTCCGGATCTAAAAGCTCACCTTTCAGTGATTTGGGGCGTTAGCGCCATAAATCGACGTTGTGTCACCGGCATGTTTCGTTGATGTAACACAAAAAGTCGGAAGAATCAAGGTTTTGCTGCGTTCGCTAACGCCAAACGGGGTCGCTGCCTGTCAAGACAGCAATCGTATCGGTCGCGTTACGTCGCGTCATGCCGGCGTCGCCGGCGCCAGCATCAATCGCCTTCACCGGGCTCCGGCGAGAAATATTTCTCGAACTTCCCGGCCTCGCCATCGAAGGTTTTGGCGTCCGCGGGCGGCTCTTTCTTGGCGGTGATATTGGGCCACTTCTCGGCGTATTCGGAATTGACCTGCAACCATTTGTCGAGGCCGCCCTCGGTGTCCGGCTTGATCGCGTCGGCAGGACATTCGGGCTCGCACACGCCGCAGTCGATGCACTCGTCGGGATGGATGACGAGCATGTTCTCGCCCTCGTAGAAACAGTCGACCGGACAGACCTCGATGCAGTCCATGTATTTGCATTTGATGCAATTGTCGGTCACGACATAGGTCATTGCAGGCTCCGGAACGTCCCGATTTGCTCGGCTTTTTCAGGTTGAGGTAACGCCTTTGCCGGCTGCTTGCAAGGGCAGCGCATTCGGGCACTGCCGGCCCCGGGGAATAGAATTCCAGCGGTCTCGCCGCTGGCGGTCCGGCTGGCCCGATTCAATCTTCTCCGAGCAGGCGGTCGGTCTGCCGCCGCTCGCGTTTGGTCGGGCGCCCGCTGCCCGCCTCGCGCAGACCTGGAATGGCATCCGGAACCGCCTCGCCCTTGGGTGTCGGCGCCGGCGACATGTCCTCGTAAAGCAGCCGCGCCTCGTCGGCCGGACCGCGTCGCGTGCCGCAATTCAGCACCTTCCAGACCAGGATACGGCCCTCGAGCGTGATGGTGAGAACGTCGCCGGGCTTGACCAGATCGGAGGCCTGCGCTGCTTTGTCGCGATTGATGCGGACGCGCCCGGCGACGACGATCTTCGCCGCCAGGGACCGCGATTTCACCGCGCGCGAAAAGAACAGCCATTTGTCGATGCGCTGGCGGCCCTCTCCAACCATCGGCGCTAGCTTTGTTGGAGCGTGATCTTATCCGAAAACCGGTTCCCACTTTTCGCTGGCGCGGTCCTTCGGTTCGGGATCATGCTGGCTCTTTGATGGAGCATGATCTCGCCCGAAAACCGGGTCCCACTTTTCGGGATCATGCTCGAACCTATTTCTTCAGCTGGTCGCGCAAGGCGGCGAGCTTGGCGAAGGGCGAATCCGGATCGAAGCGCTGCGGGCGCTCCTCGCGCGGCTTGCCCTGGAAGGCCGGCTTGCCGCCCTGGGCGTTGCCCTTGCCGTCCTGCCTGTTGCCCTTCCATTCGGGCCGGCCCTCGCGGCGGCCCCCCTCGTGGCGATCCGGCCGCTCGCCTTGCGGCCTGCCTTCGCGCCGTTCGCCACCTTCGCGCCTGTCGCCGGTTTCCGGCCGTGGCTTGAACTTCGAACGGTCGAAGCGCGGCTTGCCGGCGCCGTCGCGCTGCTCGCGGCGGCCTTCCTGGGCGGGGCGATCGCCGGGCTGGCCGGCAGCGGCGCCAGGCTGGCCATCGCGCGCGGGCTGGCCACCACGCGGACGATTGTCGCGACGGTTGTCGTGGCGATGGCGCGGACGCTGATGATCGAAGCGCGCCTGGCGCCACAGAAGGACAGGCTTCGGCTCTTCAGCCTCGGCCGCGGTCTCGGCTTCCGTCGTCATTTCAGTCGATGCGGGGGTCTCGCTCGTGGCCGGGGTTTCGGTCTGCGAGGACTCGGCCTGAGCCGAAGGCTCGCCTTCCTCCGTCACGGCCTCGCCGGCCGGCTCATCGCTTTGCGCTGCCGGTTCGCTTGCCGCTGCGGTTTCCGTAGCTTCCGCGGTCAGTGTCTCCCGTCCGATTGTTTCGTCGACAGGCTCCGCCGCGCTCTCGGCCGGGGTTTCGGTCCGCGAGGACTCGGCCTCAGCCAAGGGCACTCCTTCCTCCGTCACGGCCTCGCCGGCCGGCTCATCGCCTTGCGCCGCCGGTTCGCTTGCCGCCGCGGTTTCCGTGGCTTCCGCGGCCAGAGTTTCCTGTCCGATTGTTTCGTCGACAGGCTCCGCCGCGCTCTCGGCCGGGGTTTCCGCGGCATGGATTTCGGTGCTGTCCGTCTCCGGGCTCTCGCCGGACGTTGCCACGGTGGTGGCCTCGGGGGCGGACGCCTCCGTCGCCTGCGCGGCGCGAGCGGCTTCTTCGGCGGCGAGCTTGGCCGCGGCCGCTTCACGGGCGGCGTCGTCCTGCGCGTCGAGCTTCGCTTTCACCTCGGCGGCCGGCTTCGCCTCGGAGCGATAGCCGAGACCCTTGAGGATCTCCTCCATGTCGTCGGCGGTGGCGCCGAGGATCGACATCATCGGCGGCGTCACCATGAAGGCGTGGCCGTCATAGGCGCCGTCCGGACGCTGGCCGAGGCCAGGCTTCCAGTTGGTCGCCGGGCGGATGAGGTCGGCGAGCCTTTCCAGGATGTCGACGCGCACGGCGCGGCGGCCGAGATTGCGGTAGCCGGCGAGCTTGTAGAAGGTCTTGTCGAAGGCCGGGTCGATGACCACGGAAGTGCGGCCGGAGGCCAGCGCATGCACCACGTCGCCGAAGCCCGGCTTGTCCTTGCCGTCATTCTTCAGCGCCCAGAGCAAGGTCACCAGGCCGGCAGGCGCCGGCTTGATCAGCGCCGGCACGAAGACATGGTAGGCGCCGAAGCGCACGCCGAGGCGGCGAAGTGCCGCGCGGCCTTCCTGGTCGAGAGACTTCATCTCCTCCGCGATGTCGCGGCGATTGATCAGGCCGAAATGCTCGACCAGCTGGAAGGCGATGCCGCGCGCGATGCCGGTGAGTTGGTCGGCATTCTTCAAGTCGACCAGCGGCTTCAAAAGCGACTCGATCTGGAAATTGACGAAACGCTCGGCGCGCGCCGCGACCTTGTCGCGGGCAGGCCCGGTCAGCTGCTCGTCGGCAAGCAGGACCAGGCGCGGCTTCAGCGCCTCGTCGCCGGCGACCAGCGTACCGATCGGCGCGCCGATCCAGCGCAGGACGCCGTCCGAGCCCAAAGCCAGGTCGCCATTGGCGCAAGCGGCAAAGCGTTCGGCGCGCGCCTCGAACTCGGCCGCGAGCGCCTTCTGGGCGGCGGTGCGCACCGCCTTGGCGTCCTCGCCGCCGGCGCTCTGGTCGGCGGTGAAGCGGAACCCCTGCAGCTCGCCGACATGATGGCCTTCGACGAGGACGGTTCCGGTAGGGCTGATTTCGGCTTCAGGCATGGTATTTTCTCTAAGGCGCCGCATGAGGACGGAAGTCCTGCGGTCTACGAAGCGTTTCGTCAACCGCTCATGCAGCGCATCCGACAATCTGTCTTCGATTTCGCGCGTCTTTTCCTGCCAGTGTAGCTGATCGGCCAGCCAGCCGGGGCGGTTGGAGACGAAAGTCCAGGTGCGGATCTGCGCGATCCGGTGCGAGAGCGTGTCGATATCGCCGTCCGTCGTGTCGGCGCGCCGCACCTGCTCGGCCATGTAATTCTCATCGACATGGCCGTGACGCGCAAGGTCCATATAGATCGAGGCGACGAGGTCGGCATGATGGGCCGGCGCGATCTTGCGGTAGTCCGGCAGGGCGCAGGCTTCCCACAGCAGCGCCACGCGCTCCTTGCCGGTGGCCAAAGCGCGGATGTCGCCATCGCGCGACAGATGCTCCAGCGCCTGCGCGTCCACGGCCGGCAGCGCGCGGGTCAGCCCTTCGACCGGCGCATTGGCCTCGATCGAGCGTTTCAGCGCATCGAGGCTGGAAAAGTCGAAATCGGCGGTGCGCCACTGCAGCACCTTCACCGGGTCGAAGTCGTGTCCCTCGATCTTGGCGACCAGATCCTCGTCGAACGGATCGACCTGGCCGGTGACGCCGAACGTGCCGTCGCGCAGGTGCCGGCCGGCACGACCGGCGATCTGGCCAAGCTCGGCGGCGGTCAGGTTGCGGTATTGGTAACCGTCGAATTTGCGGTTCTGGGCGAAGGCGACATGGTCGAGGTCGAGGTTCAGTCCCATGCCGATGGCGTCGGTGGCGATGAGATAGTCGACATCGCCGGACTGGAAGATCTCCACCTGCGCGTTGCGGGTGCGCGGCGAGAGCGCGCCGAGGACGACGGCCGCGCCGCCCTGCTGGCGGCGGATCAGCTCGGCGATGGCGTAGACCTCGTCGGCGGAGAAAGCGACGATAGCGGTGCGCCGCGGCAGCCGGGTGAGCTTCTTCGAGCCGGCATAGGCGAGATGCGAAAGCCGTGGTCGCGTCACCACGGATACGCCCTTAAGCAGTTTCTGCAGGATGCCGTGCATGGTGGCGGCGCCGAGAAGCAGCGTCTCCTGGCGGCCGCGCAGATGCAGGATGCGGTCGGTGAAGATATGGCCGCGTTCGAGATCGCCGGCGAGCTGCACTTCGTCGATGGCGACGAAGGCGGCGTCGGTTTCGCGCGGCATCGCCTCGACGGTGCAGACCGAATATTTCGCCCCGGCAGGCACGATCTTCTCCTCGCCGGTGATCAGCGCCACCTTGTGGGCGCCGACCTTCTCGCAGACCCGGGCATAGACTTCGCGGGCGAGCAGCCTGAGCGGCAGGCCGATGACGCCGGTCTCATGCGCAACCATGCGCTCGATGGCGAGATGGGTCTTGCCGGTGTTGGTGGGGCCCAGCACGGCCGTCACGTCGCGGCCCGAAAGGATCAGCGGCTGGGAGTGTTTCGGCTGGATGTTCATCGGCTCGGAAATAAGGTTTCTGCCGCTTGTAGTCTGAAGCACGGCGGTGCCGCCGCGTGTGACAGGCGACACATAGGGACTTCGGGCGCGAAGCGAAAGCGGAATGTTCCTTTGGGGAGGGGCAGAGCGGGCCGGGGTGGCCAAAATCGGTCGTTGTTAACGGCTGGAACGAGTCTGGAACGAATCAGCGACGAATCGCTGACTCGCTCTGATTCAGGTTTTGTTCACGGCTACATGTGGGTTTTTTGACGGTGAGTCTCACCACATGCTGAATCGCTGAATTGGCCCGATTCCTGCGTGGCCCCGTCGGGCCGAGACCGTCGTTAACTTTTGCCGGGCAACGGTCGCGGTCGACTTGAGCCTTGTCCTCAAAGTTATGAAATTGTTGATTTTTCTTAATCGCTTTTAACGAGTTCGGTGACGTTTGCGCCGTCCGCCGTTAACTTTCCGGCCAAAGCCAGAACGAATCGGCGACGAATCAGCGATCCGGGTATTTTCCCGGTTTGTTCACCCCTAGATATGGTGTTATCCACAGCTTACCCACCGAGAATTCACAGCTTGTTGGCGGAGTTGCGCACAAAGGGGGCTGCTGCCGTTAACCTTTGCGTGCCGAATTGAGGCAAGGTGTCGCGCCGAGCTTGTCGACGGGGCAAAAGGCGGCTCCGACGTCGGGGCCGCCTCAGCGCAAAAAGGGTATCAGGCGAAGTTGGGGATCAGGCGAAGTACTGGCCGCCATTGGCGGTGATGGTCGAGCCGGTGATGAAGCCGGCCTCGTCGGACGCCAGGAAGACGACGCAGCGCGCGATCTCTTCCGGCTCGCCGAGGCGGCCAACCGGGATCTGCGGGATGATGCGCTCGGTGAGCACCTTTTCGTCGATCGCCTTGACCATTTCGGTCGCGATATAGCCGGGGCAGATGACGTTGACGGTGATGCCCGCGCGCGCACCTTCTTGGGCAAGAGCCTTACTGAAGCCGATATCGCCGGCCTTGGCGGCCGAGTAGTTGACCTGGCCGGCCTGGCCCTTCTGGCCGTTGATGGAGGAAATGGTGATGACGCGGCCGAACTTGCGGTCGCGCATGCCGCTCCACAGAGGATGCGTCATGTTGAAGACGCCGGAGAGGTTGGTGTCGATGACTTCCTTCCACTGCGCGGGCGTCATCTTGTGGAACATGGCGTCGCGGGTGATGCCGGCATTGTTGACCAGCACCCCGACCGGGCCGAGATCGGCTTCGATCTGCTTGATGCCCGCGGCGCAGGCCTCGTAGTCGGCAACGGACCATTTGTAGACCGGGATGCCGGTCTCGGCCTTGAATTTCTGGGCCGCCTCGTCATTGCCGGCATAGTTGGCGGCGACCGAATAACCGGCGGTTTTCAAGGCGACCGATATCGCTGCGCCTATGCCGCGCGATCCGCCCGTGACGATTGCTACCTTGCTCATGTGGTCCTCCCTTTAAAATCGTCTGAGCGAATAGAGAGTAGCGAATAGCGAGTAGGGTCCGATGTCCCGCCGCGCGACGCTTCTTCTTCCCTATTCGCTACTCCCGTTCGCTACTCGCTGAACTCACAGCGCTTCTACGCACATCGCCACGCCCATGCCGCCGCCGATGCACAGCGTGGCGAGGCCCTTCCTGGCGCCGCGGCGGCGCATCTCGTGGACCAGCGTGTTGAAGACGCGGGCGCCCGAAGCGCCGATCGGATGGCCGATGGCGATGGCGCCGCCATTGACGTTGACGATCGAGGGATCCCAGCCCATGCCCTTGTTGACGGCGCAGGCCTGCGCGGCGAAGGCCTCGTTGGCCTCGACGAGATCGAGGTCCTTGACCGACCAGCCGGCCTTCTCCAGCGCCCGCTTCGAGGCAGGGATCGGCCCCGTGCCCATGATCGCCGGATCGACGCCGGCGGTCGCCCAGGAGGCGATGCGCACCAGCGGGGTGATGCCGCGCCGGGCAGCCTCGGCCTCGGTCATCAGCAGCGCGCCGGCGGCGCCGTCATTGATGCCGGAGGCGTTGGCGGCGGTGACCGTGCCGTCCTTGTCGAAAGCGGGCTTCAGCTTGGTCATGGCGTCGAGCGTCGCGCCATGGCGGATGTACTCGTCCTGGTCGACTGTTGTGTCGCCCTTCTTGCCCTTGATGGTGAAGGCGACGATCTCGTCCTTGAACCTGCCGGCCTTCTGCGCGGCCTCGGCCTTGTTCTGCGAGGCCAAGGCGAACTCGTCCTGGGTTTCGCGGGTGATCTGGAACTGGCGGGCGACGTTCTCGGCGGTGTTGCCCATATGATAGCCGTTGAAGGCATCCCAAAGGCCGTCCTTTATCATGGTGTCGATCATCTTGTAGTCGCCCATCTTGACGCCGGCGCGCAGGTGCTCGGCGTGCGGCGACATCGACATCGATTCCTGGCCGCCGGCGACGATCACCTTGGCGTCGCCGGTGGCGATCTGCTGCATGCCGAGCGCGATGGCGCGCAGGCCCGAGCCGCAAACCTGGTTGAGGCCCCAAGCGGTGGTCTCCTTCGGCAGGCCGGCATTGATCGAGGCCTGGCGAGCCGGGTTCTGCCCTTGCGCGGCGGTCAGCACCTGGCCGAGGATGACTTCGTCGACTTCCGCCGCCTCGACATTCGCCCGCGCCAGCAGCTCCCTGATGACGACGGCGCCGAGCTCATGCGCGGGCGTGGCGGCGAAACTGCCGTTGAAGGAGCCGACCGCGGTGCGGGCGGCGCTGGCGACAACGATGGAATTGGAAGCGGACATTTTCTTCTCCAGACTTCGAGGTGTCGTATTTTCGAGATCGCTTTAGGACTTTCTTGCCCGTTCGAAACCCTGAGTCAAACCGGAAATGGGCATGACCGCCATGTGCGGCAAGCAGAGCGCGCGCCAGTCGCGGTAACGTGACGTTGGCCATGCGGCGGATTTTGCAATGGCTGTGCAGCATTAATTGATGCCGCAGTGCACAAACCGCTTGGAATTGTGACGCTTTTGCGCGTATCTTGGTTAAAGGGCGCAATCGTTACCGGCCGCTTACTCCTAGAGGTGCCGGTGTCCTGGGGAGGATACGGATGGCCGCAAAAGACGACCCGATCGTCATCAAGAAGTATGCCAATCGCCGGCTCTACAATACCGGCACAAGCACCTATGTGACGCTCGAGGACTTGGCCGAGATGGTCAAGAAGGGCGAGGAGTTCACGGTCCAGGATGCAAAGACCGGCGATGACATCACCCACCCGGTGCTGACGCAGATCATCTTCGAGCTGGAGAACAAGGAAGGGCAGAACATGCTGCCGATCCCGTTCCTGCGCCAGCTCATCTCCTTCTACGGCGATCAGATGCAGATGATCGTGCCGAGCTTCCTCGAACAGTCGATGATCGCCTTCTCCAAGGAGCAGGAGCGGTTTCGCGAGCAGCTCAAGGGTGCCTTCGGCAAGACGCCGATCGACATGATGAAGACGCCGATGAAGGCGCTCGAGGAACAGACGCGACGCAATGTCGAGATGTTCCAGAACGCCATGCGCATGTTCACGCCGTTCCCGCCCGCCGGCGGCAATTCGGCAGCACCGGCCGAGCCGCCGAAGAAGGAAGAAAAGGGCGACGATCTGCAGGAATTGAAGGCGCAGATTGCGGCCATGCAGCGCAAGCTGGACACGATGTCCTGACGGGTGGTGGCTGTCGTTGATGGTCGTCACTGCGCCTGGGATTAGCCGAACCGACCCATCCCTTCGTCATCCTCGGACAGGTTTTGACCGAGACCGACACTTACTTACGGTGGAAGTTTGAGGCCGAACAGTTCCAGTGTCGCTTATGGTGCCGATTTGAAGAAGACCGAGGCCGCCGAAAGGCGGCTTTTGGCGTTTCGCGACAGATTAGGCTGTCGAGGCTGCGGACGAGAAGCGCTCCAGCTCCTGCACCGCCTGACCGGCCTTCAACCGCCTCGGACGGTTGAAGGCCGGTTCAAGGCCGCCCCAAAGTCCCACCCTCGAAACTCCCGGCCCGGCCGAGCAACAAAGCTCCGAGAAGCGCGTCCTCACCGATTGTGGGCCGTCTACCCTCCTGAATTCGATTCGGATAGGTGACCTCTTCACCCGTCACCGGATCACGTCCGAGCTAATATTTGGCCGACAAATCGACGCGCCTCGTCTTCAATGGCCATAACGGTGCCCGACCGGCGCGTAGACGCAAAATCGAGCCCGGCAAAATAGATTCCGGGAATCGGGGCAACGCCGTCTTCGTGAACCGGCTGGCCTCGCTTGTCGAGAACACCGGGTACATCGATCCAACTGAAATCGCCCTGGAAGCCGGTGCACCAGACAATCGCTGAAATGTTCCGCTCTACGAGATCGAGCGACAGAATGGGGCGCTGGGGTAGGCGCGGAGCGACTGCCTCCGCCTCCTCCTCAACGGGTGTGGGGGCATCGAGACCGCTGCGTTCGATAAACTCATCGATACGTTTTTTGAATTGCGCGGAAATCTCGTCGCCGAACCGAATATTCCCAACAAGGTCGTCGGCGAAGACAGGCTGGCCGTTCTCCACGCCGAGAAATCGTCCGAGCAGCATGACGCCTTGGGCGCTGAGAGATTGCAGACTTATCGTGTGCAAAGCGCCAATCAGGGGCCTGCTGGCAACGCGACCGGAGGGATCGACGAAATCCTTGCGCGGCGCATCGACCAATCCGGTCTTCACCATCCATACGACAATGTCGCGCCCGCGATAGCAGCGCGGCAGGCGGCCAATATGGCCCGTCGCAAGATAGGTCTCCCTGCCTGCCAGAATCAAATCTTCGGCGATTTGACTGCCAGACTGCGCACTGCCGATGACAAGGATAGCTCCGGCGGGAAGGTCGTCGGCATTACGGTAGTCAGAGGCATCGAGCTGTACTGGGCCATCCGTCAACGCGAAGGCGGAAACTGGTCGACGCGGACGGTTCAAGCTGCCGCTGGCGACAACCACGTTTTTCGCCCGCCACGTCTGCTCCGGCGTCACAATGTGAAAGAGCCCGTCACTCGATTTCAGTTTTGTGACCGAGATGCCGTTACGAACCGGGAGTTGGTAGCGCCGCGTATAGTCTTCAAGGAGAGTCGCAAACTCTATATGCGTCATAAACCCTTCTGGGTCCGGGCCATCGTAACGATCGCCAGGCATCACGCTGTACATGTTGGGCAGATTGAAGTGGAACGAGTCCCAACGCTGGGTCCGCCAAGTTTCGCCGATTCGCCCGCGTTCAAGGACGCAATGCCGCATATCGGATTGGGCAAGCATATAACTGACGCCGAGGCCGGCCCATCCAGCGCCCACAACCACGGCATCCAGAACACCCATTTCGCTCATGGCCGTCCCCAATGGCCGTTGTTCATCTCGTCACCATCCTTCCGACAGCCCCTCGCACGCGCTGGGCGCGCGGTAACCGACCGCGGGGGCCAGCCCGCGATGCGCGGCGACCTGTCTCCTGCTTGGACGAGCTTGCCCCGACGCCTTGCACTCGAATACTCCACAAAGTGTAGTATTCTGCGTTGGCGCGCTGACAGAAGGAGCGGGCCATTGAGAAGTTACGGGCAGTTCTGTCCCATTTCCAAAGCCGCCGAGATATTCTGCGAGCGCTGGACGCCATTGATCCTGCGCGACCTCGGTAAGGGCGTTTCGCGCTTCTCTGAACTTCAACGCGGTGTTGCGCGGGCGTCTCCGACCCTCCTTTCCAAGCGCCTCAAACAACTGGAGGCGGAGGGACTTGTTGAGCGGCGCCTACCGGAATCAGGGCGCGGTTGGACTTACCACCTCACGGCGCCGGGCCAAGATCTGATGCCGCTGGTGCACGCGCTCGGCGTCTGGGGTCAACGGTGGTCTCGCCGAGAGCTAATGGATCATGAACTCGATGCTGGTCTGCTTCTCTGGGCAATTGAAAGGGGCGCGCATCCGGATGCCTTCGGAGCACGGCGTTCGGTCGTGAAGCTTACGTTCCGCGAGCGACCGGCTCGCTGGCGCCACTACTGGTTTGTCGGCGAGAATGGCGCGACGCAGCTCTGCATCACTGATCCTGCGTTTGATGTCGATCTCTACCTAACCACGACCTTGCGCGACATGATCTACGTTTGGCGCGGTGATCTTCCACTTCACGCCGCGCTCAGCCAAAGCAGGATCGAAGCGATCGGCAGCGCCCGAGCAAGATCGGCCCTGCCACGTTGGCTTGCCAGGTCCAAGTTTGCCGACGTGAAGTCCGAGCGAGTAGAGAGGCGTGTCGCAAAGAGTCCCAAGGCGGCCTAAGCAGCATTGCGTTGGCGGGCCAAGGCGTTTTGCACTTTGTCGATGCGATGATCTCGGGCAAAGCCTCCAATATGGCGATGCCGCCCTGCCATTGCCTGTTCCAGTTCCATGTCTCGGAGGGCCGGCTCTCCTGCCAGCTTTACCAACGCTCGGCCGATATCTTCCTCGGCGTGCCGTTCAACATCGCTTCCTATGCCTTGCTCACCATGATGGTGGCGCAGGTGACCGGGCTGAAGCCCGGCGATTTCGTCCACACGCTCGGCGATGCGCATCTTTATTCGAACCATTTCGAGCAGATGCTGCGTACGCCCCAAGGCCTTGCCGACGATGTGGATCAATCCGGAGGTGAAAGACCTCTTTGCCTTCCGCTTCGAGGATTTCCGCCTCGAGAACTATTTCGCGGATGCGAGCATCAAGGCGCCGATCGCCGTCTAGAGTCCCCGATAGCGCGGCAGCCACACGCTCCGCCCCAGGATGACGATCTCAAACGCGTTCCGGCTGATCTCCAAGGTCATCATCCCGCGCCAATTGGTCCGTCATAGCGGGCGCGGGGCCTGATCAGCCTGTTGCTTGTCACCTGCTCGACGGCATGCGCAGTCCAGCCGACACTGCGGCCGAGCGCGAACAGGCGGAACGGGGCGTCGGCGGGCAGGCGCAGGCCGCGCGTCATCGCGGCCAGCGCGAAATCGATGTTCGGATGCAGCCCGGTCGCGGCAAGAACCGCCTTGCGCAGTTGCAACAGGCCGTCATCGATCCTGAAATCGGAAAACAGCCCCTCGGCGCGCGGATCGCCTTCGGGGTAGAGCGGGTGGCCGAAGCCCGGCAGCGGCCGGTCGTGGGCGAGCCAGCGGGCGATCGCCTCGTCAGGACCCAGCCGCTCGGCGTCCTCGACCAGCGCCATCGCCGCCACGCCCGCGCCGCCATGGCGCGGGCCGCTCAGCGTCGCGAGACCGGCGAGCAGGCAGGCGGCGACCGGCGCGCCGGTGGAAGCCGCGACGCGGGCGGCGAAGGTCGAGGCGTTGAGCTCGTGATCGGCGAGCAGCACCAGCGCCTTGCGGATGAGTTTTGCCCCGGCGGCGTCCACCGACCAGCCCTGCGCCAACCTGTCATGCACCGGCTCCGATCCCGGCGTCGCGCCGAGCGCGGTGGCCAGCGCGCTGGTGGCGGCGGCGCCGTCCTGCTGCAGCATGGCCGGCCTGCGGCCGAGCGAAGGCCAGCCTTCGGCAGCCAGCGCCGAAAGCCTGGCAAATGCCGTTGGCGTGCCGCTTTGCCGGGCAGCCGAAGGGGTCAGCGAAGCGAACGACACCGGACGGTCGGAAGCCCACACGAGTTCGGCGGTCTCCTCGAGCGTCGCCGTCGCCGAAAGCTCCACCGCGTCCCTGCCGCGATAGACGAGGCGGCCATGCAGCACCGTCGAGATGGAGGTGGCGATCGCCGGCTCGCCCCAGGCGATGGCGCTTTCGGCGATCGCCCGCGGGCTCCTTCCGCGGTCGCGGCGCGTGGCGAGCACGGCGATGTCGTCGGCGCGGTACTGGCTGCGGCGCGGGTCGGCGTCGTCCGGTTTCATGCCGATGCGGCCGCGGCTGACATAGGCATAAAGCGTCTGCGGCCGGACGTTCAGCCGCTCCAGCGCTTGCTCCCGCGACAGCCATTCCGTCATTTTGCCGCCTTATGTTGATTATCTTGATCAAGATTGATGCATTGATTGCGCAGCATTAATTGCAATGCACAAAAGGTCAAGGAGGCGATCATGGCGAATGGGCTCGATGATGTTGTGGCGGCCGACACGGTGCTTTCCGATGTCGACGGTGTAGGCGGGCACCTGACCATCCGCGGTCATTCGCTGATGGAGCTCGCCGGCCGCTGGCGCTACGCGCAGGTGGTCCGGTTGTTGTTCGACGGCTTCTTCGACGACCTTCCCAGCGATGCCGAACTGGCGAAGGCGATCGGCAAGGCGCGGGTGGAAGTATTTGATCGTGTGAAACCGATGCTTGCGCAGCTGGCGCCGCTCGATGTCTATAGCGGCATGCGGGCCGGCATGGCCGTCCTGCCAGACGGTGACGGGCTTGCCGACGCGCTGCGGCTGATCGCGGCACCGGCGGTGCTGACGCCGGCGCTGCTGCGCCTTGGCCGGGGCGAGACGCCGATCGCTCCCGACGAAAAAGCCGATCATGCCGGCGACATGCTGCGGATGCTTGCCGGCACCGCATCGCCGGCGCGTGCCAAGGCGCTGGACAGCTATCTGGTGACGGTCTGCGACCACGGCCTCAATGCATCGACCTTCGCGACCCGCGTGGTGGCCTCGACGCAGGCCGGCCTGACCTCGGCGATCCTGGCCGGGCTCGGCGCGCTGAAAGGGCCGCTGCATGGCGGCGCGCCCGGGCCGGTGATCGAGATGCTGGATGCCATCGAGGCGAGCGGCGACGCCACCGCATGGCTGCGCAACGAGATCGCGCATGGCCGGCGCATCATGGGTTTCGGCCACCGCATTTATCGTGTGCGCGATCCGCGCGCCGACGCGCTGAAGGCCGTCGTGCGGCAGCTCGGTTCCCGCAACGAGACCGGCAGCCGGCTGGCCTTCGCCGAGACGGTGGAGCAGGCGGCGCTCGAAGTGCTCAGGATCGCCAAGCCGCAACGCTCGATCCAGACCAATGTCGAGTTCTACACCGCGCTTCTCCTGGAAGCGGTAGGCTTCCCGGAAGAGGCATTCTCCAACGTCTTTGCCGCCGGCCGCGTTGCCGGCTGGATCGCTCACGCCCGCGAACAGCAGGCGACCGGACGGCTCATTAGGCCGCAGTCGCGCTATGTCGGGCCGGTGCCGGATCTCGTCGCCTGAGGGTAGTTCCTCGCCCCACTTCGTCTACGGCATGCACACATTTCCAAGCGGCTGGCCTTTGGCGATAGCGTGTATGGCAGCTTGGCGCATGCATTGGCTAATGTAGCGCTGATCGACCCCCACTCCGTCTCGGCTTCGCCGAGCCACCTCTCCCCCGATCGACGGGGTAGAGGAAAGGCGCCAAGCTTTTTGCCGTCAATGCTCGTCCAGCAACGCTCCCTTCCTTTCCCTCCGGAGGGGGGAAAGGTGGCGCTGCGAAGCAGCGACGGATTGGGGGAACCACGTGGCAATCAAGCCTCAGGTCTGATCAGTCACGCCAGTCACAGCATGCTGTAGCCCACTTCGTGGGGCGAGGAAAATCCATGATCACGCTTGTGTGTTCGTGTTCTTGCCTTGGTCCGCCCTTATATGCTGCACTGCAACATAGGCTGACTGCACCGGCTCCGTCCAAATGACGCAGCGGTAGGCCGGCGCATCGAGACAAGGAACGCCATGGCGAAGAACGGCAAGGCGGAGGAAAAGAAGAAGATCAACATTGCCCTCCAGGGCGGCGGCTCGCACGGCGCCTTTTCCTGGGGCGTGCTCGACCGGCTGCTGGAGGATGGGCGGCTGGAGATCGCGGCGGTGTCCGGCACCAGCGCCGGCGCCATGAACGCGGTGGCGCTGGCCGACGGGTTTGTCCGGGGCGGCGTGGAAGGCGCGCGAAAAAAGCTCGACGATTTCTGGCGGGCGGTGGCCTCGAAGGGCCGTTTCAGCCCGGTGCAGCGCATGCCCTGGGACGTGGTCTGGGGCAACTGGTCGATCGAGAACACACCCGGCTATGTCTTCTTCGACACGATGTCGCGGGTGTTCTCGCCCTATGTCGCCAATCCGCTCGGCCTCAACCCGCTACGCGATGTGGTCGAGAAGGAGATCGACTTCGACAACGTGCGCGCCTGCAAGTCGATGGAACTGTTCATCTCGGCGACCAATGTCGAAACCGGGCAACTGCGCGTCTTCTCCGACGGCGAGATCGACCTCGACACGGTGATGGCCTCGGCCTGCCTGCCGCAGCTGTTCCAGGCGGTCGAGATCAAGGGCGTGCCCTATTGGGATGGCGGCTATGGCGGCAATCCGGCGCTCTATCCGTTCTTCAAGACGGCGGCGACCGAGGACGTGCTCCTGGTGCAGATCAATCCTGTGGTGCGCGAAGGCACGCCGAAGAGCGCCAACGAGATCCAGAACCGCATCGACGAGATCACCTTCAACGCCGGGCTGCTGCGCGAATTCCGCTCGATCGCCTTCGTCAAGGAACTGATCGCGGCCGGGCGCCTGCCGCATGGCGAATATCGCGACATCCGCATGCACCGCATCGATGCCGACGAGGCCTTCAAGGACCTGTCCGCCTCATCCAAGGTCAATGCCGAATGGGCTTTCATCGCCTATCTGCGCGACCTCGGCCGCAGCGCCGCCAGCGACTGGCTGGAAGAAAATTACGACGCCGTCGGCCAGCGGGCCACGCTCGATCTCTCGGGCGAACTCGACGATGGCTTCAAGCCGCTGCGCGGCCCGGCGCCGGGCCGTCGCGTCAAGGAATTCCTCGCCGCGCGCATCAAGCCGGAATCCGCGCGGCGCCGCGCCTGATTGCCCAGGTCGTGAGCTCGTAAAGCCGAGATTGGTTGGATGGCGGCCCGTTCCTTCGAACGGAAGAGAAAGGCCGCTTTCCCGTCGCGCTATTTTAGAGGCAAAAAGAGTTCAGTGACGATCTCGGGCACCGACATCTCCGGAAGAAAGGACAGCCGCCGCTGGCAATAGATCGGGAAGTCGCGTGCTTCCTCGCCGCTGGCCGGAAGCCAGTCGCGATAAAGATAAAGCGCGGCCGGCTCCAGATTGTTGGTGTTGCCGGGGTAGCGCAGCACGGCGCAGCGTCCGCCGGGGATCACGCCAGCCTTCATCTGCTCGTCGCCCGCGTCGATCGGCCGGTCGGTGCCGACACAAATGTCCATGCTGTAATCGGCCGCGACAGCGGGACATCTTTCGGACCGGAAGACGTTGAAGGTCGGGCTCGTTTCGGGCGACAGGCCGGCTGCCTTGCGCCAGGCGATGAACCGCTGGATGGTGTCGCCGAGCGTCGCCCGATCCCCGCGATGTTCCATGATCGCCACCGGGGTGGGCGGCACGTCGCGGATCATCACGTCTTCCGGTGTAAAGATTATCTGCATGAGCTTTCTCCTCGCGTTGTCGAGAGGCCCGAAGGCCATCAGCCACGAACCCCAGTCGGGAGATCTCCGGAACGACGAGGGCGATTGCCCGCACCGTTGCCGGAAGGCGCGGGCGAAGGCATCCGGTGCGTCGTAACCGGCATCCATTGCTATATCGGTGACGCTTTCGGCATCCGCGCAGCCCAGCCGGCATGAAGCTCGCTTCATGCGGGCGAGCTGGACATAGCGATGCACGGACAGCCCGAAGGTCGCCGTGAACTGCCGGTGGAAATGATATTTCGAGTAGGCCGCGACACCGCTCAGCGCGTCCAGGTCCAGATCGTCGTCCAGATGCCGGTCTATGTGATTCAGCACCCTCTGCATCCGGACATGGTGGTTTTGAACTGCCGCCTTCATCGTTCCATTCTCCGTGGCAGCATCAGCTAAGCCGCGCGGACATGAGGCGCTCGACCGATCTTGCGGTTCTGTCGCGAGCCGCCCACCGCCGCCAAGGACCGTTTGCACGCCAATTCATGCATGAACGGCGAAAAGGGCGGTTTGCGGACCGGTGGCTTTCCTATGTCGATGACGGGTGCCAAACGGGATATCCGGATCGCTTGGATCGAGGCAAATGCTGGATTCGGTTGCTTGGCCGATGTAACTTACCTGAACGTAAAGGGGAGATAAGCGATGCTGCAGACCGGACGGAACGCTCTCGGGGTCAGGTTTGAAGCGCAGTGCAGGGCCTCCGAGAAGGAGCCGTTCCCGACGCTGGCGGCGCGCAAGGACCGGCTGAACCGCCTTCTGGCGCTCACCGAAAAGCATGAAGCCGAGATATGTGCTGCGATCGACAGCGATTTTTCGGCACGCTCGGCTGAGGAAACGCGGCTTGCCGAGCTGTTCGTCGTGCGCGCCGGCATCAGGCATGCGCTGTCGCATCTCGGCACCTGGATGCGCGAGCGGCGCGTCGCCACCAGCCTGCCGTTCCTGCCGGGACGCAACCGCCTTTTGCCGCAACCGCTCGGCGTCGTCGGCATCGTCTCGCCCTGGAACTATCCGTTCCAGCTCGCCGTTGCGCCGGCGACCGCGGCACTCGCTGCCGGCAACCGCGTTATGGTCAAGCCGTCGGAGCTGACGCCGAAGTTTTCGGACCTGCTTGCCAGCCTGGTCGAAAAATATTTCGCCGCCGACGAGGTCAGCGTGATGGTTGGCGACGCGGAGGTCGGCAAGGCATTCGTGTCCCTGCCGTTCGATCACCTGCTATTCACGGGCTCGACGGCCGTCGGCCGCCAGGTTGCGCTCGCCGCCGCCGCCAATCTGACGCCGGTGACGCTCGAACTCGGCGGCAAGTCGCCGGCGATCTTCGATCCCTCCTGCGATCTCGACGCGGCGGTCGCCAGCGTCGCCTATGGCAAGCTGCTCAACGCCGGCCAGACCTGCATCGCGCCGGACTATCTGATGGTCCCGCAAGGCCAGGGCGCGGCGATCGCGGCCAAGTTCGCCGCGGCAATCGCAAAGCTCTATCCGCGCCTTGGCGACAATCGCGACTATACGGCGATCGTCAGCGAGCGGCATCACCGACGGCTGGGTGACATGGTCGCCGAGGCGCGCGACAGCGGCGCCGACATCACCGAGATCAATCCCGCGAACGAGAAGCTCGGCGTCACCGACCGCAAGATGGCGCCCGTGCTGGTGCGCAATGCCGGCGAGAATCTGCGGCTGATGCGCGAGGAGATCTTCGGGCCGGTGCTGCCGATCGTCGAATATGGCACGGTGGACGAGGCCATCGAGCATGTGAACCGGGGCGAGCGTCCGCTGGCGCTCTACTGGTTCGGCAGCGACAGCGCCAATCGCCAGAGGGTCATGCGGGAAACCGTGGCCGGCGGCGTCACGGTCAATGATTGCATGCTGCATCTGGTGCAGGAGCGGCAGCCCTTCGGCGGCGTCGGCGAGAGCGGCACCGGCGCCTATCACGGCGAATGGGGGTTTCGCACCTTCAGCAAGGAAAAGCCGATCTTCATCCAGTCGAAGCTCAGCGCCGGCGGCCTGCTGCGCCCGCCCTATGGCAAGACCTTCGAGCGTCTCTTCCGGCTGCTGAACCTCATCACTTGACAACTTCAGCCGGGAAATGGCGGGGCGTGACTGCGCTCCAGCCGGGCGACTGTCGCTGCATGCGGAAGACTTTTCGCATCATGCTGACGGCTGCTGCCAGTAACCTCGGGGAAACCTGTCGGCGCGCCTGCAAAAGCGGCAGCCGGCTGGCAGAAAAGCTTGCATTTGTCGAGGCACAGCGTTCCACGCCGCAACGTTCCCGCAACTTTTCCGGCTATATTGCGCCGCAACTTTCAGGTAGAAGCGGCGCTTCGCCGTTCACGGCAAATTGAACTGGGCCCCGCGCGCACCCATATCGGCCGCGCGCCCGAAGTCGGAAGAGCCGACCTCGCCAGGTCCTGCAACGGAAAAATGACGATGCCGAAAATCAGGTTTCACAAGCTTGCAGCCATTGTCGTGCTCATCGGATTCGCGGCCTGGATGGGGACGGGCGAGTTTTCCTCCGTCGGCAGCGCCGCCGACAAGTCGGTTACCGCCAACAAGCAGGCTGACGCCGGCAAGCCGGCGCAGCCGGAGGCCGCCCAGCCGGGCGCGGCGCAAGCCGAGCCCAAGGCTGCGCCGCGCACCGTCGCGGTGGTGACGCCGCCGCGCAAGACCTTTGCACGCGCCATCCGCATTTCCGGGCTGACCGAGGCTGACAAGCGCGCGGTTCTTGCAACCCGCGTCAATGGCGTCATCGAAAAGCTGCCGGTCAAGCAGGGCGATCACGTCAAGACCGGCGACCTCGTGCTGATGCTCGCGGCCGAGGAGAAGATCTCCAATGTCGACAACGCCAAGCAGTTGCTGGTGCAGCGCAAGGCCGAGCTCGACGCCGCCGAGCGGCTGGCCAAGACCGGCAATCTGCCCAAGCTGCAGCTCGACACCGCCCGCTCCAACCTGACGCTTGCGCAATCGCAGCTCGACACCGCGCAGGCGGAGCTCGACCGCAACGAGGTCAAGGCGCCGTTCGACGGCGTCATCGACCGCATCCCGGTGGAGCTAGGCAGCTCGGTGATGCAGGGCGGCGAGGTGGCGACGATCCTGAAGCTCGATCCGGTGATCGCGCGCGGCGAGATCAGCGAGCGCGACCTGCGCTACGTCAAGATCGGCGACGAGGCCAATGTGCGCCTGGTCAACGACCAGAAGGTCACCGGCACCGTGCGCTACATCAGCCGCGATGCCTCGGCGCAGACCCGTACCTTCCGCGTCGAGGTGGCGATCCCCAATGGCGACGGTTCGATCCCCGCCGGCATGACGGCCGAGATCACGCTCAGCGCCGAGCCGACCAATGCGGTCATGCTGCCACGCTCGGTGGTGACGCTGGGCGACAAGGGCGACCTCGGCATCCGCGCCGTCGGCAAGGACGACAAGGTGGCGTTCTTCCCGATCGATCTCGTCGACGACACGCCGCACGGCCTGGTGCTGGGCGGCATCCCGCAGGATGCGCGCATCATCGTCGCCGGCCAGGAATTGGTGAAGGAAGGCGACTTGGTGAAGCCCGTCGAGGCGGACCAGGCGACCATCAGCAAGCTGATCGGCGAAGCCACCGCCGGCACGCAGTAAAGCACGACGCGGCGCGCGCCGGGCCACCCCGGCGACGGCAGTCCGCAGCCTCCGAAGCATAACAGGCCGAAGTCATGGATATCGTCAGACTCGCCATCAACAACGCCCGCCTCACCATATCGGCGCTGCTGTTCCTGCTCGTCGCGGGCTGGGTCGCCTATCAGTCGACGCCGAAGGAAGCGGAACCCGACGTTCCGATTCCGATGATGTATGTCAGCCTGATCTATCAGGGCATCTCGCCGGAGGATTCCGAGCGGCTGCTGCTGAGGCCGATGGAGAGCAAGCTCAAGAGCCTCAAGGGGCTCAAGGAGATGCGATCGGCCGCCTTCCAGGGCGGCGGCTACGTGCTGGTCGAGTTCCAGCCGCAGACCGACCTCGCGACGGCGCTGCAGGACACGCGCAGCAAGGTGCAGGACGCCAAGGCCGACCTGCCGCAGGCGGCCGAGGAGCCGACGGTCAACGAGGTCAACGTCTCGGAATTCCCGGTCCTCGTCGTCACGCTTTCCGGCGATGTGCCGGAACGCGTGCTGACATCCGCCGCGCGCGAGCTGCGCGACCGCATCGAGGAAGTGCCCGGCGTGCTCGAAGGCTCGCTGCAGGGGGCGCGCGACGACCTCGTCGAGGTCGTCGTCGATCCGGTGAAGCTCTCTTCCTACGGGCTGCAGCTCGACCAGGTGATCCAGGGTGTCGCCTCCTCCAACAGCCTGGTTGCCGCCGGTAACCTGGAGGGCTCGGAAGGCAAATACGCGGTCAAGGTGCCGTCGCTGATCGAGACGCCGGAGGATGTCGCCAATCTGCCGGTCGTCGCGACGCCCAATGCGGTTGTGCAGGCAAAAGACATCGCGACGATCCGCTCGACCTTCAAGGATGCCGAGACGGTGACGCGCCTCGACGGCAGGCCGGCCATCGCCATCGAAGTGAAGAAGCGCATCGGCGCCAATCTGATCGACACGCTGACCCATGTCAGGGAAGTGTCGGACAATTTCATCAAGACGATGCCCGAGGGCATGCATGTCACCTACACGCAGGACAAGTCGGTCTTCGTCAACCAGCTGCTGGGCGACCTGCAGAACCATGTGATGATCGCCGTCATCCTGGTCTTCATCGTCATCCTCTACGCGCTGTCGGGGCGAGCCTCGCTGCTCATCGGCCTAGCCATCCCGTCGTCCTTCCTGATGGGCATCCTGCTGCTCGCCATGATGGGCTACACGATCAACATGATCGTGCTGTTCAGCCTGATCCTGGCGGTCGGCATGCTGGTCGACGACGCCATCATCGTCACAGAATTCGCCGAACGGCGCATGAGCGAGGGCATGCCGAAGGCGGACGCCTTCGCGCTGGCCGCCAAGCGCATGGCCGGCCCGGTCATCGCGGCGACGATGACGCGCATCGCCGCCTTCTCGCCGTTGTTGTTCTGGCCGGGCATCATCGGCGACTTCATGAAGTACATGCCGATCACGCTGATCGTGACGCTGTCGGCCTCGATGCTCTACGCGCTGGTCTTCGCACCGACTTTGGGCGCGATCTTCGCCAAGGCGCCGGAGCATCACGAGGAGGGCAATCGCGACGGCTGGTACATGGCGGTCGTCAAGCAGGCGGTGCGCTTCCCGGTCACTGTCATCCTGCTCACCGTCGGCCTGCTGGTCGGCGTCGGCTTCGCCTATTCGAAATATGGCGCCGGCGTGGAGTTCTTTCCCAGCGTCGAGCCGGATTACGGCCTGCTTTATGTGCATGCCCGCGGCAATCTTTCGCTGGCCGAAATGGACGCGGCGACGAAGACGGCGGAGAACCGCCTGCTCGGCTGGCCCGGCGTGAAGTCGGTCTACACGCGTGTCGGCAAGACGCAGGGCGGCGGCCAGGACATCCCGGAAGACGTGGTCGGCGTCATCCAGTACGAATTCGTCGACTGGCGCGAGCGCAAGTCGGCCAACCAGATCCTTGATGACCTGCGCGGCGTGATGGCCGGCATTCCCGGCGTCGACGTCGAAGTGCGCGTGCCGGAAGCCGGCCCGCCGACCGGCAAGCCGATCCAGATCAGGCTGTCGGCCGTCGACCCGGCGGGGCTCGACGATAAGGCGCGCGCGGTCGCGGCACGCATCGCCAAGATACCCAACGTCATCGACATTTCGGACGGCCTGCCGCCACCCGGCGTCGACTGGGCGATCGAGGTCGATCGCGCCAAGGCGGCGCAATACGGCATCAGCCCGACTTCGGTCGGCACGGTGGTGCAATTGGTGACCAACGGCCTCAAGCTGTCGGAATATAGGCCGGCCGGCGCCGACGACGCCGTCGACATCCGGCTCCGCCTGCCCGAGGACCGGCGTACGCTGTCGACGCTCGACGAACTCCGCGTGCAGACCTCGCAAGGGTCGGTGCCGATTTCGAACTTCGTCGTGCGCAAGCCGGAGCCGACCGTCGGCATCCTGAACCGCATCGACGGCGCACGCACCGTGGTGGTGCAGGCCAATGTCAGCGCTGGCGCGCAGGTCGCGGCGGTGCAGGAGCAGGTGACCAAGGCCGTTACCGACATGAATCTCGGCAGCGGCATCCGCTGGAAGCTCGCCGGCTCCAACGAGGACAGCGCGGAGGCCAGCGCCTTCCTCGGCAAGGCCTTTGGTGCCGCGATCTTCCTGATCTTCCTGGTGCTGCTGGCGCAGTTCAACAAGTTCACCAGCGTGTGGCTGGTGCTGTCCTGCGTGGTCATGGCGACGATCGGCGTGTTCCTCGGATTGCTTCTGACAGGCGAGGCCTTCGGCATCGTCATGTCGGGCATCGGCGTCATCGCGCTCGCCGGCGTGGTGGTGAACAACAACATCGTGCTCATCGACACCTATGACCGGCTGCGCGAAGAAGGCTGGGACAAGATGGACGCGGTGCTGCAGACCTGCCGCGAGCGCGCCCGTCCGGTGGTGCTGACGGCGGTGTCGGCCATCCTCGGCGTGCTGCCGATCGCCTTCGGCCTCGGGCTCGAAATCTTCCATCACGAGACGACGATCAACGCGCCGTCGACGCAATGGTGGATTTCGCTGTCCTCGGCGATCGTCTTTGGCCTGTCCTTCGCCACGCTGCTGACCTTGGTGGTGACGCCCTCTATGCTGATGGTGTTCACCCGCGCCAAGGTGAAGCCCGGCCAGCGGCGCCACTGGCTCAGCCGCCTGTTCCGGCGCGGCAAGGGCCAGGTCTCGACCGACGAGCCGGCCGGCGAGGCCGGCGCGGGGCCGGCGGAGGCCTTCCCGAAAGCCGCGGAATAGAGCGCTTTCCAAACCTAAAGCGCGTCGCGCTGAAGCGGATTCAGGCGACGCGCTTTAAGGCTTTGTTTTCATGCATGTCGTTATCGCAAAACCGCTGCACACTTTTGCGCGACATGCATTAGAGACAAAAGCCGCCCGGGAACAACCGAGCGGCTTTTTGCATTGTGCCCTCAAGTTCAACCAGACGGCGAGGGTTTCTCATGACGATCGGCACAATTCTCGTAATAATCCTGATCCTGATCCTGATCGGCGCCGTGCCGGCCTGGCCGCATTCGCGCTCCTGGGGCTATGGGCCGTCCGGCATCGTCGGCGTCGTCCTGGTCGTGCTGCTGATCCTTGTGCTCATGGGCAGGATCTGATCAGGCGGCCCGGCGAGCGGGTTTCGCGGCGATGCCGATATCCCGCAGCGCTTCTTTCACCGCTTCGTCGAGCGGGGTGTGCGGGATTTCGCCGATGACCTGTTCCAGCTGCGTGGAAACCAGCCGATGCGCTTCGAAGCGCAGATAGGACATCGAGACGATCTCGCGCCACATGGCCACGAACGGGCTGCCGGCGCGCAGCACCCACCAGGGCATGAAGGAGAGCTTCAGCTTGCGGCCGAGCGCCTTCTCGGAAGCGGCCTTCATATCGAGGTCGGTGATGGCATGGCCGGGGAAATTGATGGCTTCGTAGAAGCCGAGCTTGTCGAGATTGCGCGCCAGGCCGACGAAGCCGACGGCGAAGTCCGGCAGGTAGGCCCATTCATGCGTCAGGTCGGCCGGGCCGGGCGCGGTATAGACGCCTTTGTTCATCTTGGTGGCGACGACGAGGTCGAACCAGGAGCCTGAGCCGGTGCCGCCGAAGAAATCGCCCGCGCGCAGGACAATGGTGCGCACCCGGCCGGCTTCGGCCTCGTCGCGGAACAGCGCTTCCATGGCGCAGCGGATGCGGCCCTTTTCGGTGGTCGGATGGAACGGCGTCGCTTCCGTGATCACCTGCGGCATCGGCGAGCCGTAATTGTAGACGGTGCCGGGGAAGAGATGCAGCGCGCCGTTTTCGCGGCAGGCGGCCATGACGTTTTCGGCCATCGGCATGCATTTGCCCCAGTCGGTGTAGATCGGATTCAGGCCGTTGAAGATGATGTCGACGCCTTCCGTTGCGCGGATCAGGGATTGGCGGTCGAGCGCATCGCCGGCAACGGCGATAGCGCCCTTCAGTTCCGCCGGCATCTTGCCGGTGCGGGTGACGGCGCGGACATCGAAGCCGGCGTCGATGAAAGCCTTGCCGACCACGCGGCCGAGCCGGCCATTGGCGCCGAGGATTGCGATCTTGGTCATCTGTTCTCTCCGTTGTTTGCGTTTGCCGATCAATCTGATGCCTTCACAGGCGAATTGAAATTGACTAAGTTCGGCGATCTGTTATTCAAAAATGAATGAAAGAATTCGACTGGAACCTGATCAAGAGCTTCGTCGCCGTCGCCGAAACCGGCAGTCTGTCGGGCGCCGCGCGCAGGCTTGCGGCCAGCCAGCCGACGCTCGGCCGCCACATAACCGAGCTGGAGGCAGCGCTTGGCGTCATCCTGTTCCGGCGCGGGCGGCGCGGCTATGAGCTGACCGAGGCGGGCAGCACGCTCTACGAGCGCGGCCGCGCGGTCAGCGAGCAGGCCAATGCCTTTTCGCTGTTGGCGCTGGGCTCCGTCGAGGTGATCGAGGGCACCGTGCGCATCGCCGCCTCGGAGGTGGTCGCTGCCTTTGTGCTGCCGCAGATGATGGCCCGTCTTGGCGAGGAGGAACCGGGCATCGAGGTCGAGATCGTCGCCTCCAACCAGGTCGAGAACCTCTTGCGCCGCGATGCCGACATCGCCATCCGCATGGTCCGGCCGGCGCAGAACGAGTTGGTGGCGCGCAAGGTTGCCGACATTCCACTGTGCCTATGTGCGGCAAGCGCCTATCTCGACCGGCGTGGCCGGCCCGAAACACCCGCCGACCTTGCCGAGCACGCCTTGGTCGGCTTCGACCGTAGCGACGAGATCATTCGCGGTTTCACCGCGTTCGGCATTCCGGTCGGCCGCAGCCATTTCCGCTTCCGGACCGATAACCAGATCGTGCTGTGGGAAGCGGTGCGGACCGGCAACGGCATCGGCATCGGCCAGGAGCCGCTGGCCGACCGCGATCCGGACCTGGAAAAGCTGTTGCCCGATGTACCGCTGCCGGTCCTGCCCGTGTGGCTCGCCATGCATCGCGACGTGCGCACCAGCATGCGCATCCGCCGCGTGGCGGACTTCCTGCATGAAGAATTGAAACGCTATTCGGCAGGAACAAGCTCGGGCGCGAACTCGGCCCGGTGAGCGAGCCCGGCCATCAAGAGCACGATGACCAGCAGCCCGGACAGTGCGACGAAGATCGGCCCGAAGCTCGAATGCTCGGCGACGAAGCCGATCGCCGACGGCGCCACCAGGATGCCGGAATAGCCCATGGTGGTGACGACGCTCATGCCTGTGCCCGACGACATGCCCTCCTGGTTGCCGCCGGCCGAAAAGAGGATCGGCACCATGTTGGCGATGCCGAAGCCGCAGAAGGCGAAAGCGGCAATGGCGAGGTAAGGCGAGGGCGAGAGACCGGCGACCAGCATGCCGGTGGCGGCGACCAGCGCCGAGCCGCGCAAGGTCGCCACCGCGCCGAAGCGGTTGCGCACGCCATCGCCCAGGAAACGCATCAGCGCCATGACTCCGGAAAAGGCGGCGTAGGCGAGGCCGGCGACCGCGAGATCGGCGCCCAGCTCCTGATGCAGGAAGAGCGCCGCCCAGTCGAGCACCGCGCCTTCCGAAATCATGGTGAGCAGCGCCATCAGCCCGACGAGGTAGACGGCCGTGTGCCGCGGCAGCGTGAATTTCTGGTGCTCGACGGCCTGCGGCTTGTCGTCCGCGACGAGATAGCGAATGGCGAAGGCGATGACGGCAAAGGCGATCGCCGTCACCACGACGGCATGGGGAAGATACCCGTAGTTCTGGATCGAATAGCCGCCGAGCGCGCCGCCGGCGAAGCCGCCAAGGCTCCAGAAACCATGCGAGGACGACATGATCGCCCGGGAGAGCCTTCTTTCAACCACCACGGCATTCGAGTTCATCGCGACATCCATGCCGCCGATCGAGCCGCCGAAGACGAGCATGGCAATGGCCGCCAGGGGAACGTTGGGCGCGAGCGCCACGATCAGCAGGCCGAAGCTGCCGCAGATGCCGAACCAACGCGTCACGGTGCGCGAGCCATGCCTGGAAATGAGATGGCCGCACCAGGTCATGGCAATCACGGCGCCGACGCCGAACAGGAGGATCAGCAGGCCGAGCGTGAATCTCGTGATGTCGAGTCGGGCAAGGAACACCGGGATCTGCGGCGCCCAGCTGCCGGTCAAGAAACCATTGGCGAGGAAAATGCCGGCGACGGCCCAGCGGCCGCGCGTCGCGGCCCGCATCGTGGTTTGCACGCTCATGGTCTGAAATCCGCCATGCAAAGGGGTTCGCGCGGCAAATTAGATCGATTCAATCAGCAGTCAAGAACCGCGTTCGGGAAGTGCTTGGACCAAGCGAGCGACCGATGCCGTTTTCGTTCGTGGCGGGCTGCCGCCGTGGAGATTGGCCGAAACGCGCCTCCGTTCGTCATCCAGGGTCTGCGCGCGTCGCTCCGCTCCTTGCTCCGCCCTGGAATGACGAAGCCGCGAAAGCGTTCGGCATCGTTAGTGATCCTTAGGCCGCCGCGCCTCGAATTCGGCCTTCTTGGCTTCCGACGCGTCGGTCTGGTTGAGCGCCTGCCATTCGGCATAGGGCATGCCGTAGATGATCTCGCGCGCAGCGTCCTTGGAGAGCGCCACGCCCTCGGCCTCGGCGGCCTCGCGATACCAGTTGGACAGGCAGTTGCGGCAGAAGCCGGCGAGATTCATCAGGTCGATGTTCTGGACATCGCCGCGTTCGCGCAGATGCGTCACCAACCTACGGAAGGCGGCTGCCTCGAAATCGCGCTTCTGGTCGTCGTTGAGTTCGGTCATTGAGGAACTCCTGGACTGTCGGTCTCATCACGTACATGTCTGGCCCGACGGCCTTTCATGCGGGTCCGGTGCGCGAGCCGAACATTTTCACCTCATGTATATCGGGACGCCGGTCGATGACGTCAACGATCGGTGCCAGGCGCTCGGCCCAGGCGAGAGCGCCGGCACGGTCGGCGATCAGGTCCTGGCGGATCTCGATCAGCGCGTGGGCGTAGCCGTTGACGATGGCGTGGCGGAACATGGTGTCGCCGCGCAGCGCGCCATCATAGGGTTCGTTGTCGCCGACGACGAGGGCCTTGTCCTTGGCCAGCGTGTCGATCAGCGGCCGCGCCACGCGGTCGTCGCGGTCCCACAGCACGCCGACATGCCAGGGGCGGACAAAACCCTGCATCACCGGCGTGAAGGAATGCACGGAGAAGATGAACGGCGCCTTGCCCGAGGCGTGCGCTACGGAGGCGATCATCGCGCCGACGGCGTCGTGGTAGGGGCGGTAGAAGCGGTCGAGCCGCCGCTCGCGTTCCTCCGGGGCAATCGGATAGTTTCCCGGCACCACGGTCCCGTCATAGAGCTGACGGATCATGGTCGGGTCGTCCTCGCCCCGGTTGGGATCGATCAGCAGCCGCGAGAAACCGGCCAGCACGGCAGGCACATCGAGCACCGCGGCAAGCTCGCGCGTCACCGTCTCGACGCCGATGTCATAGGCGATGTGACGATCGAATTCGGATGCCGGCAAACCGAGGCTGCCATATTCGTCGGGGAGATCGCGGCGGGCGTGATCGGCCAGAAGCACGACGCCTTTCTTGCGGTCGCCCTCGACAATGTCGAATGGCGTGAAAACTGTGGATCGGGTCATCGGCTGAAAAGGGGATGGCGGCTGCGATGTGCTATCGTCATTCCACGAAGAGGACGCCGGCGCAATGCCGTTGTTTGGCCAAGGTTTCTGCAAAAAATCCCCGACGGGTGGAGAATTCGCGCGACGGGCCCTTCTAAATCGATTGGAATTGAACAAAACGGCGCGTTGACATGCGACCTGAGTTTGCTGAAAAGGGGCTTCGAGAGATGCAAATGTGGTTCGCAAGGGGATCTGCGATGGGTTTTGCCGGCCGGTTGCGCAAGCGCCTGGTCGTGCCGTTGCTGATCATCGGCGCGGGATTTTTCGCGATAGCCGCGACCTCGCCGGCCCAGGCCGACTTCCGCGTTTGCAACGCAACGCAAAATCTGGTGGGCGTCGGCATCGGCTATCGCGCCAAGGCCGGCTGGATCACCGAGGGCTGGTGGCACATCGAAGGATCGACCTGCAAGACGCTGATCGAAGGTCCGCTGTCATCAAGGTTTTACTATCTTTATGCAGAAGACGCCGAACGCGGCGGGCGCTGGGACGGCCCGATCAACATGTGCGTCGCCGAAAAAGAGTTCAAGATCGCCGGCGTGAATGATTGCGTCGCCCGGGGCTTCCAGCGCGCCGGATTTCAGGAATATGACACGGGCGAGCAGGCCAGCTGGATGGTCCAGCTGACCGACGAGCCCGCAACGGGAGGCGCGCCAACAGCGGCCCCCGCTCCGGGAACAAACAGTCAATGAGACGTAACCGCAAGGTCAAGATCCTCGCCACCATCGGTCCGGCTTCCTCATCCGAGGAGATGCTGAAAAAGCTTTTCGAAGCGGGCGCCGATGTCTTCCGCATCAATATGAGCCATACCGACCACGAGCTGATGCGCACGCTGGTCGGCCGCATCCGCGCCGTCGAGGAAGCCGTCGGCCGGCCGATCGGCATCCTCGCCGACCTGCAGGGCCCGAAGCTCAGGGTCGGCAAGTTCGCCAACGTCAAGGAAGCGCTGACTCCAGGGCAGACATTCACGCTCGACGACAATCCCGAACCCGGCACGTCGAAGCGAGTCTATCTGCCGCATCCCGAAATTCTGAGCTCGGTCGAGACCGGTCACCGACTTTTGATCGACGACGGCAAGCTGGAGCTGAAGGCGGTCAAGAGTGACGGCAAGTCGATCACCTGCACCGTCGTCGCCGGCTCGGGCATTTCCGACAAGAAGGGCGTCAGCCTGCCCGACACCGACCTGCCGGTCGGCGCGCTGACCGAGAAGGACCGCGCCGATCTCGATGCGGTGCTCGCCACCGGCGTCGACTGGGTGGCGCTGTCCTTCGTGCAGCGGCCGGAGGATTTGGCGGAGGCCCGCAAGATCGCGCGCGGCCGCGCGCTGATCATGGCCAAGATCGAGAAGCCGCAGGCGGTGGCGCGGCTCCCCGAAATCATCGAGCTCTCCGACGCGCTGATGGTTGCCCGCGGTGATCTCGGCGTCGAGATGCCGATCGAAGCGGTGCCCGGCATCCAGAAGCAGATCACGCGCGCGGCGCGCCGTGCCGGCAAGCCGGTGGTGATCGCCACGCAGATGCTGGAATCGATGATCACCGCGCCCGTGCCGACCCGCGCCGAGGTCTCCGACGTGTCGATCGCCGTCTTCGAAGGCGCGGACGCGATCATGCTTTCGGCCGAATCCGCGGCCGGCGCCTATCCGGTCGAAGCGGTCGCCATGATGAACCGCATCGCCACCAAGGTCGAAGCCGACCCGACTTACGCCGGCATCATCAACGCGCAGCGCTCGGAGCCCGAGGCCACCGGGGCCGACGCCATTTCGCTGGCCGCGCGCGAGATCGCCGAGACGCTGAAACTGTCGGCGATCATCTCCTACACCGCATCGGGCACCACTGGGCTCCGCGCCGCGCGCGAACGCCCGCAGGTGCCGATCGTGGCGCTGTCGCCGATCCTCAACACTGCGCGCCGCCTGTCGCTGCTGTGGGGCACGCATTGCGTCGTCTCGCCAGATGCCACCGACCTCGACGACATGGTCGACAGGGCCTGCCGGATCGCGCTGGAAGAAGGCTTCGGCAAGCCGGGCGACCGGGTGATCATCACGGCCGGCGTGCCGCTCAGGACGCCCGGTTCGACCAATATGCTGCGGATAGCGTATCTGGGATCGGACGCGCATTAAACATGCCGATATTCAGGTGAGGCCGGCCTGCAAGTAGCGGCTACCTGCGCTTCCGGTGCTCACGTACTTAAAGTACGCTCCGCTCCGGTTCTCGGAAGCCACTACTTTCGACTCGGCCTGACCCGAATCTCGACTCACCTAACCGTCTCCGCCGTGGCATTCAGGAGCTAATTTCCCAAAAATCAGGTCGGCGCGAGCTCGGCGTCGGGCACTTTGATGTCGGGGCATTTCCCGTCGTTATAGGCATCGCCGGCGATCCGGCCTTCCACCGTTCTTGCCATTGCCTGCAAGTCTACTGGCGCACCGGCAACCTTCTCGATCGCGCCGACCACTAGGTCGGACGCGATCCAGTCCGGCTTGTGGCCGAGATTGTGGACCCAGACCAGCTCGGCGCCGGGAATGTCGCGTTCCAGGCCGATGGAGTGGATCGTCGCGTAAACCACCTTGTCGCGATCGCCCGAGATGACGACCGTCGGCGCCTTGATCTCGGTATAATGCGGCGAGGCGGAGCGTGCATAGTCGTAGAGCTGGGCGACATCGCGGGCGTTGGCGCGGAAGGCGGACGGCCGCAGCACCAGCGGGATCGAGGTGTTGTCGATATAGAAGTCCGGCAGTTTGTTGGGCGAGAAGACGCAAGCCGTCGCATTGCCGATCCGCAGCATACCGGCCGGATAAGCGAGCGTTTCGGAAAACAGCCAGCCAATCGCCGGCATGGCGGTGAGCTTGTAGTACCAGGCGGTCGCGCCGCCCGGCCAGGGATGCGTGGCGGGAGCCAGGAAGACGAGGCCGAGCGTTTTGTCCGGATGCTGGCGGGCGAAGGCCGTGGTGATCACGCCGCCGAAGGAATGGGCGACGATGACCGCTTTTGCGATGCCGAGGCGGTCCAGCAGCGCGGCAATGGTGTCCGCCTGCGCGACAAGCGTTTCATTATCGCCACGCTCCGACCAGCCGAAGCCCGGCCGGTCGAGAAACAGCATTTCGGCGCGGCCCTCGAGCAGGGGCTTCAGCGGCAGCATCTGGTCTTTCAGATTGGCGCTGGCGCCATGGATGAAGACGACCGGCGGCAGATCGGCGCCGGCCGGCGCCGGGAAATGGACGTAGTGGATGCGCGCGCCATTGATCTCGGCGAACCCGCCAACGGGTGGATTGCGGCGCTCGATCGACCAGACGCCGGCGCGGGTGATTCCGGCGAGGGCAAGGAAGAGCGCGACGAGGAAGAGGAGGGCGGCGCAGATGAGGTTCATGCGGGGAGATACGGAAGGAGGGGAGTAGGGCAGTAGGGCAGTAGGCAGTAGGGCAGTAGGGCAGTAGGGCAGTAGGGCAGTAGGGCAGTAGGTGTGCTCGTTTCCTACTGCCTTACTGCCCTACTCCCCTACTGCCCTAGTTCAAATCCCCTCGCCGGCCAGTTCTTCCGAGAGCGTCGAGACCTGGTTCTGGGCGCTGCGCATCATGGGGTAGATGGTGAGCACCCTCTGCCAGGCTTCCAGCGCCGATTGCTTGTGGCCGGTTTCGGCCATGATCTGCGCCAGCCCTGAGAGCGCGCCGAAATGGCGCGGCTCGAGCTGCAAGGTGCGTTCGATGTCGGCCATCGACTTCCCGTAATTCTTCATCATGAAATGAACGGTGGCGCGCCGGTTCCAGCCTTCGGCATAATCGGGCTGCAGGGTCACCACCTGGTCGAGGAAGTCGAGCGCGACGTCGAACTTCTGGTCTTCCGTCGCCTTTTGCGCCCACTGCATCATCAGGTCTATCGAGGCGCTGCCGGACTGGTTCCACTCGTTCCAGATGCGGCCAGCGATGCGCTCGGCCGCCTTTTCGTTGCGCTCTCGCTTCAACTCGGTGAAGAGCTGGGCGAGGCGACCCTGCTTGGTCGGAGCGGCCGGCGGTGGCGTGGCGGCGGGTGGCGGCGCGGCATCTGGAGGCAGCGCGCCTGGCACCGTTTCTGCCCCTGCAGGCAAAGCTGTGCCGGACAGCAAAAGGGCGGCGAGAAATGCAAAACGAATCCGCATCGCCGGAATCTAATCCCGGTCGGCGGATCGTCAAAGTGATTTTAGCGTGAGAGGGCCGGCGAACCGGCACTCGACATCAGCGGCGCGGCGTGGTCGCGCCGCGCGCAGCAAGTCTCAGCCCTGGCGCGCCTTGTAGCGCGGAGCGGTCTTGTTGATGATGTAGATGCGTCCCTTGCGGCGAACCAGCTGGTTGTCGCGGTGACGCGCCTTGAGCGCCTTGAGCGAATTCTTGATCTTCATGGTCTTGCCTGTTCGGTCAGGGCCCGTCCCGGGCCGAATTTTAAAGGCGCGCCCACAAAAAGCGCGCCTTTGAACTTGCGGTGGCTCATAAACGAGGAGTGTTGTCCGTGTCAACCACGTGACGATGTCCGAATGCCACAAGTGGCGCGGCATATCAAATATTCGCCATCCGGCGAAGCGCCATTGCGCGACTCAAGGCCGACTGGAATGGTGGGGCGACTGGAATGGTGATCCAGGCCCAAGCGACCGGAGATTCCACATGCGCCGCCTGCTTTTGCCTGCCTGTCTGGTCCTGCTTGCGACCGCCCCGGCCGCCTTTGCCGAGGATTGCGACCGCAACGACGACAGCCAGTCGATGCTGAACATTTGCGCCGATGCCGACTATCAGGCCGCCGATGCCAAGCTCAACGCCACGTATAAGGGTCTTGTCGGCGACAATGACCAGAAGGCCAACAAATTGCTGCAGACGGCGCAACGCGCCTGGATCGCCTTTCGCGACGCCGAATGCGCCTATTCGACCGCCGACAGCGAGGGCGGCTCCATCCAGCCGATGGAGGTTTCGGAGTGCCTGACGGAGCTGACCAACCAGCGCATAAAGCAGCTCACGTCCGACGCCAACTGCAAGCTGAGCGATCCGAGCTGCGCCGGCTCGGATGGGAGCGACGGCAACCAGGACATGCAATAGGGCGCGAGCTTAGCCCGGGCGTCGAATCCGCGTGAAATGGCCCATCTTGCGGCCGGGGCGTGACTCGGCCTTGCCATAGAGATGCAGCATGAGGTCGGGCTCGGCGAGCAGCGCCGGCACCTTCAGCATATCGTCGCCGATCAGGTTTTCCATCACGCAGTCGAAATGCCGGGCGGGCGAGCCCAGCGGCAGACCGGCGACGGCGCGGATATGCTGCTCGAACTGCGAGACGACGCAGGCGGCCTCCGTCCAGTGGCCGGAATTGTGCACGCGCGGCGCCAACTCGTTGGCCAGAAGCGAGCCGTCGGCAAGCACGAAGAACTCGACGCCGATGACGCCGACATAGTCGAGCGCGGACAGGATTTTCGCGACTGCGTCCTTGGCGGCGGCGGCCGTTTGCGGACGGATGGCGGCCGGCATGGTTGAGCTGCGCAATATGCCTTCGCGGTGGACGTTTTCGGCCGGATCGAAGGCGGCGATGGTTCCGTCGAGGCCTCGCGCGGCGATCACCGAAATCTCGCGCTCGAAAGCCACGAGCGATTCCAGGATCAGCGGCACATTGCCCATCGCCTCGCAGACGCCGGCAAAGCCGGCCGTTTCCATGTTGCGGAAGACGCGCTGGCCCTTGCCGTCATAGCCCATGCGGCGGGTCTTGAGCACGCCGCTGCCGTTGAATGTCTTGAGGGCCTCGGTCAGCTGGTCGTCATTGTCGACCGGGCGGAATGCCGCCGTCGGAATGCCGATGCCGTTGAGGAAGCTCTTCTCGGTGACGCGATCCTGCGCGACTTCGAGCGCGCGTGCCGGTGGATAGACCGGGACCTTTGCCGCCAGCGTTGCGGCGGCGGCGACCGGGACGTTCTCGAATTCATAGGTGACGACGGCGCTGGCGGCGGCCAGTTCGGCGAGCCCTGCCGGATCGTCATAGGCGGCGACGATCTGCCGGTTGGCGACCTGCGCGGCCGGGCAGTCGGGCTGGGGCTCCAACACGACGATATGGTAGCCGAGGCGCGCTGCGGCCATCGCCAGCATGCGGCCGAGCTGGCCGCCGCCGATGATGCCGATGGCCGATCCAGGAGCCAGGCTCACGGCGCGTCCGTCGGCTCGGTGGCGACCTTGGCGGTCTGCGCCGAGCGCCAGGCGTCGAGCCGGGCGGCGAGCTTGTCGTCGCTGAGCGCCAGCACGGCGGCCGCGAGAAGTGCCGCATTGGCGGCGCCCGCCTTGCCGATCGCCAGTGTGCCGACCGGGATGCCGGCCGGCATCTGCACGATGGAAAGCAGCGAGTCCTGGCCCGAAAGCGCCTTGGACTCGACCGGAACGCCGAAGACCGGCAGAGGCGTCATCGCCGCCGTCATGCCCGGCAGATGCGCCGCCCCGCCGGCGCCGGCGATGATCACCTTGTAGCCGGCGGCCTTGGCGCCCTTGGCGAACTCATAGAGACGGTCCGGGGTACGGTGCGCCGAGACGATCAGCCGCTTGTGCGGGATGCCCAGCGCCTCCAGCGTCTCCGCGGCCTGGCGCATCGTCGCCCAGTCGGACTGGCTGCCCATGATGATGGCGACGTCGGCACGCTGATCGGTCAAGGTGTGGCTCCGCGGCGGCAAAGGCGCGCCTTAGCGGAATTCGCCGACAGCCGCAAGGATGTGGTGAATACGCTCTCTCGCTACCTGCACGTTCCGCGGCCTCCTGGGCGCGCGCCCAGCATTCGGCCCTAAGCGATGATGTCGGGAATGATGCGGTCTTCCAGCGCCGACAGCCGGTCTTTCAACATCAGCTTTTTCTTCTTCATGCGCTGGATCTGAAGCGGGTCGCAGCCCGTGGCGATCATCGCGTTGATGGCGGCGTCGAAATCGGCGTGTTCTTGTTTGAGCCGGGAATATTCGAGGCGTATTTCAGCCTGTTCCTGTTCGGACATTATCTACCGTCTGCGTGTGCATCGCCCAATCGGGCTGTTTGGGCGGGGCCGTGACTTGCGAGTTTGTGACCGGCGCGCAGCCCTTATCACATTTCACTTTGTCGTGGAATGCTACCACGTGGCATTCGACATCGAGATCGGTTGGTGGCAAACTGTCATGGTGCCGTCACAGTCGCAACCTGCGGTGGAGGCGCCTGCGACGGCTGCAATCGAGGAAACCATGAAAGGGAGAACCAATCATGTCTCTTGCATCCCATCTTGATGAGTTGCAGCGGAAACACGGTGACATCGAGCGTGAGCTCACCGATGCGATGAACCATCCTTCGGTGGACGACCTCGAAATCGTGAATCTCAAGCGACGCAAGCTGGCAATCAAGGACGAGATTGAAAAACTGAAGGGGGGCCCGACGACACACTGAACATGCCCTAGGCAACATCACCGCACTCGTTGCGGTGCCAACCTACCGGTGGCAAGATATGCCGCCGGCTTGTTGGTTTTTACTCAATCACCAGACCGTTTTAGTGTGGATCTTGCAGCCCGAGGGTTTTTACATGAGCCCTGCGGCCGTTGATCGCGGTCACCGATTTGCAGGCCTTGCCTGCCGCTTGCCATTGACAAGCCATCTTTGCTCCGCCACCTCATGCCCGGAACTCCCAGATGAAGGCGGCCGGCATGACCGGATATTTTTCTTCTCCCTTCCCGCGGCGCCAGTCGGTCGGCGTATCGGTCGGCGGCGTGATGGTCGGCGGCGGCGCGCCGGTCGTCGTGCAGTCGATGACCAACACCGACACCGCCGATATCGACCAGACCGTCGCCCAGGTTGCGGCGCTGCACCGTGCCGGCTCGGAAATCGTGCGCATCACGGTCGACCGCGACGAGAGCGCGGCGGCGGTTCCGCGCATCCATGAGCGGCTGCTGAGGCTCGGCATCGACGTGCCGCTGGTCGGCGACTTCCATTATATCGGCCACAAGCTGCTCGCCGATCATCCGGCTTGCGCCGAGGCGCTGGCCAAATACCGCATCAATCCCGGCAATGTCGGCTTCAAGGACAAGAGGGATCGCCAGTTCGCCGCGATCGTCGAGATGGCGATCAAACACGACAAGCCGGTGCGCATCGGCGTCAACTGGGGCTCGCTCGACCAGGAGCTTTTGACCCGGCTGATGGACGATAACCAGGCGAAGGGCTCGCCGCTCACCGCGCAGGAAGTCACGCGCGAGGCGATCGTGCAGTCGGCGATCCTGTCGGCCGAGATGGCCGAAGAGATCGGGCTCGGTCGCGACAAGATCATCCTGTCGGCCAAGGTCAGCGGCGTGCAGGATTTGATCGCCGTCTACACCGAACTCGCCACCCGCTCCGACCATGCGCTGCATCTGGGTCTCACCGAAGCCGGCATGGGCACCAAGGGCATCGTCGCCTCTTCGGCCGCCATGGGCATCCTCCTGCAGCAGGGCATCGGCGACACGATCCGCATCTCGCTGACGCCGGAGCCGAATGGCGACCGCACCCGCGAGGTACAGGTCTCGCAGGAATTGCTGCAGACCATGGGCTTCCGGCAATTCGTGCCGATCGTCGCGGCCTGCCCCGGCTGCGGGCGCACGACGTCAACCGTGTTCCAGGAACTTGCCCAGAGCATCCAGGCCGATATCCGCAAGAACATGCCGGTGTGGCGCGAAAAATATCCCGGCGTCGAGAATCTCAAAGTCGCGGTGATGGGCTGCATCGTCAACGGTCCGGGCGAATCCAAGCATGCCGATATCGGCATCTCGCTGCCCGGCACCGGCGAGACGCCGACGGCGCCCGTCTTCATCGACGGCAAGAAGGCGGCGACGCTGCGCGGCCCGTCCATCGCGCAGGATTTCGAGAAGATGGTCGGCGACTATATCGAGCAGCGCTACGGACACGGCAAAGCAGCGGCCGAGTAGGCCGATGCCGCTTTTGCCGCGCGCGACGCTGATCCTGATCTGCGCGCTGATCCTTTCCGGTCAGGCATTCGCCGACCCACCGCAGTCGCGGTCCGCCGCCAAACGGCTGATCAACCGTGTCTGCGATCTGATCGAAGCACAGGCCCAGCAGAACGGCCTGCCCAAGGATTTCTTCGCCCGGCTGATCTGGAAGGAAAGCCGCTTCGATCCGAACGCGGTGAGCCCGGTCGGCGCCGAAGGCATAGCGCAATTCATGCCGGGCACCGCCAAGATGCGCGGGCTCGCCGATCCCTTCGACATCGGGCAGGCCATCCCGGCCTCGGCGAAATATCTCGCCGAGATGAAGGTCAGCTACGGCAATCTCGGGCTCGCGGCGGCGGCTTACAATGCCGGCGAGAACCGTGTGTCGCGCTGGCTGAGTTCGGGCGGCTTCCTGCCGATGGAGACGGAAAGTTATGTCTTCGACGTCATGGGCGAGCCGGTCGACAAGTTCTCGGACAAGTCCTATGCCGGCACCGTCCAGCCGCTCGACCCGAAGATGAGCTTCGCGGTTGCCTGCCGCAGGCTGCCGGTGATCATGTCGCGGACCGTCGCCATGGCCTCGATCAACGTGAAACCGTGGGGCGTGCAGGTGGCGGGCAATTTCCGCCGCTCGGCGGCGATAGGCCAGTGGCTGAGGGTCAGGGGCCGGTTCCCCGCCTTGCTCGCCAGCCATGACCCGGTGGTGAGCCGGGTGCGCACGCCGATCGGCCGGCGCGGCATCTATGCGGTCAGGATCGGCGCCGACTCGCGCGGCGAGGCCAACGGTATCTGCAACAAGCTGCAAAGCGTCGGCGGCGCCTGCGTGGTGTTGCGTAACCGCTGACTGGTACCACGAAGTTGGACGTGCTGGCGCGAAGGAACTCGGCGGTAGCCGATGGCTGCCTGTACCCACCTGCCGCTCAAGCCGTCTTCGCCGCCACCGTCTCGCTGAGCCATGTGCCGATCTTGGCGCCGAGGCGGTCGGGCGAGACAGGTTTGGGCAGATAGTCGTCCATGCCGGCCTCGATGCATTTTTCGCGGTCGCCCTTGAGCGCATGCGCGGTGACGCCGATGATCGGCGTGCGATCGCCGTTCTGCTGTTCGATCGCACGGATGGCGCGGGTCGCCTCATAGCCGTTCATCTCCGGCATGGAGACGTCCATCAGCACCAGGCGCGGGCGCAGCGAGCGGTACATCTCGACCGCGGTGCGGCCATTGCCGGCGATGCGGTAGCTGAGGCCGAAACCGTTGAGGATCTGGCCGAAGACCAGCTGGTTCACGTCATTGTCTTCGGCGATCAGGATGTCGATCGGGCCGCTCGGCGCGGCCGTCGATTCCGGCGCGGCCGGGACCGGAACGGCCGGGCCGCGGATGACGGTGAAGGCCAGCGGAGCCGCCTGCGCCGCGGGCGGCTCGCGCACGAAATGCGCCTTGGCGCCTTGCGTGCGCGCCTTCTGGATAGCGGAGATCACGGTGCCCAGCAGCACCGCCGAACGCGCAGGCTTGGTGAGATGCGCGACGATGCCGAAATCGATCACCATCCTGCCGAAATCGACCTGGTCGACCGAGGTCAGCAGCACGACCGGGATGGAGGAGAGGCGGGTGTCGGCGGCGATGGCTCTGGCGACATCGGCGCCGTTCATGCCGGGCATCTGGTAATCGAGGATAATGCAGTCGACCGAGGCGCCGAGCTGGCAGGCGCGGTCGAGGAAGGCGAGGCCGACCGCGCCGCTTTCGGCGGCCGCGCAGTCGAAGCTCCAGCTTCTGAGCTGCTCCAGCAGGATCTCGCGGTTGACCGGATTGTCGTCGATGACCAGCACCCGGGCGCCGGTGACGTCGACGGGTACCAAATCGTCACGCGACTGCTGGTCGTGCGCCGGCAGCGGCACCGCGAACCAGAACACCGAACCGCGGCCGATCTCGCTTTCGACGCCGATCTTGCCGCCCATCAGGTCGACAAGCCGCGCGCCGATCGCGAGGCCCAGGCCCGTGCCTTCATGGCGGCGGGTCGAGGAGCCGTCCACCTGGGCGAATTTCTCGAACACGCTTTGCAGTTTTTCGGCCGGAATGCCGATGCCGGTGTCCTCGACGCGGACCTTGAGCTGGACCACGCCGTCGACGACATCGCCGCCGACATCGACCAGGACATGGCCCTTCTCGGTGAACTTCACGGCGTTGCCAAGCAGGTTGGTGATGATCTGGCGGAAGCGCCCGGCATCGCCGACGACGAAGGCCGGCAGGCGCGGGTCGACGCGCACGATGAGCTCGAGGTTCTTTTCGGCGACGCGCGCCGACACCAGCGTCGCCACATCCTCGACCGCTTCCGCCAGGCGGAAGGGGGCGGGGTCGAGCGTCAGCTGGCCGGCATTGATCTTCGAGAAATCGAGGATGTCGTTGATGATGGTCAGCAGCGCGTTGCCGGATTTGACGATGACGTCGGTGAAGGTCTTCTGGCGCGGCGTCAGCTCCGTCTTGGCGAGCAACTCGGCCATGCCGAGCACGCCGTTCATCGGCGTGCGGATCTCATGGCTCATATTGGCGAGGAATTCGGACTTGGCGCGATCGGCGGCCTCGGCCTTGAACAAAGATGCGGCGGTCTCGGCGAAAGCGCGGCGGATCGCATTCTCCATCGGCCGGAAGATCAGAGCCGCGGCGATGGCTAGCACTGCGAACAAAAGGCCGCTCGCCCATAACAGCAGCCGGTCGCTGGAAGCGTCGGCCAGATGCCGCTCGTCGTCGAGCGCGGTGCGCACGCGCACCAGCATCGGCTGGGCGAAGAGATCGTTCTGGTTGCGGATCTCGCGGTAGCTCCATTCGTCGACCTTCTGGGCCACCGACATCAGGTTGAAGTTGCGCACCATGTCGCGCGCCGACCAGAACAGGTCTCCGTTCACCGCTGCGGATTCGAGCGCGTCGGCGGTGCCCTTCGACAAGCGTGGCCGGATCGTCGCCAACTGGCCGTTCAGCGTCTCGATCTCGCCCATCAGGCGTTCGGAATGGCCGCGCGCGGCGGTCGTCAACGCATCGCGTGTCTCGCTGCGCCAGGCGGTGCCGGTCGTCTCGGCGAAATTGGTGGCGTTGCGCAGGTCGCGGGCGAAGATGACGAAATTGCCGCTGAGGGCATCGACCTCGTGACGGTACGAATTCACACGGTTGAGCGCGAACATGACGGCGGCCGAGGCCAGCGCGAAGATCAGCAGTCCCGAAATGTAGCGGATCCGGATCGACCGGAGGAAGGAAGAATATTCCGGCATGCGCAACCCCAACACATACGCACAATTTTAATGGTCGGGATTACGCTTGATTTACATTAACATTTCGTTGGTGGGGCAAGTTCACCTGCGTTGACGGATCAAGTCGGGCGGGTCGCTCTGCAAGCGGCCCGCCTTGCTCAAATCAGACCCTATCCTTGGCGCGGTAGGTGTCGGGAAGAACGAAGACTTCGTCGGCGCGGCCGTAGCCGCCGTCGCGGACTTCCTCGATCAGCACCATGGTATAAGGGCGCACGCCTTCGCCGAAATAGTCGACGAACATCTGCGTGGTCTTGTGGATGAGCTCTTCCTTCTGCGCCTTTGTCAGGGCGGCTTCGGGAGTCTTGAAGTTGGCAAAGGGCATTTCAAGGTCCTTTCGGGTTGGTTGTTCTAAAGCGATAGGTGGAGAAGATCGGCAAGACCGATGCGCTCAAGAAGCTGCGCCCGGACGCGGTCGGCGACGCCGTTGACGACGGTCGCCCCGTCATCCGAAGGATCGACATGGACGCGGAACGGCCGGCGGCCATGCGGCATCGCGACGAGATCGACGATGGCCTCAGCGACTTTCGAGGGATCGGCATCGACCGGCTCCAGCCCGGCAAGGCCCTTCAACGCCTGATCGTCGACGCCAGCATAAGGTCCCGACCAATAGGCGTCCGCGCGCCCGGTGTCGGCCGGCTTGCCGGAATGAGCGAAATGCTCCGTGCCTTTGGTGAACGCGCCCGGCACGACGACGGTCGTCTCGATGCCGAAACGGGCAAGCTCCAGCGCGTAGCTCTGCGCCAGCGCGTCCATGCCCGCCTTGGCGGCGAAGTAGGGCGCGAGGAATGGCGGCGTGCCGCCGCGCGTGCTGCTCGACCCGACCCAGATCATCAGAGCCCGGCCGAGCCCGCGCATGTGTGGAAGCACAGCCCGGTTGACGCGCTGGGTGCCCAGCACATTGACGTCATAGAGCGCCGCCAACTGCTCCGGCGTGAAGGCTTCAGTCGGTCCGAACACCATATGGCCGGCATTGTGGATGACGACGTCGATGCGGCCGGCTTCCGCGAGAATGGTTTCGACGGCCGCCTCGATCGAGACCTCCGACAGCACGTCGAGCGCGAGGGCGCGGATCGCCAGTTTCTCCTCGCGCGCCAGCCTTTCGACTTCGGCCACGGCTGTGCCGCCGCGCGCCTGCGGATGGCGCATCGAGGCATAGACCCGGTGACCCGCCCGGGCGAGCGCCTCGGCCGTCATGGCGCCGAAGCCGCTCGATGCGCCGGTGATGAGTATCGTCTGCTGCATGATCGTGTATCTCCCTGGCGCAATTGCGGACGCAAAACCGCTGCGCGCTTTTGCTGGAATTACTCTAGATCGCGCCGCCATTGGCGCGGATGACCTGGCCGTTGACCCATTGGCTGTCGGGACCGGCGAGGAAGGCGACGAGCCCGGCGATGTCGTCGGGCTGGCCGAGGCGGCCGAGCGGGATGAGTTTCGTTATCGCTTCGATCTGCGCGGCGCTCTTGCCGTCGGTGAAGAGTTCCGTGTCGACCGGACCGGGCGCGACTGCGTTGACCGTGATGCGGCGCGGGCCGAGTTCCTTGGCCAGGATATGCGTCATGGCTTCGACGCCGGCCTTGGTCGCGGCATAGACGCCGTAAGCGGGCTGGTAGAAGCCGACGACGCTTGAAGAAAAGTTGATGATGCGTCCGCCATCCTTCAGGCGCCTTGCAGCTTCGCGCATGCCGCGGAACGGGCCGCCGAGATTGATGGCGACCTGGCGTTCGAACGCCGCGTCGTCGGTGTCCGCGACCGGCGAGAGCCTCATCATGCCGGCGTTGTTGACGAGGATGTCGATCCCACCGAAAGCCTTTTCCGCCGCATCGAACAAAGCGACCATGCCAGCCGGGTCGCCGATATCGGCCTGGACGGCCAGGGCAGTGCCGCCGGCGGCCCCGATGGCGGAAACCACCTCATCGGCGACATCCTTGCCGCGCGCATAGTTGACGATGACGGCGATGCCGTCCCGGGCGAGTCGTTTGGCGATTGCCGCGCCGATGCCTCTCGAGGCGCCGGTCACGATCGCTGTCCTTGTTTTCTGCATGATCGATCTCCGTTCGTTGTTGTGGGGCGGATATAGACCGCTGCGCCAACCGGATAATCAGCCCTCCATTGACAGCAGTATTCGGATTAAGCGAACAATCGAGGCATGGATCGACTCGACGGGATGCGGCTCTTCGTTCGCGTGGTGGAGCGGCGCAGTTTCACCGCCGCGGCGGCCGATCTCGGCCTGCCGCGCTCGACCGCAACCGAAGCGGTGAAGCAGTTGGAAGACCATCTCGGCGCGAGGCTGCTGGACCGGACCACCCGCCACGTCGCCACGACACTCGATGGCCAGGCCTATTACGAGCGCTGCCTGTCGATCCTGGGCGAGGTGGAGGACGCCGAGGCCGGCTTCCGCAGCGCCGAACCGCGCGGCCTGCTGCGCATCGATGCGCATCCGCTGCTCACGCAGAGGTTCCTGCTGCCACAATTGCCCGCGTTCCTCGACCGCTATCCCGAAATCGATCTGCAAATCGGCCAGGGCGACCGGCTGGTCGACCTGGTGCGCGAAGGCGTCGATTGCGTCATCCGCGCCGGCGAGCTGCAGGACAGCGGCATGATCATGCGGCGGCTGGCGATGATCGGCGAAATCACCTGCGCCAGCCCGAGCTATCTGAAGCGGCACGGCGTGCCGGCATCACCGGAAGCGCTGGAGGGCCATCAGGCCGTCGGTTTCGTCTCCTCACGCACAGGCGAGGTGCTGCCGCTGGAATTCACGATCGGCGCAAACGTGCGTCAGGTCACGCTGCCGGGCCGGGTTCGGGTCAACAATTCCGACACCGCGGCCGATCTGGCGCGGCTGGGTTTCGGGCTTCTGCAGGCGCCACGCTATCGGCTGGAAAAAGATATCGCGGACGGCACGCTGGTCGAGGTTCTGGGGGATTTTCCGCCGACGCCGACGCCGCTGTCGGCGCTCTACCCGCAGAACCGGCAGCTCGCGCCGCGGCTGCGCGTCTTCCTGGAATGGGCATCGCGCATTTTCGCCGAGGCAAGGCTGTGAGGATCATCGGCCGGGGCCGGCAGCCGACGGCGCGACTGTCCTGTCGATGCAACTCCCCTGGGATGGGAAGACAAGGCAATCCCTTCAGGCCGCCAGCGAATAGCCCAGGTCGCGCAGCGGCAGCCGGCGCACACGCTCGCCGGTAGCGGCGAAGATCGCGTTGCCGAGCGCCGGCGCCAGCGCCGGGAAAGCGGGCTCGCCCATGCCGGTCGGCGGATTGTCCGACTGGATGAAATAGGCATCGATCGTCATCGGTGCGAATGGCATGCGCAGGATCGGATAGGCGTTGTAGTTCTGTTCCCGGATACGGCCATTCTCGATGTTGATCTTGAGCCCCATCGCGGTTGAGAGAGCGTCGGTGGACGCGCCTTGCGCCTGGGCTTCGGAGCCCGCCATGTCGATGATCGGGCCGACGTCGAGCACAACCACGATACGGTTTATCCTGATCCGCTTGTCGGTATCGACGCTAAGCTCGACGGCCTGCGCGACATGGCCGGCATGCGAATAGCACCAGGCAAGTCCGAGCCCGCTGCGCTTGGCGAACGTCCTTCCCCAGCCAGCCTTCTGCGCGCACATCCTGATGACGTCGGTCGCCCGCCTGGGGCTGAAATTGACGCTCTGGTCCTTGGGCGCCAGTTCGGGCACGTCGCGGTTGACCGCGTCGAGCAGGAACTCGACATGGTCGCGCCCCGAGGCGAGCGACAATTCGTGCATGAAGCTCTGCGCGGCGAAGACCTGCGCATTGTCGCCCGGCGCGCGCCAGGCGCCGGTCGGGATTTTTAGGGGAAACATCGTCTTTGCGCGGCGCAGGTTGGGCGCCTTGATGGAATATCTGAGATTGTCGGTCAGGTTGGCGCCCGAGGCCTCTTTCTTGCCGTCGGCGGTGAAGGTGATGAAGTGCTCGCGCCAGGCGTCGAGCCTGCCGCCGTTGTCGATCGCGCCCTTGAACTGGTGGTAGCCGGCGGGCCGGTAGAAGTCGTGGGCGAAATCGTCCTCGCGGGTCCATTGCAGCTTGACCGGCGCGTTGACCTTCAGCGCGATCGCCGCCGCCTCGCAGGCATAGTCGTTGACCAGCCGCCGCCCGAAACCGCCGCCGACGCGGGTCTGGTGCATGACGACCTTTTCAGGCGGAATGCCGGCAACCTTGCCGATCAGCGGCAGGCCACGATCCGGCTGCTGGGTCGGCACCCACAGTTCCATGATGCCGTCATGCCAGTGCGCCGTGGTGTTCATCGGCTCCAGCGGCACATGGGCGGCGAAGGGATATTCGTAATAGGCCTCGACGGTCTTGGCGGCATTGGCGAAGGACTTGCCCACGTCGCCGACATTGTCGTCGGTCTTCGGCGGGAAATTGTTCGCGAGCCTTTGCGCATCGGCCGAGAAGCGCGAGGAGGAGTCGTTCGACGCTTCGCTGAGGTCCCAGTCGACCTCGAGCTTGTCCTTGGCCTGGAAGGCGCTCCAGGTGTCCCTGGCGACGATGGCGACGCCCGGCATCACCTCGACCGCCAGGCCCGTGCCCTCGACTGCGAAGGCGTCGAGCACGCCGGGTTGACGCTTGATCTCGTCGACGTTGAAGGATTTCACCTTGCCGCCTGCCGCCGGGCATTTGGCATAAGTGGCATAGACCATGCCGGGACGCTGGACATCGATGCCGAACAGCGGCTTGCCGGTGACCACCTTGGGGTCATCGACGCCGCGAAAGCGCTTGCCTATCAGCCGGTACTCGGCGCGGGTCTTCAGCTTCAGGCCCTTCGGATCGGGCACCGGCATTTTCGCCGCCGCTGCCGCCAACGAGCCATAGGTTGCGGACCGGCCGCTGGCGGCGTGCGTCAGCATCGAGGCCTGCGCCGTGATCTGCGAGGCGTCCACGCTCCATGCCTGAGCCGCGGCGGCAACCAGCATCGCCTTGGCACCCGCACCGGCCTGGCGCAACTGGTTCCAGGCGCGCGGGATCGAGGTCGAACCGCCCGCGCCTTGGCTGCCATAAACCTTGGGATTGATGTCCGCCTGCTCCATGACGACATGGTTCCAGTCGGCGTCGAGTTCGTCGGCGATGATCACGCCGAACGAGGTCTTGATGCCCTGGCCGATTTCCGGACATTTCGAATAGATGGTGACCGTGTTGTCCGGCGCGATGCGGATGAAAGCATTCATCGCCTGGTCGTTGGCGGCCGCTGCGTCGCCGTCGACCGCTCCGGCCGCGAATGCCGCGTCGCCGATATGGAAGCCCAGCACCAGTCCCGCGACACTTGCCCCGGTCAGCTTGAAGAAGGTGCGCCGCCCCATCGTCATTGCCGCCTTGGCGGCGCTGACCGAATGGACCTCGTCGAGCAGGGCAGAGAGATAGGCGTCGGACTGGGCGAAATGCGTTTCAGCCATTGGGAGCCTCTTTCGATTGCTGCGCCGCCTGCTCTTTGAGCACGGCCACGTCCTTGGCCGTCAGATGCGCGCCCTTGGCGCCGAAGCGGGCGGTGACGTAATTGGCGACGGCAGCGATGTCGTCGTCGGAATAGCCCTCGCCGAAGGCCGGCATGAAGATCCTGCCGTCGGCGGTCTTGCGGCTGACGCCGTTGATAACGGTCTGCGCGACATTGGTGGCGCTGGGGTCGTTCACCGCGCGCACGCCGGTCAGCGTGGCAAAGCCGGTCACCGGGCTGACGCCGGTCCAGTCGTGGCATGAGGCGCAGGCGCCGGCGAAGATCTTTTCGCCGCGCATATTGGCGTCGGCCACCACGCCTTCCTTATAGGAGGCCGGTGCTGCCGTGGTGACGGTGCGCGGCAGGTCGCTGGCGTGGGCCGGAATGCTGCGCAGATAGGCGACTAAAGCGTGCGTATCGTCCGGCACCAGATAGCTCAGGCTGTCGTCGGCGGCCTCGCCCATCGGGCCTGCGGCGCCGCCATGGCCATTGGCATGGCCGGTGGAGAGATAGGCATAGAGGTCGTCGTCGCTCCAGTCGCCGATGCCGGAATTCTTGTCGCCGGTGATGTTGTAGGCGCGCCAGCCGGCGGTCAGCGCGCCCGAGAACTTGCCGTGATTGTCGAGCCCATAGGCGAGGTTGCGCGGCGTGTGGCATTCGCCGCAATGGCCCATCGCCTCGGCGAGATAGGCGCCCCGGTTCCATTGCGGGCTCTGGCCGGTGTTGGGGCGGAAGCGCCGGTCGGGATTGAACGCCACGTTCCAGAGCGCGATCAGGCCGCGCTGGTTGAAGGGCCACGACAGCTGGCTCGGCTTCGCCGGCGCGTTCACCGGCGCCAGCGTGAACAGATACGCCTTGATGGCGAGAGCGTCGGCATCCGTCATCAAGGCGTAGGAGGCATAGGGCATGGCAGGGTAGAGTTTTTCGCCGTCGGCGCGAACGCCCCGATGCACCGCTGCCAAAAACTGGGAGTCGCTGTAATTGCCGATGCCGGTTTGCTTGTCCGGCGTGATGTTGGTGGAATAGATGGTGCCGAACGGCATGTTGAAGGCGAAGCCGCCGGCGAAGGGCGCGCCGCCCGGCGCGGTGTGACAGGCCTGGCAGTCGGCGGCATGGGTGAGATACGCGCCGCGCTTTACCAGATCGGCGCTGGCAAGCTCGGCCGGAACGCCGGTGACCGGGGCGTCATGATAATCCGCCAGGGCCACGGTCGAGCCGCCGGCAAATGCAAGCGGGTTGCGGCCAAGGACAAGCCAGCCGGCGAAGCCAAGCCCGGCGACGACAATGATCGCGATGAGGATGCCAGCGGCTCGCTTCATGGGTCAGGCCGATTTGGCGGCGGCGTTCTTGATGGCGCCGCGGATGCGGATATAGGTCCCGCAGCGGCACAGATTGCCGGCCATCGCCGCATCGATGTCGGCGTCGTCGGGTTGCGGGTTTGCATCGAGCAGCGCCGTCGCCGACATGATCTGGCCGGCCTGGCAATAGCCGCATTGCGGCACCGCGGCTTCCATCCAGGCCTGCTGAACCTTGGCGCCGTTGGGCGTGCTGCCGATCCCCTCGATGGTGACGACGGCGCGGGTGCCGACGTCGCCTACGGAGAGCTGGCACGACCGCACCGGCTTGCCGCCGACATGCACCGTGCAGACGCCGCACTGCGCGACACCGCAGCCATATTTGGTGCCGACCAGATTGAGATGGTCGCGCAGCACCCATAGAAGCGGCATGTCTTCCGGCACATCGACGTCGCGCGATTGTCCGTTGATTGTAAGAGTGAGCACCGCACCCTCCCTGATCGGAATGAAGTCCACGCAACGGCGGAACGTCTTTGTCAAAGGGTAGGGGACCGGAGCCCGGCAGGTAGGGATCCGACGGATCACATTTAAGGCATCGCCGGCCCAGCTGGTCCGGGCAAAAGAGTGTCTATCGGGAAGTTAGAGGCGGCGGCTTCGACGGCCGCACGGCTGACGTTGAAACCTGCCGGAGCCGTTCGATGCGCGATCCTGAGCCAGCAAACCGGCCGCTCTCAGCTGCTCCGCGTCGCGACGAATGTCGCGGCGGCTTTCAGCAATTCCGCCTGCTCGCCATAGGGCTCGAGCAACGCATGCGCCTGGTCGATAAGGCCGTGGAGCTGGCCGCGCGCCCAGTCGGGTCCGTGCAGCGCGGCAAGCGTTGCCTTGCCGGCGGCGGTGTCCTTGTTCGTCGCCTTGCCCATCTGCTTTGCGTCGGCAGTCAGGTCGAGCAGGTCGTCGGCGAGCTGGAAGGCGAGGCCGATCGCCGAGCCGAACTCCGCCAGCCTCTCGCGGTCGGCTGGCGGCGCGCCGGCGACGATCGCGCCGGCCTCGCAGGCGAAGCGGATCAGCGCGCCGGTCTTCATCGCCTGCAGCGTGATGATGCCCGACTCGTCCGGCCGTTCGCGCTCGGCTTCGAGGTCCAGCATCTGGCCGCCGACCATGCCGCCGGCGCCGGCCGCGCGGGCAAGTGCTAGAACGAGGGTGGCGCGGCGCTCGGCCGACAGCGCGGTCGCTTCGTCGGCGATGATATCGAAGGCCAAAGTCAGCAGCGCGTCGCCGGCGAGGATCGCGGTCGCCTCGTCGAAGGCCTTGTGCACCGTCGGCTGGCCGCGCCGCAGATCGTCGTCGTCCATGGCCGGCAGGTCGTCATGGATCAGCGAATAGCAATGCACGCATTCCAGCGCCGCCGCGACACGGAGTGCGGCCTCGTTCTCGGTCGAAAACAGCGCGGCGCTTTCCAGGACCAGAAAAGGCCGCAGCCGCTTGCCGCCGTTGAGCACGCCATGGCGCATCGCCGCCATCAGGCGCTCAGGCCGCGCGATCTCACTGGTGAGCGGACGCGCGTCGAGGATCCGCCGCAGCTCGGTCTCGACCGCGGCGGCACGCATGAAAAGCGTGGATTCGAAGGCGATCTGGTCGTCTTTGCTCATGGCCGGAGCGGTAGCCGACACTCAGACATTGCGCAAGCAGGCTCGCGCCTTTATGCCGGAGGAGGCGAGGCACGGGTGGGGCGGCTTGACGGAACCGATCGTCGAATATGAAAGCGAAGGGCTGGACATGGCGCGACGTCGGCGCCTGAACCGCGCCGGTCTCAAGCGGCTTGGCCGGCGTTGCCTGGTCGTCGCCATCGTTTTGGCGGCCATCCCGGTCGTGCTCACCTTCCTCTACCTGCCGCCCTTCGTGCATCCGGTCTCGACGCTGATGCTGAAGGACCTCGTGACTTTTTCCGGCTACGACCGGCGCTGGGTGTCGATCGACGACGTGGCGCCGGTGCTGGCGCATTCGGTGATCATGTCGGAGGACGGGCAGTTCTGCTTCCACCGCGGCGTCGACCTCGGCGAATTGCGCGGCGTGGTCGACGACGCGCTGGCCGGCGAGGCGACGCGCGGAGCCTCCACCATCACCATGCAGACGGTGAAGAACCTTTTCCTGTGGTCGCGGCCATTGGGCAGCGTGCGCAAGGTCGTCGAGCTGCCGCTGGCCGTCTATTTCGACGCGGTAATGTCGAAGCGGCGGATCATGGAAATCTATCTCAACATCGCCGAATGGGGGCCGGGCATCTACGGCATCGAGGCAGCCGCCCAACACCATTTCGGCGTCTCGGCCAAGCAGTTGTCGCGAAGGCAGGCGGCGCTGCTGGCCGTCAGCCTGCCCAACCCGATCGCGCGCAATCCCGCCAAGCCGGGGCCGGGCCTGCGGCGGCTGGCCTCGCTGATCGAGCGGCGCGCGAGCAGGTCGGGTGCGTATGTGGGCTGCCTGGATTAGAGCGTGATCCCGAAAGGTGGGAACCGGTTTCGGGAAGATCACGCTCCCAACGAAGACTTGGATCATGACGGCGTTTCAACGAAACGGCGTCCCGATCCAAGCGAAGCGCCGCCGGCTCAAAAAAATTCGCGGCCAGCGCTGGCCAAAACGGCGCAAGGCGTGTATAGGCACCCGACTTTCTCAGATTATGGCCTCGATGCGGCCCTTTCGCGAGGGTTGGCGGGGCATTTTGACCATGTAGTGGAGCATATCCATGGCCGTTCCAAAAAGAAAAACCTCTCCGTCGAAGCGCGGCATGCGCCGCTCGGCCGACGCGCTCAAGGCCCCGACCTATGTCGAGGACAAGAATTCCGGCGAAATGCGCCGCCCGCATCATATCGACCTGAAGACCGGCATGTATCGCGGCCGCCAGGTTCTGGAGCCGAAGGAAAGCTGAGAAGCTTCCACGGTTCGTGACGTTTCAAAAGACCGGCCTTTGGCCGGTCTTTTTGTTTTGGCGACCTCATGGGCGCGGCGGCCGACCCGAAATCGGCACGACCTGACTTCGCGCCCGCGCGGCCCTGAGCCGTCTCCTGTCTATTTCAAGCGCTAAGGGTCGTTCGCGCGTGAGATGATAACGAGATGTCAGCCAACCGGCTGACATCGTTATTTCATTAGGTCTTAGAGCGTGTTCGCCGCCGCCGGTGAAAACCCTTGACGGCGCGCTTGCCGCGGATTTTACAAAAGGGGAGCCCCATTGGAGTCGCCCAGATGTTCGGTGCCATCCCGCTGCTGATCGTGCCCTTCGTCCTCTACAATCTCGGCCTGCTCGGATTGTTCGGCGGCGGCGACGATCCGTGGATGACCGAGATGTTCTCCTTCCGCATGATGTCGGGCGGCGTGTTCTCGATGACGCTCGGCGACCTGATGGTTCTGATCGGGCTGATCTTCCTGTTCATCGAGATCTCGAAATCGGTGCGCACGACCAATGCCTCGATCCTGGACCATCTCTTATCGACGCTGGTCTTCATCGCCTTCCTGGTCGAATTCCTGCTGGTGAAGGGCGCGGCGCACTCCGTCTTCTTCACGCTGATGATCATCGCCCTGTTCGACGTGCTGGCCGGCTTCTCGGTGTCGATGCGGTCGGCGAGCCGCGATATCAATTTGAACTAGGGATACAGCGCGGAAGCATGACTTCGTGATTGGCGAAACACGTTGATCGGATCGTCATTCTATGGTCTGCGCCGCGTCGCTTCGCTCCTGCTTCGTCCTGGAATGACGAGCCTCTTCGCCGCGTCTCAACCTGCCGCAGCCTCAGCCTTTCGCGCGACCACTTCCTCGTAGGCAGCGCGCAGTTGCTGGCGCACGGTGGGCGTGCCCGGCGGCGTCTTCGAAGGCATGCCCAGATGCTCGTGGCGCAGTTCGTCCATGAATCGCTCCCATAGCGGCGGGCCGCCCTTTTCGAGCAGCTCGGCGCGGATCGACAATTCTTCCGTAACCGGCAGCCAGACGCGTCCCCAGGCGCCGAGCTGCGCCATGATCGGCACCAGCGTGATCGCCATCTCGGTCAGGCTGTAGATCGCCTTCTGTTTGTGACTGGGATCGTCGGCCTTGGTCAGAAGCCCGAGCTGCATCAGCCGCTTCAGCCGGTCGGCCAGGATGTTGGAGGCGATGCCTTCGATCGAGCCGTTGAGCAACTCGCGGAAATGGCGTTTTCCGCCGAAGATCATGTCGCGCAGGATGATCAGGCTCCACCGGTCGCCGAACACTTCGAGCGACAGATTGATCGGGCAGCCGGACCGACGGTCGATGCTCATGGCAGTCTCCAGAAAAACCAGTTGCATTATGATATCGGTTTAATTATCCTGCAACCGATTGCAAAATGCAATCAGATTGGAGGAGCAGATGACCACCGCAGCGCAGCGCCCCGACATCGTTTCGGAGACCTTTGGCAGTTCGAAAGATCCGACGATCCTTTTGATCATGGGCGCCATGGCCTCGATGTCGTGGTGGCCCGAAGCCTTCTGCCGGCAACTTGCCGGGCGCGGCCGCTTCGTCATCCGCTACGACAACCGCGATACCGGCCTGTCGACCAAATATCCGCCGGGCGCGCCGCCCTATGCGTTCGAGGACATGGTGGACGATGCCATGCGCGTGCTCGACGACCATGGCATTGCCAGGGCGCATGTCGCCGGCATGTCGATGGGCGGCATGCTCGCGCAGAGCGTCGCGCTGAAATATCCCGAACGCGTCGGCGCGCTCACTGTGATCTCTTCTTCGCCGCTCGGCGTCGACACATCCGGCCTGCCCGGGACGACCGAAGCCTATAAGGAACATTCGGCCCAAGGCGCCGATATCGACTGGTCGAACAGGGATCAGGTGCTCGACTTCATGGTCAAGGACGCCCGCGCGATTGCCAGCACGCGCCATCCGTTCGACGAGGAACGGACGCGCGCGATGATCGAGGCGGACTACGATCGCTCAGGCGGTCTCGCCAGCGCGACCAACCATTTCCTGCTCAAGGGCGGCGGCCCGCAGCGGACGGTGCGGGATCTTCGCGCGCCGCTGCTCGTCATCCACGGCAGCGCCGACCCGCTCTTCCCGATCGAGCATGGCGAAGCGCTGGCCAAGGCCGTTCCCGGCGCAAGGCTGGTCAAAATCGAAGGCGGCGGCCATGAACTGCACCGCAACGACTGGCCTCAAATCGTCGAAACTATCGCGGCTCACGGGCAGCGCTGACAAGAAGCCGCCTTGACTCAAGCCGCCCGGGACAATAGTGAAGTAACCACTTCAGTATTGTCCCGGGCGAACGCGAAAGAGAGCCGGAATGTCCCTGACGCTGCATTTCCACCCGCTGGCCTCGTTCTGCTGGAAGCCGCTGATCGCGTTCTACGAGAACGGCACGCCTTTCGAACCGGTGATTGTCGACCTCGGCGACGAAGCCTCCCGCGCCGCCTTCCTGAAGGTGTCGCCGACCGGCAAGATGCCGGCGCTGCGTGACGATGCGCGGGGCCGCACGGTGCTGGAATCGACCATCGTCATCGAATATCTCGCCGCGCATTATCCGGGGCCGGTCGAGCTCGTTCCCGCCGTTATCGATCTCGCCCTGCAGGTCCGCCAGGCCGACCGCTTCTACGATTTCTACGTGCAGCATCCGATGCAGAAGATCGTCGGCGACAGGCTGCGGCCAAAGGACAAGACCGATCCGTTCGGCGTCGAGGAGTGCCGGGCGCAGCTGCGCAATTCCTACGCCATCGTCGAAGAGGACATGCAGGGCAAGACTTGGGCGGTGGGCGAGACCTTCACGATGGCCGACTGCGCCGCGTCGCCGGCGCTGTTCTATGCCAACAAGGTCGAGCCGTTCGGCGACAAGTTTCCGGCGGTGAAGCGCTACCACGACCGGCTGCTCGCGCGTCCGTCCTTCGCCCGCGTCATCGAGGAAGCGCAGCCCTATTTCAAGTTCTTCCCCTACAACAACGGCTAGAGCCGGATGATTTCAGGTCGAATCGACCTGAAATCTGAATCCGTCTCTAAATCAAAGAGATAGAGCATGATGTCGTCCGAAAACCGCTTCACACTCTTCGGCATCATGCTCTAGAGCGCGATGCTGCACGATCCCGCCCAGCTCGATCTGATGTTCCAGGCGCTCGCCGATCCGGCGCGGCGGCAGATGGTGGATCGGCTGTCGCGCGGGCCGGCGTCGGTCAGCCAGCTGGCGGAACCGCTGGCGATGTCATTGTCGGCCGTCGTCCAGCATCTCAACGTGCTCGAGGCGAGCGGCCTGGTGAGAACCGAAAAGCTTGGCCGGGTCCGCACCTGCCGGATCGAACCGCAGGCGCTTCGGGCCGCCGAGCGCTGGATCAACGAGCGGCGGCTCACCTGGGAGCGCCGGCTCGACCGCCTCGGCGATTTCCTCGCTGAAACCAAGGATGAAACCTGAAGGGTCCCGTCATGAGCGAACGATCCGTCGTCCATTCCACCTTTGTCATCGAACGCGTCTACCCGGCGGCGCCCGAGAAGGTCTATTTCGCGCTGAGCGATCCGGCCGCCAAGAAACGCTGGTTCGTCGATCCCGACAACCCCATGCCCAGCCGGCATGAGATGGATTTTCGCGTCGGCGGCAAGGAGGCGAATGCCGGCTGTCCCAGCGATGGGCAGATGCATTTCTACAACGCGGTCTATCAGGATATCGTGCCCAACCGGCGCATCGTCTACAGCTATGAGCTCTTGTTCGGCGAAACCCGGGTCTCGGTTTCGCTCGCGACGATCGAGCTTATCCCCGAAGGCAAGGGTACGCGGCTTATCCTGACGGAGCAGGGCGCCTTCTTCGACGGCATCGATACGCCGGCCACCCGCGAGCACGGCACCGGCGAACTGCTCGACGCACTCGGCGCAGCCCTGGCGGCGAACTGAGTCCCTGTGTCTAGAGCACGATCACCTTGTCGCCCGCCTGCGGCTCGACGCCCCTCGAATCACTCTCCCGGCGCCGTTTCCCAGAACTGGTCGAGCCAGATGTTGAGCCTGAGGAAGCCGGCGCTGCTGACGGCATAGACGCGCCTCGTGCCTTCGGCCTTGGCGTTGACCAGGCCGGCGTCGAGCAGGACCTTCAGATGTTGGGAGACCGCAGGGCGTGAGACGGGCAACCCGGCCGCCAATTCGTTCACCGTCTTCGGGCCGCGCCGGAGTTCTTCCAAAAGATAGCGCCGGTTGGGATCGGCTATCGCCACGAAGGCGTCAGAAAACATCATGCCTTTATTTGTGAGGCAAAGTCCTGCGAATCTCAACTATTGGTTTCAACCTTTCTGCGCGGATCGAGCCGCGTGGCCTCGGGCGTGACCGCGCGGTCCGCGGGCTGCGTCTTGAAGGCATCGCGGTTTTCGATCGGCACCGGCGCGCGGGCGCGGATACGCAGCAGCGTGTAGCCGGCAAGGCTGAGATGCGCGAGCGCGGTTGCCAGGAAAAGCCCCTCCGGACGCACCGAACCCATCAAGGCCGCGGCCAAAAGCGGGCCGATCATCGTGCCGAAGCCGTAGAGCAGGAGCAGGCCGCCTGAAACCTTGACGAAGTCCTCGGAGCGGGCGTGGTCGTTGGCATGCGCGACAGCGATCGAATAGAGCGTATAGGCGAAAGCGCCATAGGCTGCGGTCATCACGATGATGAAGACGCCCGAACGCGGCGCGATCAGGAAGATCAGCACCGCGACCAGGGCCGCGCCGAAGGCCGCGCCGGCCAGCACGAAGCGGCGGTCGGTCGTATCCGACAGACGCCCGGCCGGCAGCTGCATGGCGGCGCCGGAAATGACCACCAGGCTCATCATCAGCGCGATCTCGGCGGTCGATATGCCGACGCGCGCGCCATAGACGGCGCCCAGCGTGCCCCAGGCGCCGTTGGCGATGCCGATCAGGAGGCAGGCCACCGCCGACACCGGCGAATTGGCGTAGAGGCCTTTGACGTCGAGCTTGACGTCCTGCAGGGGCTTGGGATGCGACTGCGTCGACACGGCCGTCGGAATGAGCGACAGGCAAAACAGGATGCCGGTGATCATGAACAGCGAGGCCGACCGCACATCGCCGCCGGCGACGATCATCTGGCCGCCCATGATCGAAGCATAGGTGACCATCATATAGAGGCCGAAGACGGTGCCGCGGTTCTCGTTGGTGGCCTTCTCGTTCAGCCAGCTCTCGATCACCATGAAGGCGCCGGCCATGGTGAAGCCGGTGAAGGCGCGCAAAAGGATCCAGACATATTCGTCGATGATGAGGCCGGTGAGCAGCGCGATGATCGCGCCCGACGCGGCGAAGGCGCCGAAAGCCCTGACATGGCCGGCGCGGCGCACGAGACGCGGCGCGAAGAAGCAGCCGGCGACGAAGCCGCCCGCCCAGGCCGTGCCCATCAGGCCGAGCGATGCGGTCGAAAAACCCTCCACCTGGCCGCGCAGCGGCAAGAGCAGGCCGTGCAGGCCGGACGCGGCGAGCAGGAACGCCGTGCCGCGCAGCAGCGAGAGGATCGGTCTGTAGGTTGCAAACATCGCTTGATCCGGGTTCGAGACGCAGGGTCTGAAGACAGATGTATTCGGGCTTTTCGGCGGCGAGCGAGCACGCCGAACAATTTATCCGCGGCGGAACAGCGACTCGGCGGCGGATTTGGTGGCGCCCTTGGCGGTGCGCTCGGCTTCCAGCCTGGCGATCTCGTCGCGCAGCAATGCGATGCGCTCGGACAATTCGTCCACGGACAGCAGCGACAGGTCCTGGCCGATCTCGTGCGGGCGCGGCTTCTTCCTGGGTTCGTCGTCGAAGATCGCCATCCGTCGCTCCTCCCTTACTTGGCCATTTGCCTGATTTGACAATCAGCATACATAGAGCAATTCCAGGAAAAGTGCGTAGCGGTTTTCCGTCCGGAATTGCGTAAGAACAAAGAGTTGGAGCGGTTCGGCGTTATCCGACATCAAAACGTTCCAAGCAGGGGCGCCGATGCAAACGGCCGACGACAGATCGACATAAGGAGACGGCAAGCCATGGCAAACGGGCAGAAGATTCCGGCAAATATGACGGCCATCGCGATCTCGCAACCGGGCGGGCCAAAGGTGCTCAAGGCGGAAACGCGCGACGTGCCGGTGCCCGGCCCCGGCGAGGTGCTGATCCGTGTGCACGCCGCCGGAGTCAACCGGCCGGACGTGCAACAGCGCAAGGGCGCCTATCCACCGCCGCCCGGCGCCTCGGACCTGCCCGGTCTCGAGGTGGCCGGCGAAATCGCGGCACTCGGCGACGAGATATCGCGCTGGCGCATCGGCGACCGGGTCTGCGCGCTGACGCCGGGCGGCGGCTATGCCGAATATGTCAAGGTCCATGCCGGCAGCGTGCTGCCGATCCCGGCCGGCTTCACCTATTCGGAAGCCGCCGCCGTGCCGGAGAACTATTTCACCGTCTGGCACAATGTGTTCGAGCGCGGCGGCCTGAAGAAGGGCGAGACGCTGCTCGTCCATGGCGGCTCGTCCGGCATCGGCACCACCGCCATCCAGCTCGCCTCGGCATTCGGCGCCACTGTGATCACCACCGCCGGCAGCAAGGAGAAATGCGACGCCTGCCTCAAGCTCGGCGCCGCCCGGGCCATCAACTACCGCGAGGAGGATTTCGTCGCCGCGGTGAAGGACGCGACCGACAGGAAGGGCGCCGACGTCATCCTCGACATGGTCGGCGGCGACTATGTCGCGCGTAACTACGAGGCGGCGGCCGTCGAGGGGCGCATCGTCCAGATCGCGGTGCAGGCCGGCGCCGTCGCAAGCACCAATTTCGCATCGCTTATGGTCAAGCGCCTGACCCACACCGGCTCGACACTTCGCCCGCGCACCGTCGAATTCAAGGCGGCGCTGGCCGCCGCGCTGGAGGCCCAGGTGTGGCCGCTGCTCGGCACGCGCAAGGTTGCGCCCGTGATGGACATGATCTTTCCGCTGACCGAAGCCTGGCGGGCGCATGAACGGATGGAAGAGGGCGAGCATATTGGCAAGATCGTGCTCGACGTCGGCTAGGATGGGCCGATATTCAGGTGAGGCCGGCCTGCGAATAATGGCTTTCTGTGCTTCCCGTGCTCACGTACTAAAGTACGCTCCGCTCCGGTTCTCGGAAGCCATTGTTCTCGGCTCGGCCTGACCTGAACCTCGGCCCATCCTGGCTCCGCGCCCTCCCTTAGCGACAAGCTGAACGAAGCCTTAATGCTGCAATGCACAAAACGCATTGCGGCCATGCAAAAGCGTCCGTTCAATTTGTGGGCAGGAGTGCCTATTTACGCGTCATCAAACGATTTGACCAAACGACTGGAGAAACCATCATGAACCCGATCAGTGCTTTCCGTAAGTGGCGCATGTACAACGAAACCGTGCGTGAATTGAACAAGCTCAATGCCCGCCAGCTGAGCGACCTCGGCATCAACCGTGCCGACATCGAGCGTATCGCCCGTCAGGCGGTGTAATCAGACGCAGCCCGACCGCAAGGCCGGGCTGCGGCATGCAAGCCAGAGCCGTCGAGACGCTTGCTTTGTTTCCGGTTCCAAGCCCGCTGGACCTCGTCCAGCGGGTTTTGTCTTTCTAGGGCTGTGAATCGGCCCCTTCCCAAAAACATTGCGAAAATTGGAGGGAGCGTTTATACAGGCCGCGAATTTCCCATTTTGGTGGCTCTAAAACCACCGCCCGCGCGGGAACGCGGGCGAACGAGAAGGATTTTTGATATGGCCAATTCGCTGCTGATGCCCAAGGCGACCGCCGTCTGGCTGGTCGACAACACCGCGCTCTCCTTCGAGCAGATCGCGCAGTTCTGCGGATTGCATCCGCTCGAGGTCAAGGCGATCGCCGACGGCGAGTCGGCGCAAGGCATCAAGGGCATGGACCCGATCATCACCGGCCAGCTGACGCGCGACGAGATCGCGCGCGGCGAGAAGGACGTCAACTACCGGCTGAAGCTGTCGGAGCCGAAGGTGCGAGTGCCTGAATCGAAACGCAAGGGCCCGCGCTACACGCCGCTGTCGAAGCGCCAGGACCGGCCGAACGCCATCCTGTGGCTGGTGCGCAACCATCCCGAGCTCAAGGACGCGCAGATCTCGCGTCTTGTCGGCACCACCAAGTCGACGATCGAGCAGATCCGCGAGCGCAAGCACTGGAATTCGGCCAACCTGCAGCCGATGGATCCAGTGACGCTCGGCCTTACCTCGCAGATCGACCTCGACCTCGAAGTCAACCGCGCCTCGCGCGGCCGCGAGCCGGCGCAGCCCGTCGGCGACACCCTGCTGCCCGCGGCGCTCACCGAACGGCTGGTGCCCGCGCCCGAGAAGCCGAAGGACGAAGACCAGGAGCTGGACGCCAACGCCGTCTTCGCCAAGCTTTCGGCGCTCAAGTCGAAGAACGAGGATGCGGACGACGAGTAGTCGTCGCGGTGCGGTTGCTGCACGCTTTTTGAGCGGCGGCATGCACGAACCCAACAAAAAAGCCCGCTTCGAGCGGGCTTTTCTGTTGGACAATGGCTTGGGAGGAAGTCACGTCCGCGCGGCGCGGTCGGGCGCCATGCCGTAATCCTCTGAGCGCTCGACGGCGCGGTAGAAATCGGCGAGCTGCTTGCCGCGCTCCGGCTTGAAGATACGGCCGGCGATGACGACCGAGGCGATGCGGTCGATGCGGAAAGCGCGGAAATCGTCGCGCATCTCGCACCATGCGACCAGGGTCCAGACCTTGCCCCAGAACCACAGGCCGAGCGGCCTGATGTCGCGCGCGGTGCCGCGGCCGGCCTCGTCGGAATAGTCGATGGTCAGCACCTGGCGTTTCTCGACGGCGCGCTCGATCAAGTCGATGGCCTCGCGCGCGGCGTCGCTCACCACCCACATCGGCGTGTGGATCTC
>NZ_VFTM01000002.1:0-391351 GCF_006439555.1 Mesorhizobium sp. B3-1-6 | reverse complement strand
GGTTTTAGGAGCCGGCCCCTGTCCCCGGGGCCGGCTCCGCTGTTTCCGACGATACGCTTCCGATGGCCTGAATTTCTGTTTGGGGGGCCTTCTGCTACAACAGAAGACAGCGCGAAACTCTTCTCCTGTTTGTCTGCGCGCCAACCGAGGGATGTTCTGTATGCCGAACGAACCCCGATCACCTCGCCTTGCGGTTCTTATCGACGCCGACAACGCCTCCGCGAAGATTGCCGACGGACTGTTCGAGGAAATCGCGAAGATCGGCGAGGCAAGCGTTCGCCGCATCTATGGTGATTTCTCGAACGCCCGGTCGAAGAGATGGGCAGAGGTTCTGTCGAAGCACGCGATCATTCCGCAGCAACAATTCGCTTACATCACGGGCAAGAACGCTTCCGATATCACACTGGTGATCGACGCGATGGATTTGCTGCACAGCGGCCGGTTCGACGGTTTCTGTCTGGTTTCTTCCGACAGCGACTTCACTCGCCTTGCCTCGCGGATACGCGAGCAAGGCGTCGACGTGTTCGGATTTGGGGAGCAAAAGACCCCAGAGAGCTTCCGGCAGGCGTGTCGCCGTTTCGTCTATACCGAAAACCTTCTCCATGGCGCGGAGAACGCTCAAGATACTGCTCCTGCGACGAAGCCGCTTCAGGCGCCGACGGCAGCTACGCCCATTCTGAAGAAGGTCATCGGCCAGATGGAAAGTGAGGATGGCTGGGTGCTCCTGGGCACCTTTGGCAAGCAGCTCTCAAATCTCTTTTCCGATTTCGACCCGCGTACCTACGGCTTCAGCAAACTGAGCGATCTGGTAAGGAAAACGGCCGCCTTCGACATCGAAAATCCCAAAGGCGGGTCCATGCGGATTCGGGTCAAACCTGCCGAGAAGAAAGGAAAAGGCAAATCCGGGTAACGCGATCATGTTAGAGATCCCTGAAGACCGATGCGAGCGCGCCAAGCTGTTCCGGGCGATCGACGACGCCTTTAAAGCAGGTGATTTCGAGACCCTTGGCAAAGCGCTTGGTGAAGCGCCGCGCTGGTTCGACGAGAGGATGCCGTTCGAGCTCGGCCTTGGTCATCCGCTGGAATATGCGATCTACTGGAGCCCGGCCGCGTTCATCACCGCCTTGCTCGATGCCGGGTCGAACGCGAACTATGAAGATCCCGCCGGCTTTCCTTCGATCATTGCGGCGTTGTCGACGGAACGGCCGGACAGGCTGGATGTCGTCCACATCCTGCTTGGACACGGCGCCGACCCGGATATGCGCGGCGTGAACGACTGGACGCCCCTGCACTATGCGGTGTCCCGACGTGACGCCGACGCGATCCGTCTGTTGCTCCTTTCAGGCGCGGACCCGTCGCTGCGGACTCGCATCGACGACTATGAGACGGCACTGGAAGGCGCCGAGCAGGCCGGCTTCGAGGCCGGCGCCTTTCTGCTGCGTGAAGCGATGAACAATCGCCGCGGATGACCACGCGCGAAGCGGGCCGCCGCCGTCACACCGTCTTGAGCTTAGCCTTGAAGCGTTTGGCATTGGCGACATAGTGGGCCGCCGAGACGCGCAGCCGTTCGATCGCCGCCTCGTCCAGTGTCCTGATCACCTTGGCGGGCGAGCCGACGATCAGCGAATTGTCAGGAAAAACCTTGTTTTCGGTCACCAGGGCGCCGGCGCCGACCAGCGAGTTGTTGCCGATCCTGGCGCCGTTCAGCACGATGGCGCCCATGCCGATCAGGCTGTTGTGGCCGATCGTGCAGCCATGCAGCAGCGCCCTGTGGCCGATCGTGCAGCCTTCGCCGATGGTCAGCGGAAAGCCCGGATCGGTGTGCATGATCGTATGTTCCTGCACATTGGTGTCGGCGCCGATCGCAATGAGTTCGCCATCGCCGCGGATGACGGTGCCGAACCAGAAGCCGGCGTTGCGGCCGATCCGGATATTGCCGATCAGCGTCGCGTCGGGCGCGATCCAGTTCGTATCGGCGTCCTCGAACTCAGGCGCTTTCCCATCGATCGCATAGACCGGCATTTTTCGTCTCCGATTCGTCTCAACCAGCGAATTCGAAAGACCCTAGGTTGGCGGTCGCCCAGGATGCAATGGCGATGAGCACGACGCCGAGCGCCAGCGCCCAGACGATGGCCGTGCAGCCGCAGGACAACAGCGCCATCGTGCCTATGCGGCCCTCACGCCGGGCGGCCAAAGCCTCGTTGGTGAGCATGAACGGTCCGGCGCAAGCCGTTGCCGCCAGCGAACGCAGGATATGGACAGGCGAAACATAAGGCTCGGCAAAGGCCAGGCGCCGGCCTGACAGCAGTTCCATGGCCGATCCGGACAGTCCGCAGGCCGTTAGACCAACAGCAAAAGCGTAAAGAACAAGCACAACGGGATCCATGTTTACCAACCGTTTACCATGAAAACGCACAGTCGTGCCAACGCGCTGCAAAAGCCATGCCGCGCAGGCTGTGCCGCCGAAGGACAGGTGGGCGGATCGGGAAAGAGCAAATGAGAGACGCAACGGCTGCCGAGAGCGCGGAGTTCCAGGTCGTCGACTCGACCTTGATGAGGCGGGTCTTCTACGTTTTCGCGGCGCTGGCGCTGCTTTCGGTGGCCATCAGCGTCGGCGGCAAATGGCTCGGCCGGTCGATCGCCATGGCCGGCTATACGGATGACATGACGGTGCGCCAGATCGTCATGGGCAACAATCTGATCAGCGTGCCGGCAAACTTCATCCGCTTCGACCAGGCCAGGCGCGACGGCATCGCCTCGCGGCTCGACCTCTACCTGCGCTATCCCGAAATGGACGGCTACAGCACGGCCGCGCGCGACGACTTCAACCACGCGACGACCAGGAAGATCATCTTCCTGTCGTTCGAGCCGCGGATGATGTCGCGCGACATGAGCGGCCGGTTCGCGCCGATCTACAGCGCCCTGGTCGAAAAGCCGGGCACGCCCGGTCCGGGCGGCACGACGGTTTACGCCTTCACGGAAAAATCAGGCTGTCTCAACGAGGTTCTGGCCGTCGCCGAACGTCCGGGCAAGGATCCGTTCGTCGCCCGTTGCCTCAGCGGTCCGAGCGCGGAGGAATCGCTGGCGCCCTGCGAGCGCGACATCCAGGTCGGCGACGATCTCAGCCTCACCTATCGCTTTCCGCGCGAGCTGCTCGCGAATTGGCCGGCGCTCGACGCGGCGATCGCCGCTAAGGTCGCGAGCATTCTGAAGACGGGCCACTGACAACTCACCTCATCAATTAGCCGGCCATCAAATCAGATCATTTCGGCGCGCAACCGACGACGATCACATTCATCGAACATCCTTCCAAGCCCGGCTGGCTCAACGCTTCGGCTTCACGGGCGCCTAGATACGGTCTGGCATCGGACTGACAAGGCGCGCTAATAGTCAACCATGATGCCAGCCTACCTTGCCTTCGACCCCGCCAGCCGCCGCCTGCGTCTCGACCCGCACGAGCCAGCCTTCGTGCAGAATCCTTACGAGGCCTACGCCTTCCTGCACGGCACTGCCAACGCCTTCTTCTGGGAAGACTACGGCTTCTGGTGCTTTGGCGGCTTCGACGACGTCAACCGGCTGTTGCGCGACCGCCGTTTCGGCCGCCAGAACCCGGCGGGGATTCCCGACAGCCGCGGCGTCGGCGACGACCGTTCGCATCTCGCGGCCTTCGACGCCATCGAGGCCAATTCCATGCTGGAACTGGAGCCGCCGGTGCATACGCGGCTTCGCACGCTGGTCAACCGCGCCTTCGTCTCACGCCAGGTCGAGCGGCTGCGGCCGCGCATCGAGGTGCTGGCCAACGAGTTGATCGACCGCTTTGAGCCAAACGGCGTCGACCTTCTGCCCGCCTACGCCTCGCCCCTGCCGATCACCATCATCGCCGAAATGCTCGGCGTTCCGACCGAGATGGGGCCGCGACTGCTCGACTGGTCGCATCAAATGGTCGCCATGTACATGCATGGCCGCACGCGCGAGGTCGAGGACACGGCCAACCGCGCCGCGCGCGATTTTTCCGACTTTCTGCGCGGCTACGTGGCCGAGCGCCGCAAGAAGCCCGGCGACGATCTGCTGTCGCTGCTTATCGAGGCCCAGGACAACGGCCAGAAACTCTCGGAAGACGAGCTGGTGTCCTCGGTCATCCTGCTTCTCAACGCAGGCCACGAAGCGACCGTGCACCAGACCGGCAATGCGGTGCGCTCGATCCTTGCGCAAGGCGGCGATCCGCGCCGCTTCTTTGCGACACCCGAGGCGAATGTCGCGACCGTCGAGGAATGCCTGCGCTTCGATGCGCCGCTGCACATGTTCCTGCGCTATGCCTATGAGGAGATCGAAGTGTCGCCGGGCATTCTGGTCAAGCCCGGCGAGGTGGTGGCGCTGCTGCTCGGCATGGCCAATCACGACCCGTTGGCGTTTGCCGAGCCCGACACCTTCAATCCGGCCCGCTCGCACCAGAAGAATGTCTCCTTCGGCGCCGGCATCCATTTCTGCATCGGCGCGCCGCTGGCCAGGCTGGAGTTGCAGGTGTCGCTGAAGACGCTGTTCGATCGGCTGCCGAAGTTGCAACTCGCCGACGAACCGCGCTTTCGCGATACTTATCACTTCCACGGGCTGGAAAGGCTTGTTGTCGAATACTGATACCAAGGCGCGGTCGATCCCGAGGGGCCACCTGTACACTGCTGGCAAGCGGATAAGGCGTGTCGATCACTCCGACATCACGATATTTCAGCCTCTGATCAAGACGTGTACTTGCAGCAGCATAAGAGCGCCAAAAAAGAAGGCAAGAGCTGGAAAGAACATTACCCCAAACCAAAACCTTATCGGGTGCATATCTCTGAGATAAACTCTGCCCCGGGCAGGATAGATTCCTGATTTTATCGCCGGGTAGCCAACGGAAACGAAAAATTTGATAAGCCAGACATCAAGAACAGCCATCACAGCGAAGATAAATATGTCTCTCATGTCGACACTTTCGACAAAGGAAGATCCCGGCACATCGTTCAAAGCTTGATCACATATTCCTTGCGCGTCGTTTCCAGCACTTCCCATGTGCCCTTGAATCCTGGCCGCAGCACGAAACTGTCGCCGGCCCGCACGGTGCGCGCCTCGCCGCCATCCTCGGCGATCACCGAGACGCCGGACAGGATGTGGCAAAACTCCCATTCGTCATAGACGATGCGCCATTTGCCCGGCGTCGCTTCCCAGAAGCCGGCATAGAGGCCGGCGTCGCCCTCCTCGACATTCCAGGTGCGGAATTTGGGATCACCCGAAATCACCCTGTCCGGCGGCGGTGCGCCGGCCTCCGGTTCGACGGTATCGGTGTTGACCGCAAGAAAGGCCGACATATCAGACCTTGCCGAGCGCTTGCTCGAGATCGGCGACGATATCGTTGACGTCCTCGATGCCGACCGAAAGGCGGACGGTGTCAGGTCCGGCGCCGGCCTTGACCTTCTGCTCGTCGGAAAGCTGGCGGTGCGTGGTCGAGGCCGGATGGATGACCAGCGATTTGGTGTCGCCGACATTGGCGAGGTGCGAGAACAGTTCGAGCGCCTCGACGAATTTGATGCCGGCCTCGTAGCCGCCCTTGAGGCCGAAGGTGAACACCGCGCCTGCGCCCTGCGGCGAATATTTCTTCTGCAGCGCGTTGTTCTTGTCACCTGGAAGGCCGGGATAGTTCACCCAGGCAACCTTGGGATGGTCCGACAGCCAGCCGGCAACGCTCGCGGCATTGTCGCAATGACGCTGCATCCTGAGCGGCAGCGTTTCCAGGCCGGTCAGGATCAGGAAAGCGTTGAAGGGCGAGATCGCCGGACCGATGTCGCGCAGGCCGAGCACGCGGGCGGCAATCGCGAAGGCGAAGTTGCCAAAGGTCTCGTGCAGGACGAGGCCGCCATATTCAGGGCGCGGCTCCGACAGCATCGGGTATTTGCCGGACTTCGACCAGTCGAAGGTGCCGCCGTCGACGATGACGCCGCCAATCGAATTGCCGTGGCCGCCGATGAATTTGGTCAGCGAGTGCACGACGATGTCGGCGCCGTGCTCGATCGGCCGGACCAGATAGGGCGAGGCCAGCGTGTTGTCGACGATCAGCGGCAGGCCGTGCTTGCGGGCGATGTCGCCGATCTTCTCGATGTCGACGAAGACGCCGCCGGGATTGGCTAGGCTCTCGATGAAGATCGCCTTGGTCTTGTCGTCGATCTGGCTCTCGAAGGTCGCAGGATCGTTTGCTTCTGCCCAGCGAACTTCCCAGCCGAAGTTCTTGAAGGCATGGCCGAACTGGTTGATCGAGCCGCCATAAAGCTTGTTGGCGGCGATGAAGTTGTCGCCCGGCTGCATCAGATTGTGGAAGACGATGACCTGCGCGGCGTGGCCCGAAGCGACGGCGAGCGCCGCCGTGCCGCCTTCCAGCGCCGCGACGCGTTCCTCGAGAACCGCCTGCGTCGGATTCATGATGCGGGTGTAGATGTTGCCGAAGGCCTTCAGCCCGAACAGCGAGGCGGCATGGTCGGCATCGTCGAAGACGAAAGAGGTGGTCTGATAGATCGGCGTGGCGCGGGCGCCGGTCGCCGGATCGGGCTTGGCGCCGGCATGAATGGCTAAAGTGTTGAAACCAGGCGTACGGGTCATCGAAACCTCCCTCTCCTAACCTTTCGAAAATCGCCGGGCATTCATGCCGAAGCGCGCTCGTGAATGCAAAGAAGAAAATACCTTTCGGCGTGCGATCTGCGACGAACGCCAGGAAAAAATCCAAATTCTTCCCGGAATAATTTTGCGCGAATTACCGCGCGCCTATTTCTGCCTTACGCCCAAGCTCTGGAACCCCTGGCGCATCAAGGGTTTCTTCGACGACAGCACGCCGGAATTGACGCCGGTCCAGCCGATCTCGCCCGACAGCTTGCCGTATTCGATCTTCGGACAGCGGTTCATCACCACCTTGATGCCGGCAGCTTCGGCGCGCGCCGCCGCATCGTCGTTGCGCACGCCAAGCTGCATCCAGACGACCTTGGGCAACGGGTCGAGCTTCAGCACCTGGTCGACAATGCCCGGCACTGCCGCCGAAGCCCGAAAAACATCCACCATGTCGACCGGATGCGGCAGATCGGCCAAGCTGCCATAGACCGTCTGTCCGAGAATCTGCTTACCGGCGTGACCGGGATTGATCGGCACTACCGAAAAGCCTTTGGCCAAAAGATATTTCAGCACGAAGTAGCTTGGCCGCACATCGTTGGGCGAGGCGCCGACCATGGCGATCGTCTTCACCGAATTCAGGATGCCGGCGATGTAGCTGTTGTCGTAGGTATCGTGGTTCATGCTGCGACGGTCTTCCTGCGGTAATGGTAACGATAGAGTTCCCGGCTGAAGCCGAGAGAAGCATAGAGTGCGCGGGCGGGCGTATTGTCGACAACCACCTGCAGGCAGCCCGCCTTGGCCCCCGCTCGCTTCGCCCAGCCGATCAGCCGGCCAACCGTCCTGCGTCCGAACCCCTGCTGCCTGAATCTGGCGTCGGTTTCAACCGCCTCGACGACAAGCAGCCCGTTGCGGATGACGCCAAAGGCAAAGGCGACGACTTCATCGTCGCGCGCGGACGATACGAATGCCTTGTCGCCCGCAATCAAACGCGTCATCTCGCGAAAAACCCGCCGTTCCGCGCCGTCATAACCGCCCGTGCGAAAGCGTGCCTCGAACCAGCGCTCGCTTGGCGCCGGGGAAACCGTGACGTCGTCGTAGCCGCCTCCCGCGAGCGCGTCGATATCGGCATGAAGATGGATCGTGCCGCCTTCCCTGCCGTAACCGCGACGGTCAAGCTCGGGCTCCAGTTCGGCGGCGATGTCGGGGATGCGAAACAACGGCGTCTGGCCGTGGCCGGCATAGAACGCTTCAGCGGCATCGATTACCTTCCCCGGCGCGCCGCGTGTGCCGCGCAAGGGATTGGCGGAATTGCTGCGCCGGATACGGCCGCCCGAGCGCCGTAACAGCCAGCCATTGGCAACGATCTCGAGCGCCGAAGGCCATGCCTCGCGACACGCCTGCTCCATCCGCCAGTTGAGATCGTCCTGTGCCATTTGCTCACTGCAACTCATCGTCATCCCGCAGCGCCTCCTCCAAAAAGGTTCCAGGATCGCTGCAGAAATCGCGCATCATGCGAAAATGATCGGTGTCCTGAAAATCGATGCGGTCGAGGCCGAAGCGGCTGATGCGAAAAAGCCGCGCGTTCGGGCAAGCCATCAGCAGCGGCGAGTGCGTGGCCATGATCACCTGCGCGGTGCCGGACCGCTCCATGCGTCGAAGCAGTTTCAGCAGTTCGATCTGGCGCGTCGGCGACAGCGCGCTTTCCGGCTCGTCGAGGATATAGATGCCCTGTCTGCGGCAACGCTCCTCGAAGAAGCGGATAAAGCCCTCGCCATGCGACCATGACAGGAAATCGGGCGGCGCCGCCCCAACATCCAGTGCGGCTCGGTCGAGATAACGCGATACGGAGTAGAAGGATTCGGCGCGAAAGAACCAGCCAGCAGTGACCTTGGGAAGCCAGTGGGCGCGGAGCGTGGCGCCGAGTGCAGCACCGCTTTTGTCGACAGCACGCGAATGGTCGACCGGCATGTAACCTTTTCCGCCGCCCGCCTCGTCATAGCCGGCCAGCGCGCCGATGGCTTCAAGCAGCGTCGATTTGCCGGTGCCGTTCTCGCCGACGATGACGGTGATAGCGCTCGTGAATTCGAACTCGAATTCGCGATCCCGGAAGATCGGCAAGTTCCAGGGGTATTGCTCCCAGTCTGAGACGCGCGACGGCTCAAGCAGGATGCGCTTGAGATAGGGCGCTTTCAGCCGCGTCAGTTGCTTGCGGGCAGCCACGTCGAACCTTCAGCGATGGGATGGCGCGGCTCCATTCAAGCCGGCTACTCGTCGGTCCATTCGGGCTTGCGCTTACCGATGAAGGCGCCGATGCCTTCCTCGGCGTCACGCGCCAGCATGTTTTCGACCATCACCCGGCCGGTATAGGCATAGGCGTCGGCGAGCCCCATTTCGGCCTGGGCGTAGAAGGCTTCCTTGCCGGTCCTGACCACCAAGGACGATTTGGAAGCAATGGTTTGCGCGTATTTGTTGACAACCTGATTCAGATATTCGCGCGGCACGATGCGGTTGATCAGGCCGAACTCCTTGGCGGTCGCCGCGTCGATCGTTTCGCCGGTGAGCAGCATCTCCATCGCCTGCTTGCGCGAGACGTTGCGCGATAGCGCCACCATGGGGGTCGAGCAGAACAGGCCGATGTTGACGCCAGGCGTGCAGAAACTCGCCTCGTGCGAAGCGATGGCAAGGTCGCAGCTGGCGACCAACTGAAGGCCGGCGGCTGTGGCGAGACCGTCGACCTCGGCGATCACCGGTCTTGGGTGGCGCACGATCGTCTGCATCAAGGTTGCGCAAGCCGCGAAGGTCTTTTCGAAGAACGCCTTGCCCCGATCCGGCTCGGCGCGGTGCGCCGTCATTTCCTTGAGGTCGTGACCGGCACAGAACACCTTGCCGGATGCCGCCAGGATGATGACGCGCACGGATCTGTCGGCCTTGACGCGATCGAACTCAGCCTGCAGCGCCGCCATCGCCGCCAGCGACAACGCATTGGCCGGCGGGTTGGCGAGTGTGAGGCGCAAGATGCCCTTGTCCTGGCTGACAAGAACAGGGCCGTCGGTGACGGCGGGCTTGATGGCGACGACTTCGGCCACTTTCAAAACCTCGTGCTCATGGAGCAACAGAACTAGCACGCTGCCGGTTGAAGAACAGCCGCGAGACGTGTTTTCTCCGTCGCACCGTTTGGTCCAGGCGCACTGCCCGGAACTGCTCATCATATAGGACGCGCCGATGCCAGCCCAAAGCAATCTGAAGCCAATGCTCAACGCGGCGGAAGTCAATGCGCTGATGGCAAGCGTCTATCCGCAGCTCAACGACAATTTCACCTCCTATGAGGCGATCGATGTGTTTCCGGGCGGCTGCACGGTGCGGCTGAACGCCGACGAGCGGCATCTGCGCCCCGGCGGCACGGTCTCGGGTCCGTCGCTGTTTACGCTGGCCGACATCGGCGGTTACGTCTGCGTGCTCAGCCACGCCGGGCCTGACGCGCTTTCGGTGACGGTCAACCTCGACATCAACTTCATGCGCAAGGCCGAGGCCGGTCCGATCGACGGCCATTGCCGCATCCTGAAGCTCGGCAAGAGCCTGATGGTGTTCGACATCGACATCGTCGCAGGCCCGGACGGTCACACCGTCGCGCACGCCACCGGCACCTATTCAATCCCGAGGAAGCGGGAAAACGATGTGGTAAAATAATACCACTATACCAAGCTATTGTTTTTGCTTTACTTTATCCGCGCAACTCGTTTTCGATTGCCTTGACGCATCAGCCGCCCTCGCCTATAAGTCGACCCGAAGCAGCGGCCCGTAACGGCCGCCGTTTTGTTATTGACGGGGGCGGCTCCGGCTCTCCCGTCAATCCAAGCAACAAGAAACGCCTTCTCTTGTCCCTCGTGGACGGGAAAGGTCAACCTGAGAGCAAAACCATGGCTACCTTTTCGCAGAAGCCTGCGGATGTGGTGAAGAAGTGGGTGCTGATCGACGCCGAAGGTCTCGTCGTCGGTCGTCTGGCCACTGTCATCGCCAACCATCTGCGCGGCAAGCACAAGCCCACCTTCACCCCGCATGTCGATGATGGCGACAACGTCGTCGTCATCAATGCAGACAAGGTGGTGTTCACCGGCAAGAAGTACACCGACAAGGTCTACTACTGGCATACCGGCCATCCCGGCGGCATCAAGGAGCGCACCGCGCGCCAACTGCTCGAGGGCCGTTTCCCCGAGCGCGTCGTCGAAAAGGCCGTCGAGCGCATGATCCCGCGCGGCCCGCTCGGCCGTCGCCAGATGAAGAATCTCCGCGTCTATGCAGGCGCCGAGCATCCGCACACCGCCCAGCAGCCCGTCACGCTCGACGTGGCCAAGCTGAACTCCAAGAACAAGAGGGCTTCGTAATGGCTGAGCTTTCCTCGCTCGCAGAACTCGGCACCGTCGCCGCGCAGCCGGCCGCGCCCGTGCATGTCCAGAAGCTCGACAAGTCGGGCCGCGCCTATGCCACCGGCAAGCGCAAGAACGCCATCGCGCGCGTCTGGGTGAAGCCGGGCTCCGGCAAGATCACCGTCAACGACAAGGAATTCGCGAGCTATTTCGCGCGTCCGGTGCTGCAGATGATCCTCAACCAGCCGATCGTCGCGGCCAACCGCGCCGGCCAGTACGACATCGTCGCCACCGTCATCGGCGGCGGCCTCTCCGGCCAGGCGGGTGCTGTGCGTCACGGCATCTCCAAGGCGCTGACCTACTATGAGCCGGGCCTGCGCACGGTGCTCAAGAAGGGTGGCTTCCTGACCCGCGACAGCCGCGTGGTCGAGCGCAAGAAGTACGGCAAGGCGAAGGCTCGCCGCAGCTTCCAGTTTTCCAAGCGCTAAGAGGCGCTTGGGGCCAAGTTTTCCTAGCGCTAAAGAGCGCTTGGGGCCAAGTTCTCGAAGCGCTAAGCGTTACGGGTTCCAGCTTTCCGAAAGGCCGCCTTCGGGCGGCCTTTCTTTGTTTTCCGTCACCAATGTCCGGCTGGCGTCTTGATGTAGTCGATGAAGGCGCGCAGCGGCGCCGGCACCAGCCGGCGTCCGGGATAGTACAGAAACGGCCCGGAGAATTCCTGCCACCACGGCTCCAGCACGGGTTCCAGCGCGCCGCTCTCGAAATGCGGGCGCACCCAGTCCTCGAAGAGCCAGAGAATGCCGACGCCGGCGATCGCCGCATCGATGGCGAGATCGACGCCACCACCGATGCTGATGACCAATGGCCCCGTGGTATCGACCCGCACCACCTCGCCGTCGCGCTCGAATTCCCAAAGCGTCATGACCCCGCTCGGAAAGCGACCGCGCACGCACGCATGCCCAAGCAGGTCACGCGGGTGTTGCGGCCGGCCGTGCCGATCGAGATAGGCCGGAGAGGCGGAGGTGGTGAAGCGCTGGACGCGTGGCCCGATCGGCACCGCGATCATGTCCTGCTCCAGCCGCTCGTCATAGCGGATGCCGGCATCGCAGCTGGCCGCCAGCAGATCCACAAAGTTTTCCTCCGCGATCACCTCCAGCCGGATGGCCGGATAGGCCGCGAGAAATCCCGGAACGATTCTTGGCAGCACCAGCCGAGACGCGCTGATCGGGACGTTGAGGCGCAAGGTGCCGGCGGGCCGGTCGCGAAAGCCGTTCACGACATCAAGCGCCGCTTCGACCTCGCCCAGCGCCGGGGCAAGCCGGGCTAGCAGGCTGGCGCCCGCCTCGGTCAGGGCGACACTGCGCGTTGTACGATTGAAGAGCCGCACACCAAGTTGGGTTTCCAGACGGCGGATGGCTTCACTGAGCACGGACGCGCTGCCCGCCGTCACGCGGGCCGCTTCGCGAAAGCCGCCGGCGCGTGCCACTGCCATAAATGCCTGGAGATCGTTGAGATCAGCCGCCATTGTTCTTAATTCCGCACAGGTCGTGCTGGTTATACCCGGTTATCGGCACAGCGGCCATGTCCTATCTCCCTCGCCGACAGCGAAGGAGAACCACGATGTCCAGCGTAGACAAATCCGGCACTTACAAACTCGGCGACCGCTCCGTTCATCGCATCGGCTATGGCGCCATGCAGCTTGCGGGCAAAGGTGTGTTCGGTCCGCCGAAGGACCATGACGCGGCCATCGCCGTGCTGCGCGAAGCGGTGGCGCAAGGCGTGAACCATATCGACACCAGCGATTATTACGGTCCGTACGTCACCAACAAGCTGATCCGCGAGGCATTGGCGCCCTATCCTGACGACCTCACCATCGTCACCAAGATCGGAGCCCGCCGCGGAAGCGATGCCTCGTGGCTGCCGGCCTACTCGCCCGAGGAACTGACGCAGGCCGTGCACGATAATCTCAGCAATCTCGGGCTCGACGCGATCGAAGTGGTCAATCTGCGCATCATGTTCGACACCCATGGCCCGGCGGAAGGCTCGATCGAGGCGCCCCTGGCTGCTCTTGCCGAACTTCAGCGCAAGGGCTTGGTGCGCCATATCGGCTTGAGCAACGTTACCCGCGCGCAGATCGCGGAAGGCCGCAGGATCTGCGACATCGTCTGTGTGCAGAACCAGTACAATCTGGCGCACCGGGACGACGACGCGCTGATCGATGAACTGGCGCGCGACGGCATCGCCTATGTGCCGTTCTTCCCGCTCGGCGGATTCAGCCCGCTGCAATCGTCGGCGCTGTCGGGGGTCGCAGAACGGCTTGGCGCGACGCCGATGCAGGTGGCGCTGGCGTGGCTGCTGCAGCGGTCGCCCAACATCCTGCTGATCCCGGGCACATCGTCGGTCGGGCATCTGCGGGAGAATCTTGCTGCGGCGGAGCTGGAGCTGTCGGCGGATGTGCTGCGGGCGTTGGAGGGCGTGGCGAAAGCGGCGTGAGGTCGGCGCTATCACCCCGCCCGCGCCTGCGGCGCGACCTCCCCATCAAGGGGAGGTAGGGCGCCGAGCCATACGTTCGAAGATCCGCTTAATCTCATCGACTTCGCAGGCGTAGCGAAGAGGAGTTCGCACGACGCTCTACCTCCCCTCGATGGGGAGGTCGGCGCGAACCGCCGGGTGGGGTGAAGCGCCAGCGCGCTCTAATTAATACTCGCCGTATGCGCCGGCTCAGCCTGCTTGCTCTCCGTCGGATAAGGCACCCGATAACCGTTCACCGTCAGCCACCCGATCGCCGCTTTCGGCTCGTCGGTCTGGATGATGGTGGCGCCGCGGTCGACCCAAAACCCCCAGGCTTCGCGCGGCAGGCTGGCGGCGACGGCGAGTTCGTCGCCGCGCCCGCCGGCAAGGAAGCCGCCCGGTTTGTTGACGATGGCGTAGGTATCGGCCCAGAGATGCCAGTCGCCGCGGGCCGCTTCCGCCCGCATATGGTTGCCGAACAGCGGACCGCCGGTCGAAGTCAGCGTCTCGGCACCGTTGCGCCAGTTGATCAGCTCGATGGCATGCGGCGCGAACGCCTTGTCGACCTCGCCGGCGAAAGCTGCATCGTGGACAGCGTCGTCGGCGAGGATCGGCATGAACTGGAAGCCGCCGCCGGCCTTGGCAAGCGCTGCGCTCGCGGTGTCAATGCGCTGCCGATTCCAGAGGTTCTCCTTGACGATCACCTGATCGGCCATGCCGAGATCGCGCGCCTCGGCGATCATGCCCGGCAGGTCGGTCACCTCCAGCTTGTTGTCGAGGTTGATGAGGATCCTGTCCCTGGTCGTGAGCAGCATCTCGCGCAGCGTCGACACCGGCTCATTGGTGACGGCGCCCGTGCCCTCGATCACCAGCCGGCATTTCTTCAACTCGGCAAGCGTGTATTTCACCACCTCGCCCTTGCACGTGGTCGTGCGGTCGAGCCAGCTGTCATGCATGATGACGAACTCGCCGTCTCTCGCGCGTCGGACGTCGACCTCGACGATCTCGGCCCCGATCGCGATCGAGCCCTCGACCGCGGCCAGCGAATTCTCGGCGTAGAGCGTCTTGCCGGCCTGCATGCTGCCGGCGCGATGCGCGGCGATCATCACATGATCGCGCCACTGGTTGGCATGCTCGAAGCGGTCGAGGATTTGCGCGGCGCGCGTCTCGCCGGCTAAACCTTCGCCGGAGATTGCGGCAAGCGCGATGGACAGAAGAAGGCTCAGCCAGAGTGTTCGCATCGGGGAATCGCTCCGTTCCGGGTCGGAACCCGGTTAGGCGATGCCCATGACAGGCCGGTGAACGAAGCCGGCTAGTTGTTTCCTTGTTTGGCGCAATTCCGGACGGAAAGGCTACGGCGAAGTCGCCGAACCTGACCGCTTCACATTTTTCCTGGAATTGCTTGGGTCAAATCCGCTTGGAAAGGCGGCGGAACCAGGCGAGCGCGGGCATCTCGACGAAGCGCCAGGTGAACCAGGACGCGACGATGACGGCGATCAGCATGGCGATCAAAGCCGCGAAGCCGATCCAAGGCGAGCCAGTGCCGAAGCCGGTCGCATGGTCGCCGCGCAGCATCAGGTCGCCGGCGATGCCGAGCCCGAGCTTGCGCTCGATCAGGCCGGCGGCATTGATCATGCGCGCCTGGACGAAGATGTGGACCATGTAGATCGAATAGGAGAGCGAGCCGAGCAGCAGCATGGGCCGGCTGCGCAGCAGGGCGCTGCCCCATCCGCCCTCATGGGCAAAGAGATAAAGCGCCAGCGCGAAGACGACCGGCGCCGCAATACCAAGGTCGTTGGCGCCGGCAATGGAGACGAACAGCGCGATCCCAGCGATCATCGCCAACTCGGCCAGCGTCCAGGCGAGACGCCCTGCCCCGCCGCTCAAGGCCTGTCGCGCCTCTGCAATGGAATCGTGCTGAAACCAGGCAAGCAACGCACCGAGCGAGAAGCCGTAAAGGCAGCGGATGAAGCCGAAATCGAAGGACACGTCCATATGACGCGTCGAGACCGCAAGCAGGAAAAGGGGCGCCGTCACCGCGGCGGCAACGAACCATATCCATGCGCGCTGCCCGGCGGTGAAGACGACGGCGGCAAACAGCAGATAGGTGAAGAACTCGGCAGAAATGCTCCAGCTCGGCGCGTTCCAGCTCAGATGATCCTCGACCCCCATGCCCTGCAAAAGGAAGAGGTTGGCGACGAGGCTTTTCAGGTCGAAGCCTCCGGTGAAGGGCGCGGGTCCCGTTCCATGCAGCGCCGGCAGCACGAGCCGCAGTGCCTCGAAGCCGGCGAAAGCGGCAAGCATCAGGAGATGCAGCGGATAGATGCGGCCGAAACGGACGAGCGCGAACCGTGCAAGGTCGCCCTGACCGGCGAGCCGGCCGCCATAGGCGCTGGCGATGACGAAGCCGGAGAGCACGAAGAAGAAATCGACGAACAGATAGGAGCCGCCGACAAAACCGCTCTGCGATACCATCGAGGTCGTCGGGAAGTGGAACAGCGCCACCAGCAGCGCGCAGATGCCGCGCCAGGAATCCAGCACCAGGAAGCGCGCGCCGGCCGCCGTGCCGACACGGGTCGCCGCGGGCGCGGATGCAAGGTTGAGCAGAGCCGTCTCGGCCATAATGATACAGATCCTGTGTTGGCGTGGCACTGGCCGAGCGCCGCTTCGTTTCCGCAAGCTGTGACTGGCATGTTGCGTGCCGGTTCTGTAGTTGTGGCTGCCCCGATGAAAACCGAGGATTCCTGATGGCGAACAACGAGATCGACCATGCCTTCACCGCCCGTTCCAAGACGGGCGCGTCGTTCGAGCCGACCTATGCCGGCGCGCTGTCGTTCATGCGGCGCAAATACACGAAGGACGTGAAGGGCGCGGACGCTGTCGTGTGGGGCATTCCCTTCGACGCCGCGGTCACCAACCGGCCGGGCGCGCGCTTCGGGCCGCAGGCGATCCGCCGTGCCTCGGCGATTCTCGACAACGATCCGCAGTATCCGTTCTCGCGCGACCTGTTCGAGCACCTCTCGGTGGTCGACTATGGCGATTGCCTGCTCGACAGCGGCAATCACCAGAAGACCCCTGGCACGATCGAGCGCGAGGCGGCCAAGATCCTGAAATCAGGCGCGTTCCTTTTGACGCTCGGCGGCGACCATTTCGTCACCTGGCCGCTGCTCAAGGCGCACGCCGCGATCCACGGGCCGCTGGCGCTCGTGCAGTTCGACGCGCATCAGGACACCTGGCCGGATGACGGCAAGCGCATTGACCACGGCTCCTTCGTCGCCCGCGCGGTGAATGAAGGCATCATCGACCCCGATCGCTCGATCCAGATCGGCATCCGCACTCATGCACCGGACACGTTCGGCATAAAAATCCTCTATGGCCACGAGGTCGAGGAAATGCGCGCCTCCGACATCGCCTATGCGATCGTCGAGCGCACCGGCGGCAAGAAGACCTATCTCACCTTCGACATCGACTGCCTCGACCCGGCCTTCGCGCCGGGCACCGGAACGCCGGTGGCAGGTGGCCCCTCCTCGGCCAAGATGCTGTCGACGCTGCGCCAGCTCGGCCAGATCGACATCGTCGGCGCCGACGTCGTCGAGGTTGCACCGGCCTATGATCATGCCGATATAACGGCGATCGCCGGATCGATCATCGCCATGCACTATCTCGGCCTGTTGGCGGAGCGAAAGGCGCGGCTCGACGAACTGAGCAACGGCAATCATGTAGCAGTAAATCACGCCAACGGCATATAACATTGGAATCGCAAGGAATTTGGCAAGCGATGAAACCGAAAATCTTCATTGACGGCGAACACGGCACGACGGGCCTGCAGATCAGGGCACTGCTGGCCGACCGCGGCGACCTGGAGATCATCTCCATCCCGACGGAACGCCGCAAGGAGGCCGCCGCCCGCGCCGAATTCCTCAGCGCGGCCGACGTCGCGATCCTTTGCCTGCCGGATGCGGCGGCCAAGGAAAGCGTGTCGCTGATTACGAACGACACCACGAAGGTGATCGATGCCTCGACCGCGCACCGCGTGGCCGAGGGCTGGGAATATGGCTTCGCGGAAATGGACAAGGACCAGGCGAAGAAGATCGGCAGCGCGAAACGCATCGCCAATCCGGGCTGCTGGCCGCAAGGGCCGATCGCGACGCTGCGGCCGCTGGTTGCAGCCGGCCTTCTGCCTGCCGACTTCCCGATCACCGTCAACGGCATCTCCGGGTATTCCGGCGGCGGCCGGCCAATGATCGAGGACTATGTCGGCAAGGGCGAGGACGCGCCCGAGTTCCTGCCTTACGGGCTGACGCTGCAGCACAAACATGTGCCGGAGCTCCGCACCTATGCGAAGCTGTCGCACGATCCGATCATGCAGCCGGCGGTGGGCAATTTTGCGCAAGGCATGATCACGGTGGTGCCGCTTCAGCTCGGGGGTCTCGACCTCGTGCCGACAGGCGCGGAGCTTCACGCGGCGATCGCCGATCACTATGCGTCGATCGACGGCGGCGTGGTCGAGGTCGCGCCCTACACGCATATGGAGCGCATGCCGGAAATCGATCCGGAGGCCTATAACGGCACCAACCGGATGAAGGTCTACGTCTTCGCCAATGACGAGCGGGCGCAGGCGCTGCTGATGGCCGTCTACGACAATCTCGGCAAGGGCGCGTCGGGTGCCGCGGTGCAGAATCTCGACCTGATGCTCGGCATCAAGCACTGAGCGGTCATGCAGGCGTTCCCTGGGCGCTGGAAGGTCAGCGCTCCCGAACTCATTGCCGAGACCTTTTCCAGCCGGATCTGGAAGGTCGTGCGGGACGATGGCTCGGTTGCCATCGTCAAGGATCTGAAACCCTTCGACGACGTCGCGGACGAGTTGCGCGGCGAGCATTACCTCGCCTGGCGGCGCGGCGAAGGCGCGGTGCGGCTGCTCGGCCGTGACGGCAATTGCATGCTGCTCGAATATGCCGGCGACAGGCTGCCTTCCGAACATCTTGCGGAGCATGGCGACGCTGCCGCGACGGCGATTGCCGCCGAGGTCATGACCAGGCTTTTCTCGCCTTCGGAGTACGCGCCTCCATCGGACCTGCAGCCGCTGCGGGAAAGGTTCGCAAGCCTGTTCAAGGCGGCAAGGGCCGACCGCGATGCCAACCGGGAGACCCTTTACGTCGACGCGGCGCCGATCGCCGAGCGGCTGCTTGCCGATCCGCACGCAGTCCGCCCGCTGCATGGCGACCTCCACCACGACAACATCTTGTTCGGGCCGCGCGGCTGGCTAGCGATCGACCCCAAGGGCGTGCTTGGCGATCCCGGCTTCGACGCGGCGAACATGTTCTACGATCCGCTCGACCGCGACGATCTCTGCCTTGGTCCACAACGGATCGCGCATATGGCCGAAGTGTTTGGCAAAACGCTCGGACAGTCGCCGCGCGCTATCCTCGACCATGCGATCGCCTATGGCTGCCTGTCGGCCGCGTGGCATCGCGAGGACAAGAACGCGGTCGACGAGAACCGCGAGCTGGCCGTGGCCGAAGCCGTTCGAAAGGTTCGGTCGCAATTCTGATCATCGAGGCAGGACCGACCGCGGTAACCGCCGATTCACCATGATCGGCTATTGATGGAGTCGGCCCTCCTCAAAGGAATTCCCATGGTCAGCGCGATCTCCAGCTCCGTCCAAGCGGTGCAATACTCTTCGTCCACCTCGTCCGACAGCGAGGCCCAGGAGGCCGACCTCGAAAAGCAGATCCAGGCCCTGGAAGATCAGGCCAAGGCCGCCCAGGACCAGGTCGATGCCGCCAGGCTGCAGCAGCAGATCGCGGCGCTGGAGGCCAAGCTCGCCGCGCTCAAGGCGGCCGACGCGAAAAAGGCCGATCAGGACCAGTCGACGACGTCCGCCGCCGCTGCGCGCCAGGCGGAATTCGACAACGAGACGACGACCCAGTCGCACCTGTTCTCGATGTGACCGTCAGCTCTTGACGGTAATCTCCGTCGGAAGCGGGTAAGCGCCCTTGGTGCCTCGCCAATGCGCGGCGGCGAAGCCGAGCAGGACAAGCGCGATCGCCTGATGCGTCAACGCCATGTGCAGCGGCACCTGCATCAAGAGCGTGCCGATGCCGATCGAGGCCTGGACCACCACCAGCGCGAACAGAAGCGTGGCCCGGCGGGCATGGGTGGTGCCGGGCTGGCGCCGCCATGTCGCGATCATATGCCAGAGCGCCACGGCAAAGATGGTATAGGCGCCCAGCCGGTGGACGAACTGCACCGTCTTCGGATTTTCGAAGAAGTTCAGCCAGGCGGGCTTCAGGAGAAGCAGGTCGGACGGGATCACCTTTCCATCCATCAGTGGCCATGTGTTGTAGGAAAGGCCGGCGTGCAGCCCGGCGACCAACCCGCCAAGATAGATCTGGACCAGCGCGAGAAGCACGATGAAACCGGCGAGCCGCTGCGTCGACCGGTCGGCGGCGGGCTCCGAATGCGGCGCCAGCCCGCGCGCGACCACCATCGTCGCGGTGAAGATCAGCGCGGCAAGCGTCAGGTGCGTCGCCAGCCGGTACTGGCTGACCGAGACGCGGTCGGCCAGGCCGGAAGCCACCATCCACCAGCCGATTGCGCCCTGCAGTCCGCCCAGCAGAAGGATGCCGACGAGCTTCAGTCCAAGGCCTCGCTCGATGCGGCGCGCCGCCCAGAAGAACAGCAGCGGCAAGGCAAAGACCGCGCCGACGCTGCGCGCCAGGATGCGATGTGCCCACTCCCACCAGAAGATCGACTTGAAGTCCTCGACGCTCATGCCCTTGTTGATCTCGGTATATTGCGGGATCTGCTGGTAGCGCTGGAACTCTTCCTGCCATTCGACGTCGTTGAGCGGCGGGATGACGCCGTGAATCGGCTGCCACTCAGTGATCGACAGCCCCGAGCCAGTGAGCCGAGTGGAGCCGCCGACAAGCACCAGCGCGAACAGCACGAGCAGCACGACGTAAAGCCAGCCACGCACCAGTGCGCGGTTCTGGAGGTCGCGGTCTCGAGCGGCATAGGGGGCCGTGGCGGTGAGGGCAGCCATAGGCGTTTTTCCGGTCGTTGAAGGCTGAAGTGGTGGACCAAGGCCGTCCAACTGGCAAGACCGGACAGCGCGGCACGCCGTCGCGCCGGGCCGCGACGGTTGCGCGCTTTCTTCATTCGGCCTAAGCGGAGCGGGTCAACGGAACCGCGACATGCCCATTCGCCTGAAAAAGCTGATCGGAACCATATTGCTGGTGGCGCTGATCGTCATCTACGCGCTGATCGCTTCAGCCGTTGCGGTCACCAGGCTCGCCGAATACGGGCCGACGGCGCATCTCCTCTTCTTCCTGCTCAGCGGCTTTCTCTGGGTTCTGCCGGCCATGGCCATCATCAAATGGCTGATCATCGAGCCGCGCCCGAAGGGCTGATCCTCGCCGGCGCCGGGCAAGCAAAAACACGAATGTGATTCAGACGTGATCGGGCGCGCGCCTACCCTGCCTCGTTCATAGCTCGGCAGGGAGGCTCGGCATGCTGAGGACCATGTTCGCGGTGCTGATCGTTCTGACCGGCTCGCTCGCCGCTTCGATCGCGACAGCGGAAACCATCAATGTCTCGGACGCTCACGGCGGCAGCGTCGCCGCCTATAGCCAGCGCTGGAAGGGGCTTGCGGCGCGCGGCGTCGATGTGCGCATCGTCGGCAAATGCCAGTCGGCCTGCACCGTGCTGCTCGGCTATGTTCCACGCAATCGCATCTGCGTGACGCCGGCGGCGAGCTTCGGCTTCCATCTGGCGCACCGGCCCGACATGACCGCCTTGTTGTGGAAGGCCTACGCATCCGACATCAGAGGCTGGATCAAGGCGCATGGCGGGCTTGAAACGCAGCTCAAATGGATGAGCGCGCCCGACACCTACCGTTATTTCCATAAGTGCTGATCAAGGCGCAGGCCTATATCGTAACGACCATCTTGCCCGCATTGGCGAGCGGCGTGGTGATGCCGGACAGCATCGTGCGGATATGCGCCACGCTCTGATAGCGGCCATTGACGGAGATGCGCGGCAGCGCGTGCAGGAAGCCGGCATGCTCGGCGCGCAGCACACCATGCCGCGTGGTCACCGCCGAGGCATAGCCTGCGTCGCGGGCAAAGCCAACCTCGCGGCAACCGACGGCGCTGGCATAGCCATAGGGGTAAGCCAGATGACGCGGCTCCTCGCCAAGCCTTTCGGCGAGGATGCGGCGGACGTCGCCGATCTCATGGCGCGCATCGGCTTCGGACAGCCGCTTCAAGTTCCGATGATTGACGGTGTGGGCGCCGATAGTCACCAGCGGGTGCGCGGCCATGGTGCGAAGCTCATCCCAGTTCATCAAGGTGCATGGGCGGCCCGAGCCGAATTTGAACCCATTGGAACGAGCAAGTTCGCGCAACGCAGCGCCCTGCTCTTCCTCGGAGACTTCCAAGGTCAGCCAGGCGTTCAGCCGCGCGACGGCCTGGATCTTCCTGCCTGGCGTCGAGCAATCGATCACCGTCGGCTTGCCCGCCATAGTCAGCGTCAGGCGCGAGCTGGTGTCGACGATATCCTCGATCACGTCCCACCAGAGATCGACGGCGCCGTCGATCAGGCCGGGGGCGACGTAGATGGCGATCGGCGCGCCGTGCCTTTCCAGGATCGGAAGCGCCTCGGTCATGTTGTCGCGATAGGCGTCGTCGGCGGTGATCGTGGCGAACTGGCAGCCCTTGCCACCCGTCTTGATGTGCTCGATCGCTTCATCAAGGGAAACAAAGGCATAACCCCGCCCCTTCATGTCCGAGATCAACCTGTCGAGGAAGGCGGGCGCGATGTTCAGATGCCGGTTGACGCTGTTCGGCTTCTCCGGTGTCGCGGTGACGCGGTGCAACATCAGGATAGCGCCGATGCCGCCGACAAACGGCCGCGCCAGAGGCGCGAGACCGGAGTAGCGGGCAAGGTTCAGCGCCAGTTTCCGGATTGCCTCGCCCCCGTCGATCATTCCTTCACCTTTTGCGCCTAGGCTCATCCAAGCACGAGTTGCGCCTATGCGAACCCCCAAGTCGGAACCAATACGTCTTAAGGATTGAGGGATGGTTGACGCCGCCGCGTCATTTGACGGCAACTGGGTCGCGGCCAACGAGACTTCCGCGCGACCCATGCGAGCCGATCAGGGTCGGTGGACTGCGACCGCAAAAGACGGTGCCGGGCTTGCCGACTACGTTCAATTCTGCGCCTCGGCGCTGTTCGCGCCAGCGCAAAGCGCATCCTGGGTAAACAACTGGGCAACCGCGACCGGCGCCGACATGGTTGTCGCGACGCTATCCTGCGATGGCCATCCGGCGCTTTCGCTTGCGCTGGAAGTCGTAGGGCGCGGCCCGTTCAAGGTTGCCCGTTTCGCCGGCGGGCGCCACGCCAACGGCAATTTCGCCGCCGCCGATCCACGTTTCCTGTCTGCTATCGACGGTCGGACGATCCGCTCGGTGTTCAAGGTCATCGCCCGAACGCGGCCGGACATCGACCTGATCTCGCTGGAAAGGCTGCTGCCCGACCTCGACGGCGTCGCCAACCCGCTCGCCGCGCTATCCGGCTTTCCAAGTCCGAACCTTGCGCTCGCGGTCGATCTCGACGGCGGGTTCGACGCGCTCTTGTCGCGCGCGAGCGGCAAGCGCAAGCGCAAGAAGCACCGTTCGCAGACGCGCAAGTTCGAGGCGGTCGGCACCTTCCGCCGCATCGAGGCGCACACTCGCGAAGAGGTCGACAGGCTGCTCGACGCCTTCCTCGAGATGAAGGAGGTGCGTTTCGCCAAGATGGGCATCGCCAATGTCTTCGGCGACAGGCAAGTGCGCGACTTCTTCCGGACGCTGTTTGCCGATGCGCTGACGGAGGAAAAGCCGTCCTTCCTGCTGCACGGCCTGGACGTGGCGGGAAAACTGCGCGCGGTTACCGGCTGCAGCCGCTCCGGCAAGCGACTGATCTGCGAGTTTGGCGCCATCGCCGAGGACGATCTCGCCTTCACCAGCCCCGGCGACTTCCTGTTCTTCGACAATATCCAGGAAGCCTGCGATCTCGGCTTCAAGGTCTATGACTTCTCGGTCGGCGACGAGCCTTACAAACGGCTCTGGTGCGATCTCGAGATCCAGCATTTCGAGGTGCTTGCGCCGCTGACATTGAAAGGCCGCGCATTGGCGACGACGATGCGGCAAGGCGCGCGGGCCAAGGCCTTCATCAAGAACAATCCGATGGTCTGGAAGTTGACCAAGATGCTGCGCCGCAAGGCTGCCGGACAGGCTGCACCTGCCGCAACCGAGGACGACAGCTAGGCTTGGTAAGAGTCGCACAGTCGCCGTCGCGTTCCGGGGCGATGCGGCAAGCGGGCCGAGACCCTGAGGGACTCGACGGAACCTATCGAGTGCCGAGAGGTTTTCGCACCCAGAAGGAGAATGGCCATGGCTAAGTGCGACCAGTGCGGCAACGACTATGACAAGGCATTCCTAGTGAGCTTGAGCGGGCAAACCTACACGTTTGACAGCTTCGAGTGCGCGATCCAGAAGCTTGCGCCGATCTGCCCGCATTGCAGGGTGCGGATCATGGGACATGGCGTCGAGCAGGGCGATATCATCTATTGCTGCGCGCATTGCGCCGGGCAGGAAGGGGCCAACGCCCTGACCGATCGCGCACCGTGACGATCGCGATTCCTCGGCCTCTCCCTTGGAGGGCCACGCGGAAATAACTTTCTCGTAGCGCTCTTGACCGCGATCCTGGGGCAGTCGTTCAGTTCCAACTACGCCGCCTGAACGATCTCGACCAATTCAACGTCGAACACCAGGTCCTTTCCGGCCAACGGATGATTGCCGTCGAGCTTGACGCTGGCGTCGTCCGCGCCGATGACCGTTACTTGCATGGGACGTCCCTCGCGGGTGCGGGCCTGCAATCGGGTGCCAATATCGACGTTGATGTTTTCCGGCACGCTGGCGCGGTCGATGACTACGACCGCTTCGGGGCGATGCGGGCCATAGGCGGCGTCAGCGGGAACGGTGACGGTGCTTTTCGTGCCGACCTCCATGCCTTCGACATGCGTTTCGAGACCAGGAATTACCTGTCCTTCGCCCAGTGTAAACTGCAACGGTTCACTGCCGGAAGAATCGAATTGGGTGCCGTCGACCAGACGCCCAGTGTAGTTGATACGTACAGTGTCGCCATTCTTGGCCTGTGTCATAACAGCCATCCTTTGGGAGTTTCGAGGGACCGGCCTAGGGTTCACGGTCCGCTCTTGATCATCCACGCACCAAAGTGCGCAGCGCGAAACATCAAAACTAGGTGCTATGCCGCCGATGTAAAGTGCGGGGGCCGCCGAGAAATGCCCCGGCTCGGTCTTGCACCTAAGGACTGTCATGCCCCCCGACTGAGCCGTGCTCGATTCGCTGCGGTCTCGGCCTCCGGTACCTCGCGGTTGTCCTTATCAAGCGCCGCGGCAGCGCAGGACAGCCAGCCTTATGCAGCCGAACGGCGTCCGGGCAATGGATCTCCCGGTTCGTGGCCGACCGGCGTGACCAGCGTCAGGTTGGGATAGCCGTTCTCGATCAGCTTCACTGCGGCCTGCGTCACCTGGTCGTCGGCCTCCAACATGGACAGGAAGACTTCGGTGCCGTCGCCGACAAGGCGGCCGATGCCTTGCGCGTCGGCCGGGCCGCACTCGACCACGACGAGATCATAGGCCGTGGTGAGCGACTGCATGATGATCGGCAGCCGGTCGGCGGCGCGCATGGCGCGGACAGGATCGGCGGTGCCGACCGGAATGACATGCGCATCCGAATAGAGATCGGGGTGGATGACGTCGCTGAACTGCGCTTCGGAAGCGAGCAGATTGGTGATGCCGGGGAAGAGGCTTGTGTCCAGCATCGGCCGCGACGCCGCGCCCGATGCTGTGAGATCGAGCAGCAGCACACGCAGGCCGGCATCCGATACTTCGCGCGCCACCAGCACGGCGGACGCCGCCGCCTCGTCGCCTTCCGGCGACACGAAGATCGCGCGCGCGGCGCCGGAAGCGATCAGCTTCTCCGCAGCCTTGTCGACATCGATCTCGCCCAGCATGGATTGCCTTGGCTCCGGGGCCGATTCGCTGGGCTCGGCCTGCTTGACAACCGCAGCGCGAACCTCCGCCAACTCGTGCTCGGCCGGCCTCGGTAGTTCCGATTCGGCGATCGAATGCCCCGCCGCAGCTTCCTCGTAAGGCGCAAAGGCCCGACCTTCGCCATGTGCTTCGGCGATCATCGGTTCCACCCTGGTCGCGGGCATCGCCACCTGCTCGATATCGGCGAAGTGGGCGCCGGCGGCCGGACGCATGGCGCGGCCCGAGAACAGCTCGCCAAGCAGCGTGCCGATCGCCATCAGCAGCAGCGAAGCAGCGGCGGCGGCGCCGGTGATCGGCCCGATCTTCGGGAAATAGGGCTGGGACGGCACCTGGGCCTGCGCGATCAGGCTCGCCGCGACAGGCGAGTATCTGCGATCCTTGCGCGAAGCCACCGCATTGTAACTAGCCATATAGGATTCAAGCTGTTGGCGCTGAACATTCGCGTCACGCTGCAAGGCGTCCAGCTGCACCTGCTGCTCGCCGGCCCGCGCCGAGGCGGCTTTCAGCGTGTTGACGTCCGCGATCAGCTGATCCTCGCGGGCCTTGGCCGTCTGGGCCTGGGCCGACAGGCCGCGGATGATCTTTTGCGCCTCATTGCGAATCTGTCCGTCGAGATCGGCCAGCTGCGACTTCAGCGCCCGGATGCGCGGATGGTTGTCGAGCAGGGTCGTGGAAAGATCGGCGATGTTGGCCCTGAGCTCCACCTGGCGCTCGCGCAGGCGCTGGATCAGCTCGGAGGACAGGACTTCCGGCACGCTGTCCAGCGAACCGCCATTCTGCAGCGCCCGGCGCACGCTCTCGGCGCTCGCCTCGGCGGCGGCTCGGCTGGCGCGCACGCGCGACAATTCGCTCGACAGCTCAGAGAGCTGCTGCGTCGGAAGCACCGCATTGTTGCCGCCCATCAAGAGGTCGGACTGCGCACGGAAGGCCGCGACCTTGGCCTCGGCGTCCTTGACGCGATTCTGCAGGTCGGCGATTTCCGGCGCCAGGAAGTCGGTGGCGGCGGCGTTCGATTCGAGCTTGGCGTCGCCCTTCGAAGCGATATAGGCGTTGGCGATGCCGTTCGCGATGTCGGCGGCGAGCTTGGGATCCTTCGAGGCAAACTCGATCGCGATCGCACGCGTCTTTTCAACGGCGTAGACATTGAGCTTGTCGTGCATGGCATTCAGCACGCGCTCTTCCGGCGGGATATCGAAGGGATCGCTTTTCAAGCCGACGAGCACAAGCACGCGCCCGAGCGACGACATTTTCAGCGTTTCGTCGAACTCCGGCAACTTGTCCAGGTTGAGCTTAGTCGCCACCTGCTTGAGGATGTCGGGCGAGGAAATGATCTGAACTTGGGTCGCAACGCCTTGCTCGTCGAGAATCGGTTTGTCGTCATCGTTGGTGCCCGGCGGCCGGGTGTATTCCGATTCGCGCGAGCCGATCTCCAGCTTGGCTGTCGCCTTATAGTAAGGCGTCGCGAGCCAGGCGAAGGCGAAGGCCAGCCCGGTGACCAGAAGCGTCACGAAGACAATGCGCAGCCAGTTCCTCGCCAGGCTGGCGAAGAGCTGTCTCAGATCGACATCGACGTCTGCGGCCGCGGACTGAACGGACATGCATCCTGCTCCGAACTTTGAGTCGAGGATGGAGCGTAAACAACTATGGTAACTCACCCGTTAAGATCAGAATGAGCGCTTATTAGAGAGCACTCAAAGAAGATTGCGCGAAAGCAATAGAACAATTGAGCTTTTTGCCGATCTCCGCTCTCCCGGACCAAGCTCCTTTACCACCCATTAACCCTAACAGGATGATAACGGTCGCACTTTCCTGGGGTTGGCCGCGACTTGCGGCAAGAGCGATGAAGGTTCCTGGCCGGTCATGAAAAGCACTGCTTCCCTCTTTCGCGCTTTGCTTGCCCTGTCGCTGCTGACCGGCTGTTCGAGCTACCGCCCGACACCCGCCGCCTTCCATGAAGTGCTCGATCAGCCCTACCGACTCGGCGCCGGCGACCGCGTCCGTGTCACGGTGTTCGAGCAAGATGGGTTGACCAACACCTACAGCGTCGACCAGTCCGGCTATCTCTCCTTCCCGCTGGTCGGCGCGGTGCCGGCGCGCGGCCACACCGCGCAGCAGTTGGAAAAGGCGATCGCCGACAAGCTGCGCCAAGGCTATTTGCGCGACCCCGACGTTTCGGTCGAAATCGACCGCTACCGGCCGATCTTCGTCATGGGCGAAGTGGGTGCTGCCGGCCAGTATTCCTACGTGCCGGGACTCACCGTGCAAAAGGCGGTCGCCATCGCCGGCGGCTTCACGCCGCGCGCCAATCAGGGAAGCGTCGACATCACCCGCGACATCAACGGCAAGGTGATGACCGGTCGGGTGCTGACATCCGATCCGCTCCTGCCCGGCGACACCGTCTACGTCCGCGAACGCCTGTTCTGAAAAACCCGTCGTGGCGGTGAATCTCAGGATCGTCCACTGCTTTCGCTCACCTGTCGGAGGAATCTTCCGCCACGTGCGCGACCTGACCGAGGCGCAAGTCGCCGCCGGCCATGCGGTGGGAATCGTCTGCGACTCGACCACCGGCGGCGACTATGAGGAGCGCTTGTTCGACGCGATGAAGGACAGTTTGGCGCTCGGCATCCATCGGACGCCGATGCAGCGCCATGTCGGGCCGGGCGATCTCGCCTCGGCCTGGCGCACCTACCGAATCATCCAGGAATTGCGGCCGGACGTGCTGCACGGGCACGGCGCCAAGGGTGGCGCCTATGCCCGGCTGTTCGGCTCACTGTTGCGGGTATCAATGTTTAGCGTTGCCCGCCTCTATTCGCCGCATGGCGGCTCCCTCCACTATGACGAAACGACGGTGACGGGAAAGCTGTTCTTCGGCCTGGAGCGCTTCATGGCGCGCTTCACCGACTGCCTGCTGTTCGTTTCCGACTACGAGCGGAAAACCTATCGCCGCAAGGTCGGCGAGCCGCCGATACCCAACCGGCTGGTCTATAACGGCCTGCGCGCCGCCGAATTCGAACCGGTGGCGACGGCGGCGGATGCCGCCGATTTCCTGTACATCGGGATGATGCGCGACCTGAAGGGTCCAGATATCTTCATCGATGCGCTGGCCTTGGCCGGCAACGAGCTCGGACGCCCCCTAAGCGCAGTTATGGTCGGCGACGGCGACGACCTGCCGCGCTACCACGCGCAGGCCGAGCGGCTCGGCCTGGAGAGCCACGTCCGTTTCCTGCCGCCCATGCCGGCGAGGGATGCTTTCGCGCTGGCCGATTTGATCGTCGTGCCGTCCCGCGCGGAGGCGATGCCCTATATCGTGCTCGAGGCCTTGGCCGCCGGCATGCCGATGATCGCGACCGCGGTCGGCGGCATTCCGGAAATCTTCGGCGAAAACTCCCCTGCCCTGATCCGGCCCGACGCATCCCAGCTCGCCGCCAAAATGGGGACGGCGCTCAGCGACTTCGACGGTTATCGAAAACTGATGCCGCAAGCCGATGAGCTGAAGGCCCGATTCGGCGCCGACGTCATGGCCGCCGATATCGAGAAGGCCTATTTCGCGGCACTGCACAAATAGGCCACGGGCCGCAACAACTCCAAAACCACCGGTTGTTTCAAGGCTTTCTTAGCTCTCTTTTGCTATGCAGTTGCGCGAAGCTCGCGGACAGTTCCCATGAATGAGATCGACCCCGCGCACCGCTTTTCCATGGATGCGGTGCGCAACTACGACACTCCCGCCGGGGGCGAAAAGCCGGGCGGCATCAACGATGTGGCGCGCCAGGTCGCCTCACAATACCGGCGCGATACCATGTCGCCGATCATGGTCAGCGGCGTGCTGCGCATGGTCGAGTTCGCGATGCTGTTCCTGTCTGGGCTCTGCGTCTATTTCTACTATGTCGGCTTCTTCAGCTATCTGGCCTGGCAGTATCCGCTGGCGATCGCGGCGACGTCGTTCCTGGCCGTGGTGCTGCTCGACGTGACCGACTGCTACCAGATCGAGGCTTTGATGCGCCCGCTGGCCAACTTCGGCCGCGTGCTGCTGGTCTGGGCCGGCAGCTTCGCGCTGATGGCGCTCACCGCCTTCGCCATCAAGGCGTCGGAAGACTATTCGCGCCTGCTGTTCGGCACCTGGTTCGTGGTCGGCTTCGTGCTGATCTTCGGCCTGAGACTCGTGATGTCCAGCCTCATCCGGCGCTGGGCGCGCGACGGCCGCATGGAGCGCCGCGCGCTCATCGTCGGCGGCGGCAAGGCGGCCGAGCAGCTGATCCGCTCGGTCGAGAAGCAGCCCTACAACGACATCCGCATCTGCGGCATCTTCGACGACCGCAACGACAAGCGCTCGCCGCCGATCGTCGCCGGCTATCCGAAGCTCGGCACCATCTCCGAGCTCATCGAATTCGCCCGCATCGCGCGCATCGACATGCTGATCGTATCGCTGCCGCTGACCGCCGAATCGCGCGTCTTGCAGTTGCTCAAGAAACTCTGGGTGCTGCCGGTCGACATCCGGCTTTCGGCGCATTCCAACGCGCTGCAGTTCCGGCCGCGCGCCTACTCCTATATCGGCTCGGTGCCGATGCTCGACATCTTCGACAAGCCGATCAACGACTGGGATTCGGTCGCCAAACGCGCCTTCGACATCTTCTTCTCGCTTGTCGGCATCGTCCTTTTTTCGCCGGTGATGCTCGCCACCGCGATCGCCATCAAGCTCGACAGCAAGGGCCCGGTGCTGTTCAAGCAGAAGCGGCACGGCTTCAACAACGAGATCATCGAGGTCTACAAGTTCCGCTCGATGTATACCGACCGGTCCGACCCGACCGCCAAGCAGACAGTGACCAAGAACGATCCGCGCGTCACCCGTGTCGGCCGCTTCATCCGCAAGACCTCGATCGACGAACTGCCGCAGTTCTTCAATTCGCTGTTCGGTTCGCTGTCGCTGGTCGGGCCGCGCCCGCATGCCATCGCCGCGCAGTCGCACAATTTGCTCTACAACGAGGTGGTCGACGGCTACTTCGCCCGCCACAAGGTCAAGCCCGGCGTCACCGGCTGGGCGCAGATCAACGGCTGGCGCGGCGAGATGGACACCAACGAAAAGATCCGCATGCGCACCGAATACGACCTCTATTACATCGAGAACTGGTCGATGCTGTTCGACCTGCGCATCCTGTTCCTGACGCCGATCCGCCTGCTCAACACGGAAAACGCCTATTGAGCGCAATCGCCCATCCGTTGCAGCCGCAAGCTGTCAACAAATTGCCGGCGTCGGCGGTCAACGCCAAGCTGATTTCGCTGATCGCGTCGACCGCGATCGGCGTCGGCATCCTGCTCTCCGGCTTCGTCATCAGCGAGCCGGCGCCCTACGAAATCTACATGGCCGGGCTGATCGCGGTCTGGGCGCTGTTCGGGCTTCGAATCTCGCGCGCGATCGTCCCGTTGCTGGTGCTGCTGGTGGCGCTGAACATCGGCGGCATGATCGCCATGACGCAGATGGCGGACCTCGCCAACACGCCGCTCTATCTCGCCGTCTCGCTATTTTTGGCCTTCAGCGCGGTGTTCTTCGCCTCGGTGACCTCGGTCCAGCCCAGCCTCTACCGGCTTATCTTCATCGCCTATGTCGTCTCGGCGGTGGCGACGTCGCTGCTTGGCATCGCCGGCTATTTCCATGCCTTTCCCGGCGCGGAGATGTTCACCAAATACGACCGAGCGGCCGGCGCCTTCCAGGATCCGAACGTGTTCGGGCCGTTCCTGGTGCTGCCCGGCACCTACCTGCTCTATCTGCTCCTGACCGGCCCGGTGTCGCGCATGCCGCTTCTGGCGGTGCCGCTGCTCATCGTCACCGCCGGCATCTTCTTCTCCTTCTCGCGCGGTGCCTGGGGCATGTTCGCCGTGTCGGCGGTGCTGCTCACCGCGTGCCTCTTCCTGCAGAGCGCCAGCGGCAGGTTCCGGCTGCGCGTGGTGGTGATGACGATCGCGGCCATGGCGCTGCTGGTCATCGCCTTCATCGTCATCCTGCAGTTGCCCGGCGTGTCGGACATGTTCACGCAGCGCGCGCAACTCGAGCAGAGTTACGACACGGCGCGGCTTGGCCGCTTCGCCCGCTATTCGATCGGCTTCCAGCTGGCGATGGAGCACCCGTTCGGCATCGGCCCGCTGGTCTTCGGCACGATCTATGGCGAGGACACGCACGACATCTGGCTGAAGGCGTTGATGGATTACGGCTGGCTCGGCTTCGTCTCGTTCCTGACATTGACGCTATGGACGATCGGGGCCGGATTCCGCATCCTTCTACGCGACCGGCCGTGGCAGCCTTATCTGCTTTGCGCCTATGTCGCCCATCTCGGCAATATCGGGCTCGGCACCTTCATCGACATCGACCACTGGCGCCATCTCTACCTGTTGCTCGGATTGATCTGGGGCGCGATCGCGCTAGAGTACCGGCACCAGCGGGAATTGCGGCTGGCGCGACCTGAACCCCTCCTTGCAATTTCAGCTGCGCGATAGGCTTCGAATTCGGTTGACCCGCACCGCCTTATCACGATACATCGCCACCCGGTCCGGAGTGTAGCGCAGCCCGGTAGCGCACTTGACTGGGGGTCAAGGGGTCGTCGGTTCGAATCCGGCCACTCCGACCATTTTCCTTGAAATCCCCCACGAAGACGGCACGAATGTGCCAGGCGAGTTTATGCCTGCAGCCTAATCTGCATGCGCGGCCAGCATGCGGCGCGCGCTTTCCTCATCGGTGATCAGGATGGTCGGCGCGATCAGGTTCATGGCGCCGAGCAGCGCCTCGGTCTTCTCGGCGCCGCCGGAGGTGAGGATGCGGATCGGCGCCTTGCGCAGGCGGTCGACATCCACCGACATAACGTGGCTGTTGACGGGATGGCCGACCAGATCGCCGTTGCGGTCGTAGAAATGGAACAGAAGGTCGCCGACGGCACCGCGCGCCAACAGGGCCTCGCGGTCGGCTTCCTTGAGAAAGCCGCCGCGCGAGAAGGTGGTGGCCGAAGCGATGCCGCCGACGCTCAGCAGAACGGCGTCGAGCGCGTCGGCCATTTCAAAAATCTCCTGCAGGCCGCAACGCTCGACCAGCGCGATCTTGGTCTCGACGCTGTCGACGACGGCCGGCGTCGGCATCAGATAACCGTCGCCCTGGAATATCTGGGCAAAGCGCCAGGCGAACTCGGCCGGGTTGACCCGGCGCGCGACGCCGACGCCGCCAAGCAGCGAAATCACGCTGAAATCAGTCAGCGATTTGGCGCTGATGAAGGGCAAGGTATGGAATAGCGTCACGCCCCAGCCGACGCCGACCCGCATGCCGGATTTCATCGCGTCGGACAGAAACATGCCGGTCTTGGCGGCGATTGCCGGAATTGGATCGGCGTTGGGGTCTGTGAGCGGCGCGACCAGCGCCTGCTGCAGCCCAAAGGTCTTCTCCAGCGCCCGCTCCAGCCGCACGATCTCCAAAAGCTCGCTCTCGATGGTGATCTTCACCTCGTTGCGCGCCCTCGCCTCCGCCAGCATGCGCACAATGGTGACGCGGCCGACGCCCAGCACGTCGGCAATCTCGTTTTGCGTCATCTGCTCGACGAAATACATCCAGGCGGCGCGGATCCTGAGGCGGTCGGTCCGGCTTTCGCTGACGACCTGCTCGGATACCTCAGCCGCCGCCCTGCCGTTTTCGGATTCGCCCTGCCGCCGCCTGCCCAATTTCCCCTCCAAGCCCGGCGATGATGCTGCCTCGCCGATTCTGCATGCTGGTTAAATATTGCCTATTGATCTACCAATCGAGACGAACAATCTAGAGAGGGTGACTGGCGCCCCAAGCCCTGACCGGCTTCAGCGTTTCGAGGCAATTGGCGATGCTGCGACAAATTTCCGAAGACGTCCGCGCCAACCTGAAGGACCGGCTTCGGGAACTGCGCGACGCGATCCGCCAGAACCGCCACGACAGCGCCGGTGATACCTCGCACGACATCGCCGGCAATTTGCCGCCCTTCCCGGGCCGCAGCCTGCTTGGCCATGCCGCGAGTGCTGTCGACGAGGCGCTGACGATCGCCGAATCCTTCGTTCCGCATTCCCGGCCGCTCAAGGTCGACGGCACGACCGTCAAAAGCCTGCGGACCTATTTCCCGCAAGGCGACGAAGACCGGCAGATCAGCGGCGAACGCCAGTTCAGGCGTGACATGTATTATCTGACCCGCGCGGTTCTCGCCGGCTACGGCATCGACAATCCGCGCGTTCACGAGGCGGGCTTTTCCGCCGTGCACGCAGCGATGCGCAAGCGCCACGCCGATCTTCTGGCTGCCGCGACGGGCGACGCGGCATCCACGGATGAGGTCGCGGCGGCCTGCGCGGCTCTCCTCGTCGAATGCCTCAACCACCGTCCTGTTCAGCCTGGCGAGATCGGGACAGGCCCGGCGATAGCCGGCGACCTGTCTCTCGACATCAGGTGCCTCGCGCCCGTAGTGCTTGCCTGCGGACTGGCGACCAAGGCGGACGGCGGCACGCCCGAGCCCGACATTCTCGAGATCGCAGTGCTGGCGGCCCAAGTGCGGGAGGATCGCATCCGGCAGGCCTGCGCCCAGGCCAATGCCGTCCAGGAACTGACACCGGTTCTCGCCACGCTGCTCGCGCATCTGACGTAGCCCGCCGCGAGGATCCGCTATCGCTCGGCCGCCATGGCCGCGATCGTCTTCTTGGCACGCTGGATCGAGGCCGGGCTCATGCTGAGTTCGGTCAGGCCCATCCCGACGAAGGCCGGGATCAGGTCCGGCCGGCCGGCGGCCTCGCCGCACATGCCCACCATGATGCCGGCGGCGACACCCGCCCTGGCCGTCAGCTCGATCGCCGACATCACCGCCGGATTGGTGACGTCATTGAGCTTGGCGACCGTCGGATTGAGGCGGTCGGCGGCCATGATGTACTGGGTGAGGTCATTGGTGCCGATCGAGAAGAACGCCACTTCCCTTGCCAGCGCCGGCGCGATCAGCACGGCGGCGGGCGTCTCGATCATCACGCCGAGATCGAAGCTTGCATGCGCAACGCCTTCGGCCTTCAATTCCGTCGCGCATTCATCGACCAGCGCACGGGTGCGCGTCACTTCGGCGATTTCCGAAACCATCGGCAGCATCACCTTGATGTTGCCGTGGACGGCGGCACGCAGCAGCGCCCGCAGCTGGCGCTTGAAGATGTCGGGCCGGTCCAGGCACATGCGAATGCCGCGCCAGCCGAGGAAGGGGTTTTCCTCGTCGGGAAATTCGATGCCGGCGATCGGCTTGTCGCCGCCGATGTCGAGCGTGCGCACGATGACAGAATGCGGCGCAAACGCCTTGGCCAAGGCGCTGTAGGTCTCGGCCTGCATGTCCTCCGACGGCAGATGCATGTGGCGCATGAAGAGCAGCTCGGTGCGGAACAGCCCGACGCCCATGGCGCCGGCTTCCTGCGCCGCCTCGATCTCCTCCAGCGAGCCGATATTGGCCGCGACCTCGATCACGGTGCCGTCGGCGCGCTTCGGGGTCACGTCCTTGAACGCCTTGAGGCCCGCGCGCTCCTGCGCCGCCGCCTCGACGCGCCTGTTGAAATCAGTACGCGTCGCCTCGTCGGGGTCGACGAGAACGTGCCCCGCATTGCCGTCGATGGCGACCTCCTTGGCCGCACGCAACTCGTTGATCTTATCCCCCAGACCCAACACCGCCGGAATGCCGTGCGAGCGGGCGATGATGGCGATATGCGAGGTGGCGCCGCCATGGCCGCAGATCACGCCGCCGATGCGCTTCAGCGGCGCGCGCGCCAGATCCCAGGCGCCGATGTCGTCGGCAATGAGGATCGCGCCCTGGGGTATCGTCTCCAGGCTGACTTCGTCCTGGCCGAGCAGAACCAGGCAGATCTGCCGGCCGACGGCATGAACGTCGTCGGCTCGGGCGTTGAGATAGTGGTCGTCGACCGCGCTGAAATCGGCGGCGATGGTGGCCGCGGCCGCAATGACCGCCGAGACTGCATCGTCACCGCCCCGGATCAGCCTTTCGACCTCGCCGGTCAGGCTGTCGTCGGCGGCGATGTCGCGCAGCGCCGCGACGATGCCACGGTCGCCGGCGGAGAGATTGTTCTCCGCAAGCGTGCGATCCATGCGCGCCTGGACGCTGGCGACAGCGCCGCGGAAGCGCTCGAGCTCACTGTCGATCTCATCGGCCTGCAGGCGCCTGCCCGGCCCCTCGATTTCCGGCGGGAAATGGGCAAAGGCCGGCCCGATGGCCACGCCTTCGCTGGCGGCGATACCCTGGAGTTTTGGTGCTCCATCCGGCAACGCGGCAGTCGGCGGCGTGGCTTGCGGAACGGACAAGGCGGCTGTGGCTTCGGAGCCAGCTTCGGCGGCCTCGCCCTCGTCGTCGAGGCCGGCGCGCGGGTTCTCCAGATAGCCTATCAGCGCCTCGATAGCCTCGATCGCGTCGGCGCCGTTGGCGCGCACGGTGACTTCCTGGTTTTCCTTGACCGCCAGCAGCATCAGCTTGACCGAGCTCTTGGCGCTGACCGCCTTGCCGTCCTTGACCAGCTCGACATCGGATTCGAAACCCTTGGCGAGTTTCACGAACCGCGTGGCGGGACGGGCGTGCAAACCTTCATGCACTCTGACGATGGTCGAGCGTTCCATGGCAATAACTCTAGGTTTGTGGCGCCGTCGACAGACAGCGCGGATATTATCAGGCGGCGATAGTGATGACAGTGCCCGGCGTAAGCGCCGCCACGAGCGCTCCGGTATCGACCTCGGATGCGCAGACTTCGCCGGGCCTTTCAGCCTCGGTCGCTCCGTTGAAGGAGATGACGACGTGACCCATCTCGCGGACCTTGCTCCACGCGGTGGAGCCGACCGCCGTTATCACAGCCGAAACCGGTCCGAGCGTGATCGACGCGCCTTTTTGCGGTGCGTCGTCACTGGGTCCCTGCTCTGCCAGATGAAGCACGGAAACCTCGGCCAGTTCCGGAGGCGAGCCATCCGCGAACAGGATGACCACGCCGCCTTCGGCGAGGTCCGCCACTTCGGGTCCGATAGCAGTGACCCGTGTCTTGAGAAGAATCGACATATGGCGAACCTCGATATTGTTGACGACTTAGAACACGATCAGGGACACGACCCACGCGATCAGCACGGAGACCGGGCCCATGATCTGGCGGCTGATGAGCACCGCCGGCACGCCGATTTCGATCGTCTTCGGCTTGGCCTCACCGAGCGCCAGACCGACGGGAACGAAATCGCAGCCCACCTGGGTGTTGTAGGCAAACAGCGCCGGCAGCGCCATCGCGGGCGAGATAGTGCCGTTGGCGATCTGCGGGCCGATGATGGCGACGCCGATCACCTGCGCGATGACCGCGCCCGGTCCCAGGATGGGCGACAGGAACGGCAGGCCGCAGATGGCCGAGATGACCAGCAGGCCGACGATGTTGTTGGCCAGCGGACCCATCGGCTGCGCCAGCACGTCACCGATGCCGGTATAGAGGATCAGGCCGATCAGCATGGTCACGAAGGCCATGAAGGGCAGCACGTTGCGGATAACCTGATCGATGGTGCGGCGGCCGGAATTGAAGAAGATGCCGACCACGCGGCCCATGACGCGGCCGATCGAGCTGATCAGGCCGATAAGCCCGCCCTCGCTCGGCAGCGGCTCGGCCGCCCTGGATGCAGTGTTGTTGCTTGAACTCATCGATGCTGCTCCCCCCGCAGTGGTGACCGCTTCGGATCCGTCCGCCATTGTGACATTGGCCGGCTTCACGCCCGAAACGTAGATGTCTTCCGTGATGAACTGGGCGAGCGGACCCGCCTGGCCGACCGGCGTCAGATTGACGGTCGGGATACGCTTGCGCGGATAGACGCCGCAGCGCGCAGTGCCGCCGCAGTCGACGACGACGACCGCCATCTCGCTTTCGATCGGCGGCGCCTTGAAGCCGTCGACCGCCTCGGCGCCGGTCATATCGGCGATAAGCTGCGCCACCGGATGAATGCCGCCACCGGTTACCGACACGACCTTGCTGCGCTGTTCGGTCGGCTCGATGACCAGCGGACCGCCCCAGCCGGTGGACCCTTTCGAGATCTTTACTGCCTTGTATGTCTTGGCCATGGTGTCCTCCCGCCCTTAGAGCTCGACGCCCTGGCGGCGTGCCATGATGGCCGTGATGCGCTCGGTCAGCATGCCCTTGAGCAGGATGACGACGAGGCCGACGATGGCGTACCAGATGGCCACCTTGACGTGGTAGCCGTTGGCGATGACGCCTCGCTTCTCGAGGTCGAGCAGCGCGACCAGCATGCCGCCCCAGACGAAATATTCGCCGGGGTTGATATGCGGGAACAGGCCGAGCGGCGGATGCACGTAGGACACGGCCGCGTCGTAGAAGGCGGGCTTGTGCTTTTCTTCCAGGAAAGAACCGAAGGTATAAGCCATCGGGTTGGTGAGGAAGAACACCGACAGGACCGGCAGCACCGTATAACGGGTCAGCGCGATGCGGCCGGCGCCGCGCGCCAGGCCATGAACGCGCTCTTCGCCGACCAGTTCGGTGACGGCGTAGAAGGCGGTCATCAGCACCACCAGCGTCGGGATGATGCCGGTGACGAAGCCGGCGAACACTTCGCCGCCCTTCTGGAAGATGCCGATGAAATACTTGCCGATCGCGGTCAGCCAGCCGAGCTGCTCTTCCTGCTGCACGTTCTTCAGCTGTTCCTTCAGCTGATCGGCGGTGACCGGCGCGTTGTCGGTCGTCGCCTGCGCCAGGACAACAAGATGATCGGTGGCATGCTCGACGCCGAGCTTGCCGTGCCAGGCAGCATCCGAGACCATGGTGCCTGCGACATGCAGGTTATGCACCGCCAGGTCGGCATGCTGCGCCAATAACGAAATTACAGACATTTCTCCTCCTTATGACCCCTGCCGGTCATTCCCAGCCGGCTGCCGGCGTCCGTTTATGCCCTTGCTACGTTCAAGCCGGACAGGCCCGGCTTCTTCCCCGGCTCCGACCGCGCGCGGTCGATCTGCTCGATCGCCCGTTTCACGGCCTCGGCCACACCGGGTTCCCCCTCCCCCATGATCGCAGGGTTGGACCGGAGTCGATCGAGGGGGACGCCCTCGAATTCTTCATGTCGCTTGAACTTGGTCAGCACCGAGCGGCCGCTCATGACCATCATGCGGCGCACGATCAGATCCGGCGTCACGACGATCAACGCGATGGTGCCCTTGGCAAGCCGGCCGCGGAAATTGCCAGCGCCGACGAAGCCGTCCTTGAACTCTCCAGTGACGCCTTTGAAGACGTCCGAATAATGCCGCATCTGCAGCCAGACGCCCAGCGATTGCAGCGCCCAGACAACAAACAGCAGAAGCAGTGCCCACTGCCAGATCGCCATTCGGTACTCCTCCCGACTCTCGTTCCTCCGACACATATTGGACGGAGGTGAGATGACCCGAAAGTGAGAACATTTGTTTCCTCGGATGTCAACATGTATTATATTAGCCGTCATAACGCTCCACAGGTGGCTGACCGATTTCGGCATCGGCAACGCCTGTGCTAGCCTGCCGTCAAACGGGAAGTGAGACATGGACCTGCCTTTCAGGCACGAACTCGCGCTTATGCCGGACCTTCGCCACCGGCTGCGGCAGCTGCGCTGGTTCCGCGCCACCTTCCGCAGCAGCGCGAAAGTGGTGTCCGAAACGTTCGGCGTGCGCTTCGAGATCGACGAGGCCAAGTTGACGCGCGCTTTCCTCGACTGGATCGAAGTCATGGAAGCGCAGAAGCGATTCGCTGCCGTCGACCGCGCGGACTTCATCGTCTTCGCCGCCGGGCTTGTGCTGCGCGAGCTGATCCGGCAGGCGCCGGCGCGGGAGATTTCCGGCCTCACCGACATGATCGAGAGCGAGGCCAATGCCGGCACGGCGGAAATCGTGCGCTTCTGGCCGGAAGGCTTCCTCTATACCAACTACTGCGTATCGGCGATCCTGGCCGTGCACGAGCAGGAGTTCGGCACGGCGCCCAGCATCGACAAATGCGCCGACGACCTGCGAACCTGGTGGTCTTACCGCGAGAACGCAACGGAAATGCCCGCCTATGCCGTGGCCTTTCTCGACCGCTTCCTCGGCGCCGAGCCCAACTGGATCACACCCGACCGCGCGCAGTCGCGCCAGGCCATGCAGCGCGCGCTTGGATCCACGCCGGTCAGCGAGGCGCTGCGCCAGCTTTGAGGCGTTGGGGACGGAGCCGCCCGACTATTGAACATCTGACTTTTTATCGATAGCGATGTGCGCATTGACACAGGAGCCGGGAGAAGCGCGTGGCGCAACCTAGACTGATGATTTTCGATTGCGACGGCGTTCTCGTCGACAGCGAGCCGCTGGCCGCCAAAGCCTATGAGCGCGTCTACGAGAAACACGGCATGCCCGGCGTCCATGGCGGCATCATCGCCCAATGCATCGGCATGAAGCAGTCCGACATCATCGTCAAAATCAAGGAACTGACCGGCCATCAGTTTCCGCCCGCCGCCGACGGCGATATCTGGACCGAGACCAAGCTGCTCTTTTCCGAGGAGCTGAAGCCGACACCGGGCATCGCGCCATTCCTGAGCGCGCTTGCCGGAGACCGCTGCGTCGCCTCGTCATCCTCGGTCGAACGCATCAACCACAGCCTGTCGGTGACCGGGCTGTCACGCTTCTTCGGCGAAGCGATCTTTTCCTCCTCGATGGTGAAGAACGGCAAGCCGGCGCCCGACATCTTCCTCTACGCCGCCGAGAGAATGGGGGCGAAGCCGGCCGACTGCATCGTCGTCGAAGATTCGCCGCTCGGCGTCCAAGGCGCGGTCGCGGCCGGCATGATCGCGATCGGCTATACCGGCGGCGGGCACACTTATCCCGAGCACGGTGCGCGGCTGAAGGCTGCCGGCGCCGATTTCGTCTGCGCCGACTGGCACGAAGTCGGCCGGCAATTGGCGGGGCTTGGTGTTCCGGCCTGATCCAACTCTTTGTTGGAGCATGATCTTCTCCGAAAACCGGTTCCCACTTTTTGCATTCGCTGACCTTCGGTTCGGGATCATGCTCTAGCGGAGACTGGGGAAACGACGCCGGGTCCACTCACCGGGCGGGACCAGTCCCCCCACACGGAAGTTGAAGGACAGGACCCTCGTTGCATCGGCGTCGACCTCGCAGCGGAAGCTCAGATCGTACCATTGCGTTGTCGTGCTGAAGGCAGCCTGCGTAGGGTTAAGAACATTGCCCTGCTTCAGGGGAATAGTCGGCAGCCATTTGGGCGAGTAATCCGCACTTTGCAATTCCTGGTTCAGAACGTTGGCGCAAAGATTGGCAACGCGCTGATCGCGCGGCACGTTCTCCATCGAGCTTGTGGCCAGCGCGTTGCCGGTCGCACCCGGCGAGTAAAGCTTTCTGACGCCCGGCAGACCGGAATAGATCGGCGATCCCGCAACCTCGGCGTCGGCGGGGTTTGACCTTCCTGGGTTACCGCTTGGCGATCTCAAGGCTCTTGCCGATTTGAACTTCATCGCCTTGGAAGGTTTAGGCTTTGCCTTTTCGGTTGACGATGGAGGTGCGGGCTTGTCGCCGGCTTCGGCCGTCAACGGCTTTGGCGCTTCGGCCGCTTGGTTCTCGGCGGGTTGCGACGCCTTGTCCGGCTGCTGCCTGTCAGTGTCCTCGGTCGCCTGCTTCTCCTCGCTTTGCGCGGGTTTTTCGTCCGGCGGGGCGGTTGCCGGCTTCTCTTGGACCTTGCTGGTATCCGCCTGCTGCTCGGGCGTTGCAGCGGCTGGCTGGTCGGGCGCTGGCTTCGGTGCGACCGGCGGCTTCGCTGGTTCATTTTGGGCTGGCGACGGCGCGTTGGCTGGAGCGCTGCCTCCGTTCAGAGATTTCTCCGGGCCGGTATCCTTCTCGCCATACTGGAAAACGCGCTTCAGAACCGGAATGTCCTGCGGTTTCGGCGGCTGCGGAGGCGGTGGCTTTTGCACGGCCCGCTCAGGCGGCTTTTCAGCCTTCTTTTCAGGCGTCGGCTGCGGCGGCTTTGGAGCGGGCTTCGGCTTGGGCTGATCGGGCGGCGGCACGATCGCGACATTGACCGGCTGTTCCTGCTGATCCGGCTGTTGGTCGGGTCTCGGCAAGCCAAGGAACAAGAACGCTGCAATCAGGGCATGCAGGAATAGCGATGCGGCCAAGGCCCACCGCCAATTCCGAAACCATTCCCGCATCTTGCCGTTCATAGCGCCCGATGTGGAACGAAATAGCGGCGGCTTCAAGCGCTAGGCCGGGTTTCCTACGAGCTGCCGGCCTGACAAGTCGGTGATCGGAGGGTCCGTGGCGTTAAGAGCAAGCCGGATCAAGGGCCTGCAGGGTTGGCTTACACCAGCATGCCCATCGGGTTTTCGATCAAGCGCTTGAAGGCGCCGAGCAGTTCGGCTCCGAGCGCGCCGTCGACGGCGCGATGGTCGGTGGACAAGGTCACCGACATCACGGTGGCTATTCTGATCTCGCCCTTCTTCACCACCGCCCGCTCCTCGCCGGCGCCGACCGCCAAAATCGTCGCATGCGGCGGGTTGATGACGGCGGCAAAGTCCTTGATGCCGAACATGCCCAGATTGGACACAGCGGTGGTGCCGCCCTGATACTCTTCCGGCTTCAACTTGCGGCTCCTGGCGCGGCTGGCCAGGTCCTTCATCTCGTTGGAGATGACCGACAGCGTCTTTTCGTCCGCATGCCGAATGATCGGCGTGATCAGGCCGCCGGGGATCGACACGGCGACGCCGACATCGGCGTGCTTGTGCTTGACCATGGCGCTGTCGGTCCAGGAGGCATTGGCGTCCGGCACCGCCATCAGCGCCATCGCCATCGCCTTGATGACCATGTCGTTGACGGAGAGCTTGTAGGCCGGGGCTTCGCCCTTGTCGGTCTTCCTCATCGGCGCCGCCGCATTCAACTGCGTGCGCAGCGCCAAGAGCGCATCGAGCTCGCAGTCGAGCGTCAGGTAGAAATGCGGGATGGTGGACTTCGCCTCGACCAGGCGGCGCGCAATCGTCTTGCGCATATTGTCATGCGGCACAAGCTCGTAGGAGCCTTCGGCGAACAGCTTCAGCACCTGGTCGTCCGACATCGGCTTGGGTGCTGGCGCTGGAGCGGATGGAAGTTCAGCCGGAATCTCGGCGGCCGGCTGAGCAGAGGCGGCCGCGCCTTTGCCGGCAACTGCGGCCTCAACGTCGGCGCGCACAACACGGCCGCGCGGACCGCTGCCTGCTATAGCCGAGAGGTCCAGATTTGCCTCACGGGCCAAGCGTCGAGCCAAAGGCGTGGCTCGGGCGGGCCCTTGCGATTGGCTGATCTCCCCCCTCGTGGAGGAGATGGCCGGCAGGCCAGAGGGGGGCGCGACAGAATGAGACGTTGGCGGGACAGCACCCCCCTCTGTCGGCTTCGCCGACATCTCCCCCACGAGGGGGGAGATTGGCGCGTAGACTTCGTCATCAGCATAAATCCACGCCACCGGCTCGCCGACGGGAATGTCGACGCGCTCCTTGCCGGTGACGTTGCGCAGCGTGCCGCTGGCCGGCGCATCGATCTCCATCGCCGCCTTGTCGGTCTCGATCTCGAAGAGCACGTCGCCCTTCTTGACCTTGGCGCCCTCCTCGGCGAACCAGCGCGAGATCTGTCCGGTCGCCATGTCCATGTCGACCTTGGGAAGAATGACTTCGGTCGGCATCGCTCAGCGGACCCCTTTCACGAGGTCGCGGGCGGCGGCGATGATGTCGGGAACCTGCGGCACCGTCGCCTTTTCCAGGTCCGGATTGTAGGGGATCGGCGTCTCGGCGCCGCCGAGCCGCACGATCGGCGCATCGAGATAGTCGAACGCCTCGCTTTCGGCGACGAGCGCGCTCACTTCCGCGCCGATGCCGAGCGTCTTCACCGCCTCGTAGACGCAGAGCAATCTCGATGTCTTCTTCACGCTGTCGATGACGGTCTGCCTGTCGAGCGGCCGGATCGTGCGCAGATCGACCACTTCGATGTCGATGCCCTCGCCCTCCAGCACGGCCGCCGCGTCGAGCGCCTTCTGCACCATGATCGAGGTGGCGACGATGGTGAGGTCGCGGCCTTCGCGGCGGATCTCGGCCTTGCCGATCGGAACGGTGTAATGGCCTTCCGGCACATGGCCCTTCATCTTGTAGAGCAGCTTGTGCTCGAAGATCATGACCGGGTCCGGATCGGCGACCGCGGCAAGCAGCATGCCCTTGGCATCGTGCGGCGTCGCCGGCTGTATCACCTTCAGGCCGGGCACATGGCCGAGCCAGGCCTCGAGGCTCTGGCTGTGCTGGGCGGCGGCGCCCGTGCCGGAGCCGGCCGGGAAGCGCATCACCAGGGGCACCGAGACCTCGCCGCCGAGCATGAAGCGCATCTTGGCCGCCTGGTTGACGATCTGCTCCATGCCGAGCGTGGCGAAATCCGAGAACTGGAATTCGAAGATCGGCCGCATGCCGGTGACGGCGGCGCCCACCGCGACGCCGGCGCCGCCCAGTTCCGAGATCGGCGTGTCGATGACACGGTCGCTGCCGTAGCGCTCGACAAGATCGCCCGTCACCTGGAAGGCGCCGCCATAGACGCCGATGTCCTCGCCCATCAGGAAGACGCGCTCGTCCATGTCCATGGCGATAGCCATGGCTTCCTGGATCGCCTGGGCGTAGCTCAGTTCACGCACCACGGCGTCCATCACGCATGCTCCGTGTAAACGTAGTCCGCAAGGGCGGCGATCTCGGGCGCCGGGCTCGCCTTGGCGAACTCGATGCCGTCGGCGATCTCCTTGGCGACCGCGTCGCGGATCGCCTGGATGCCCTGGTCGTCGATGAAGCCGAAGTCACGCAGTTCGGTCTCGAACAGCGTGATCGGATCGCGGTTCGCCATCCAGTCCTCGATCTCTTCCTTGGTGCGGTAGCGGTTGCGGTCGCTCTTGGAATGGCCGCGATGGCGATAGGTCTTGGATTCGATCAGCGTCGGCCCCTCGCCCGCGCGCGCCCGCTCCACCGCCTTGAAAGACGCCTCGGCGACCTCGGAGAAGATATTGCCGTTGACGATGACACCGGGCATCGAATAGGCGGCCGCCCGCTCGGCGATGTTCTTCACCGCGGTCGAGCGCGCCGTCGAGGTCGACATGCCGTAGCCGTTGTTCTCGCACACGAAGATCACCGGCAGCTTCCAGATCGCCGCCATGTTCAGCGCCTCATGGAAGGCGCCCTCATTGTTGGCGCCGTCGCCGAAGAAGGAGACCACGACCTTGCCGGTCTTCATCCTCTTGGCGGAAAGTGCGGCACCCACCGCGATCGGAATGCCGCCGGCGACGATGCCGTTGGCGCCGAGATTGCCCTTGGCGACATCGGCGATGTGCATGGAGCCGCCGCGGCCCTTGCAGTAACCGGTGGTCTTGCCGAAGAACTCGGCGAACATACGGCTGACCTCGGCGCCCTTGGCGATGCAATGGCCATGGCCGCGGTGCGTCGAGGTGATCTGGTCATCCTCGGCGAGCGGCATGCAGATGCCCATGGCGCTGGCTTCCTGGCCGATCGACAGGTGCATGGTGCCGTGGATGAGGCCGCGCATGTAGCACTCTTCGGCGCCCTCTTCGAAGCGGCGGATGAGGTACATCTTATGAAGCACCTCCCGGAGCTGCTCCGGACTGTACTGGCGATAGACGAAAGGCAGGTTGGCCCGGCTATCCACGACGGCTTTGCTGGCTCCAGCCATGATCACGCCTCCACAGCGCCGTAAACGAGCTTGTCCTGGCGGGCGCGCAGTTCGGCGATCTTCGAGCCCGGCGCGGGCGCCGCGTTGGCATAGGTGATGAGCTCGCCCTTCTTGATGGGCTGGGTGACGGAGCCGCCCTGCAGCAGGCCGCAGGGAACGGCGCGCGCCGCATGGGCCTCCGGGGCCGTCATGATCCAGGCGCGATAGCAATACTCACCGATGGCATCGAGCTTGTCGCCGGGATTCAGATCCTTTTTGGCGACCGCGCAGACCTCGGCCACGGGCTTGGCCAGCGGCACCATGTCGGCCTTGCCGTAAAGCACGACCCGGGCGCAGGTCAGCGGCACTTCCAGCGAAGTCAGGTGATAGGGGCGATGGAAGGTGAAATACGGGCCCTTGCCCATCTTCAGGTCTTCCATGCGCTCCGAGATGCGCGGATGCGACATGTCGGCGACGACGAAGACGCCGGGCGCGACACCCTTGCCGATCGAGTAGTCGACGACGCCGACCTTCGACAGCACGCCGCCGTCCTTCTCGGGCACCAGCACCTTCGACAATTCGCCAAGCGTCGCCGCCGGACCGTGCATGCCGGGCTTGTCGGGGACCAGCCCGGTCGCGTTGGCGATCGCCGCCATCTCGACCATGGTCTTCGAACCGTCGACGAATTCGACCAGCATGCGCACATTCATATGCCGGCGCTTCGCCTCCTCCTCATAGTCCGGAGGCGTGGCGTCGATGTTGAGCGGGTTGTTCTTGCCTTTGCCCGCGGCAACGATCGGATGCCCCATGGCGGAGACGAATTCGATCAGTTCCATGCAGGAAGACGGCTCGTCGCCGGCGCCCAGCGAATAGGTGACGCCGAGACGGTCGGCCTCGCTCTTGAGGTAGGCGCCAATGGTGACGTCGGCCTCGACATTCATCATCACCAGATGCTTGCCATGCTCCATGGCGTGCAGGCCGATCTCGGCGCCTACGGCCGGAACGCCGGTCGCGTCGATGACGACGTCGATGAGGTCATTGCCGATGACGAGGCTGGAATCGCTGGTGACGGCGATCTTGCCGGCCTCCATGGCCGAGGTCATCGCCGAAGTGTTGGAAACCTCGCGCGCATGGCCGGTTTCCTGGAAGGCAATATCGACGGCCTTGCTGGCCGCCGGCAGGTTGAGTTCCGAAATGGCGCCGATCTCGATACCGGACATGTGGGCGACGCGGGTGACGATGTCGGTGCCCATTTCGCCGGAACCGATCAGGCCGATGCGGATGGGCTTGCCCGACTTGGCTCGTTCCTCAAGATCGCGGGCAAGGCCCGTCAACGAAATGTTGGATGCCATACCGTGTATTCCTCCCATATCGCATGCTGTTCGGTTGCTTGACGGGTATTGAACATATGTATTTCTGTCAAGACTAATGTCCAGAATTTGGCCATTGGTCGACGCTTTTCCAATGGCTCGAGGCGCAATGGCTAAAGGCACGGGCAGCGGGCGCCCGTACCGAACCAAATGGAAAACGAGCGGGCCGCGGCCGAACGTCGGTCAAAACCGCGCCACGGCCCCCGACGAACCATGAAAAGATATCTAGGCGGCAATTGTTACTGGCAAACGTCGACCCATACAGCGCCGACCAGATCGGCCATGCGCTGCGGCGTGATGCGCACCGCGGCATTGGTGGCGCCTGCTGCCGGAACGACCTCGCCGAAGGCTTTGAGCGACAGATCGCAATAAACGGGCAGCGGCGCCGGCAGGCCGAACGGACAGACGCCGCCCGGCGGATGGCTGGTGACTGCCAGCACCTCTTCGCCGCCGAGCATGCGCGGCTTGCCGCCCATCCTGTCCTTGAATTTGCGGTTGTCGAGCCTGGCGATGCCGCTGGTCACGACCAGCATGGTCTCGTCAGCGACGCGCAGGCAGATCGTCTTGGCGATCTGCGCCGGCGTGACGCCGTGCGCCTCCGCCGCCAGCGCCACTGTTGCGGAAGTTGCTTCGGTGACGATGACTTCAATATCGGGCGCGTGCTCGGCCAGAAAGGCGCGGACCGATTCCAAGCTCATGGTGAATCCCTCGTCAGGTCTGTCGAACAGCAGCGCTCGGCGAATCGCATAGCATGGCGGTAATTGGCAAGAGCCAGCGCCTGCGCCTCGCAGGCACTAAAAAGCCCGCCGGGCCAACCCTCGGCGGGCTTCTGGATGGACGCTTCTGGCGTCTCTATTGCTGTGTGGGCCGATTCTCTGCGGACGGCACCCTGATCAATTCCTCTTCCGGCACTTGCAGCGCGGAAGCGATGCGCCGGAGCTTGGCGGGGTCGACGTCCTTGCCGTCCTCGATGTCGACGATCTCGCCCACGGCCAGGCCGCAGGTCAAAGAAAGTTCCTCGATCGTGTATCCCCTCGTTTCGCGAGCGGCTTTCAACGGATTGAGGCCGGACGCGGCAATGATATCGTTGGAAACAGCGTTTCGTACGGTGTTGGGCATGGCAACTCCTTAAAGATGAAACAGGTCGGATGAAATGTGGTGTTGCCTGAGACGGCGGGAGAATGCTCGTTAACAAATGATTTGCCAAGAGCACCCATACGGCGTCACGCCATCGTGAAGCTGCGTTTTGGCCGAATGCCTCGGGCCCCGTAGATGTAAGGCCGCTCGGCGCTCAATCAAGTTCTTTTGAAGATCCTCGACCGGATTCGCCGGCATTTTCGACGCCTCGATTCGTTAGCTCACCGTCACCGGCAGCCAAACCCGCGCGCCGGGCGTTTCACGGAAGGATCGAATGCCATGAATTTGAAATCGTTCGCAATTTTGCTTGGCGCCATCTCAAGCGTCGTCGGCGCGACGGAAGCGCAGGCGGCGTACGCCACACGCGTTCGAGGCACCGTCGTCGGCGTTGCCGGATCGACGCTCACGGTGAAGGACCGCGACGGCAAGACCGATGCGATCGCGCTTGCCGACGGCTGGAAGATCTCGGGCGTCGCCAAGGCATCGGCAGCCGATATCAAGCAAGGCGATTTTCTTGGCATCGCCTCGATTTCCAAGGCCGATGGCGGCAGCGGCGCGCTGGAAGTCGTGGTCTTCCCGGCGGCCCTGAAGGGTACCGGAGAAGGCGACCGCGACTGGGATCTGCAGCCCAACAGCCGCATGACCAACGGCACCGTCGCCGACGTCACCGAGATCGAAGGCCGCACGGTCACGCTCACCTATGACAACGGCCAGAAGAAGCAGATCGCGATTCCGCAGACGACACCGATCGTGACATTCGCCGCCGCCACGCCGGCGGATCTCACGCCGGGCATCGCGGTGTTCGTCAACGCCGAGCGCGGCGGCGACGGCAAGCTCGTGGCCAACCGGGTCGTGGTCGGGAATCACGGCATCGCGCCGCCTATGTGAGGCCAGGTAGCCGCATCCTTGGATTTCCAAGGAGCGCGCAATCCTCGTAGGCCAGGGCGGGCGCGCGGCGCAAGAGGGCTCCCCAGAAACAATCCAGAAACAAAAATCTACATTTGGGAAAAATTGTCGAAAAAAACCAGGAGGATAGTCCCTATCGCGAGGCTTGGGTCACCGATTTGCTCCGGTGAATCTCGGAAGGCCCGCGTAAAAAGGAAACGAAGTCATGAAGAAGTCCCTCCTCTCCGCGCTCGGGCTGGCTCTGGCCCTGGCGTTCACCATGCCGATCCTCGGCGCCACCAGTGCCGACGCGGCTCCGATGAAGAAGCATCACCATCATCGTCATCACCACAGGCATCATCACCGCCATCACCACCACCATCATCACCACCACAAGACGATGGCTCCGAAGAAGGCCTGATCCTTCCCTTCTGCCGATGGGAAGGCAGGCCTTCGCCGCCAGAGCGGACCAGTCTTCCCATCGGACTCTTCGGCTTAAACATCCGGCGATGCCGAACCGCACTCCGGATTGCGCCTAATGGGGGCCTGCGCCGATCTTTCGGCCAGACACCGCCTGCTACTGGCGGTCGCCCGTGCCGTCGTCACGCTTCGCCATCCGCCCTCGTTGCCCGCTTCGCCATGAAGCTCGGCTATTGGCCAAATCCCGCCGCCCGGGCGCTATAACGAACTGATGCTGTGGCGAAAGATCGTCGACCGCAATCCACGGTTCGTGACGCTGACCGACAAGCTGGCGGCGAAAGCGTATATCCGCGCCGCCTACCCCGAATTGCCCGTGGCGCGATGCGGGGCACCGATAAGTTTGACGGCTGAACACAGACGTCGCCGGCCAAACGAAAAAAATCGCGCGGCATATGAACCTTTCCATTGGGGCCAGCACTAAGCGGTCATGGGCACCGCGAAGGTGCTCCTCAACCCAACGGGGACGCCAGGACGGCGATCCCAACAACCAATGGAAGGAAATGCTCAAATGACCAACTTCAACCGTATCAGCCTCGCCGCGGCTCTCGTCTTTTCGGCTTTCGGCTCGGTCTCGGCTCCGGCCTTTGCCGGCACCCATCCGACCGGCGACGGCGGCGCGGTCTGTAAGGGCCATGGCTCGTGCCTGGTGCTGCAGCTGGATTGCAAAGGCACCTATACCGATGCCACCGACAAGAACGGCACCGTCTACGGCAAGTGCAGCGAGGTTATGAAGGTCGATCCGAAGACGCGGCTCAAGCTCGCGAACTGATCGCTGTAGCCAAATGGCACGGAAATGGCGGCCGTCGAGGACGGCCGCCATTTCTGTTCATATCGCGTCGATCGATCAGCGCCGGCTGATAAGAAGGCCGGCAAGCAATCCGACCACGACCAGCCCGACGGCGGCGGCCGTCGCCGGATGATCTCGCGCCGTACGCTCAATCGCCCTGCCCCTGCGCCTTATTGCGGGCAGCGCCTCGTGGAGGCGATCGGCAAGTTGCGAATAATAGTCGGACGCCGTCTCGCGGCCATCCTCGTAATAGGCGTCGCCGCGCCTGGCCAAAACCTTCTTGAGATCGTGCAATTGTCGCGAAAGCGCCGCAACCTGCTTGTCGATATCAACGTCGGAGAGGGTCGAAAACGATGCCATGCTTGTTGTCCTTCTCTTCGAGAAGGCCTAACGCATGGACGCAGAGCCAGTTCCGGCAGGCCGAGCGCGCGGCATCCAGTCGAATAACGACCGTTCAACGAACCTGGTCGAGCAGGCGCTTGCATTCCAGCAAGTCGAACAGCGCCTCCTGCAGCAAGGCGCGATTGTCACGCGACAATTTCGAGGCGTCTGGTTGTACCGGACCTTCGTCGTCGCTCTTACCGAGGCCGAAGAAACGGCGGCTGGGCTTCACCTTCGGTTGACCGACCAGCGCGTCTTCGTCGCCGCGCGGCTGCGCGGCCGCCGTCAGCGGCACCTGCTCGGCCTGGCGGCGCTGGGCGATCGCCTCCACGGCGGCCATGTCGCCATTGCCGATGGCGACCAGGAAATGGTTGCCGTTCTCGCGCAACAGCTTCTGCACGCCTTTGATCGTATAGCCCTGATCGTAGAGCATATGCCTGATGCCCTTGATCAGCTCGACATCCTGCGGCCGGTAGTAGCGCCGGCCGCCGCCTCGCTTCATCGGCTTGATCTGGGTGAAGCGCGTCTCCCAGAACCGCAGCACATGCTGCGGCAGATCGAGATCTTCCGCGACCTCGCTGATGGTGCGGAAAGCGTCGGGGCTCTTGTCCATGGGCCAATCCTCCACACTGGACCGCGATCCGGCTCATGATGCCGAATCGTGCCTTATTTCAGCGATTTATGAAACGATATTCAAGCCCGACGTCAAAATGGCCGACGGTTTTCAACCGCATTCGCCAGCAAACTATTTGCCGCCCTTGCCCTTGCTGTTCTGATGCGAGCGCAGGATCCGGCTCTTGAGCACGTTCGACGATTTGAACGTCATCACCCGGCGCGGCAGGATCGGCACTTCCTCGCCCGTCTTGGGGTTGCGTCCGATGCGCTCGTTCTTGGAACGGACATGGAAGGTGGCGAAGGACGACAGCTTCACCGTCTCGCCGCGGACGATTGCCTCGCAGATCTCATCGAGGACGGCCTCGACGAGCTCCGCCGATTCAGTTCGCGACAAGCCAACCTTCCGGTAAACGGCTTCAGCAAGGTCGGCACGCGTAAGTGTCTTTCCCCCCATGCGACCGTCCCATCTGCTCGCAAAAACGTAAATCGATACAGGTAAAGGCAGAGCCTAAGTAATTGATCCGGCAAGGTCAAGAACCGAACCGGCGAGTTCGGCACTTACCAGCGGAGCAATACCGCGCCCCAGGTGAAACCTCCACCCATCGCCTCGAGAAGCACAAGGTCGCCCTTCTTGATGCGGCCGTCGGCGACGGCCACCGACAAAGCGAGCGGCACCGAGGCAGCCGAGGTGTTACCGTGTAAATCGACGGTGACCACCACTTTCTGCTCCGCAATCCCGAGCTTCTTGGCGGAAGCGTCAATAATCCGTTTATTGGCCTGATGCGGCACGAACCAGTCGAGGTCCTCGGCTGTTATGCCGGCCTCGCCGAAGGTCGCCTCGATGACATCGGTGATCATGCCGACGGCATGCTTGAACACTTCACGGCCTTCCATCCTCAGATGACCGACGGTTCCCGTGGTAGAAGGACCGCCGTCGACGAAGAGCTTGTCCTTGTGCACGCCATCGGAACGCAGGCTCGCCGCCAGCACGCCGCGATCGGTAATCGCGCCCGCTCCGTCTGCCGCTTCCAGAACCAGCGCGCCGGCGCCGTCGCCGAACAGCACGCAGGTCGAGCGGTCGCTCCAGTCGAGAATGCGCGAGAATGTCTCCGAACCGATCACCAGGACGCGTTTGGCCAGGCCGCCCCGGATATAAAGGTCGGCGGTGGCGACCGCATAAACGAAGCCCGAGCACACCGCCTGCATATCGAAGGCAAAGCCATGATGCATGCCGAGCCGGTTCTGGATTTCGACAGCGGTCGCCGGGAACGTGTTGTTGGGCGTCGAGGTCGCCAGGATGATGAGGTCGATATCGGCGGGCGTCATGCCGGCGCTGTCCAGCGCCGCGCGCGCCGCCGCCTCGCCAAGCGAGGCTGTCGTCTCGTCGTCGGCCGCGACGTGGCGTTGGCGAATGCCGGTGCGCTGGACGATCCACTCGTCCGAGGTTTCGACCATGCCTTCGAAGTCGGCATTCTTCATGATGCGGCGGGGCAGCGCGGCACCATTGCCGCGCACGACTGATCTGATCAAGGCTCTGTCCTATTCCTCGGCGTCGGCGACGCCGGATTTCCTGTTTGCCTGCGCGGTCGGATTGCGCGCATGGAACAGATCGAGGTCGGCCTCGATCCGGTCAAGCAGATTGTTGCGCACCATGTCGTAGCCGAGTTCGACGGCGGCCGCGAAGCCGTCCGAATCGGCGCCGCCATGGCTCTTCACCACGATGCCGTTCAATCCAAGGAAGACGCCGCCGTTGGAGCGCCCGACATCCATCTTCTCGCGCAGCCTGTCGAAGGCGCCCTTGGCGAAGACATAGCCGATCTTGGCCATGAACGTGCGGCTCATGGCGGTGCGCAGATAGCCGGCGATCTGCCTTGCGGTGCCCTCGGCGGTCTTGAGCGCGATGTTGCCGGCAAAACCCTCGGTAACCACCACGTCGACCGTGCCCTTGCCGATATCGTCGCCCTCGACGAAGCCGCGATAATTCATCGAAGCCATGTTGGCCTCGCGCAGCATGCGGCCGGCTTCCTTGACTTCTTCCTGGCCCTTGATCTCCTCGACGCCGACATTGAGCAGGCCGACGCTGGGCCGCTCGATGCCGAACACCGAGCGCGCCATGCCGGTGCCCAGAATGGCGAAATCGATAAGCTGGTGCGCATCCGCGCCGATGGTGGCGCCGACATCGAGCACCACGCTTTCGCCGCGCGTCGTCGGCCAGAGCGCCGCGATCGCCGGGCGGTCGATGGTGGCCATGGTGCGCAGGCAGAATTTCGACATCGCCATCAGCGCGCCGGTGTTGCCGGCCGAGATGCAGGCCTGCGCGCCGCCGTTCTTGACCGCTTCGACGGCCTTCCACATCGACGACTTCCAGCGGCCATGGCGCAGCGCCTGGCTCGGCTTGTCGTCCATGCGCACCGCGATCTCGCAATGGACGAACTCGCTTATCTCGGCGAGTTTCGGGAACTTGACGAGTTCGGGACGCACCACGTCCTCGCGGCCATAGATGACGAAGCGGATGTCAGGGCGGCGGATGGCGACCGTCATCAGCGCCGGGATGACCACGCTCGGTCCGTGATCGCCGCCCATGGCATCGATGGAAATCCTGATCACGTAGTGCTTTTCTCACGGGTTGCCTGGCTTGCGGCTGACGCCTGCCAGGGTAAGGGGGCTCGCGAAGGTTCGGCGAAAATAGCGGTTTTGCGCCTAGGCACAACCAACTTTTCCAAAATCCGTACCACTCTCAGGATTTTCCGAGCAGCGACCGCAGCTTTTTCTGGAATTCGCTTTCTTCGGATTGATCGTCGCCGGCGACGTCGAGCGAGGCTCCCGGCTTGCGCGGATAGGGGTCGATCGCCAGGCCGAAAAACTGTTCGGCCAGCGCGCCGACATCGATGGTGTCGCCGGAAAATGTTTCCGGACTGTCCGGTCCGCCGGCGTCGAGGATCATCTCGCCGCCGCCCTCGAAACCCTCGCGCCCAAGCTTCGACTGCTCGGGCAGAAACAGCGCCTCGACGGGCTCGTCGATATGCGCGGTGACCGGATCGAGCGTGACGATGCAGGCCTGCGTGATGTCGGCCTCGACGCGACCGGTGACCTTGACGCCATTGCGCTTCCAGGAGGCCACAAGCAGTTCGGCGCGATAGTTCTCGACCGAAAGCAGTTCGTATTCGGCGGCAAGCGCCTCACGCTGGCGCTCGTCGGCCTCGACCAGGACAGGCAGGCCCTTTTGCGGCAGCCGCGCAACATTGGCGACAAAGGATACAGGGCTGCGCAGTTCGGCGTCTTTCATCCCGGCCTCCTTCACGCGGCCCCGGCGGCAGGGAACGCGGCGACGCCGGCGACGATCGATTCGGTCGGCTGCGCGGCAAGCTTCTGGCTAGCCTCGCAGACATAGTCCGCCAGCAGCGGCGCCTGCGGCCAGGGGCCGGAGTCCGGCCTGACGTTGCGGGCGAGCGCCGCCGCAAGCGCCACCCGGTCGTCTTCCTTGAGCGCGTCGTCATAAGCGGCCGTACGGCCGTAAAACATCTTTGCGAGCTTCTTCATGCGTTTGGGCACGCCGACATCGCTGATGCCAAGTTCGCGCAGCGAATGCTCGACATCGAGGAAGAACTCGTCGATCAGCACTTGCGCGACTTCGGCGGCCACACCTTGCTCGCCACGCAGCCGGTGTTGGACGAGATACAGGTGCAGCGACAGCATCTCGAAGCGGCCGAGCGGCGTATCGGGCACATTCCAGTCGGAATAAAACACCGCTTGCCGCGCCGCCGCCACGATTCGTGCGTAGAGCGCGTCGGTGATAGCGCGGTTGGCATTGCGTTCGCGGCCAAAAAGGCGCTGGAACATTGAGGGCGGTCTCCCGGGGACCTGTTGTTTGATTTGGCCTTGTTGCATCGGCATGCAAGCTGGTTTACCGGTTTTGCGGCCCAGCGCAAGTTGCGGGGATGTGATGGAGAATTGTTGTTGGGTGCGCTGAAATTCAAGTCGTTCTTTGCGCCCGCCCCGTTGGGCGTGGCTTCGCTGCTGGTAGTGGTGTCAGCGCTTTCCGCCTGCAATTCGTCCAAGATGTTCGGCGATCTCCATCCGAGCGAAACGCTGACGAAAGGCTACGTCATCGACCAGCAGGCGATCGATTCGGTGCCGGTCGGGTCGAGCCGCGAGCAGGTGCTTTTGGCGCTGGGCACGCCGTCGACGACGGCGACCTTCGACAACGAGGCCTTCTACTACATCTCGCAAACGCGCAAGCGCTATGTCGCCTTCGACAACCCTCGCATCATCGACCAGCATGTGCTGGCGGTCTATTTCGGCGCCGACGGCCGCGTCACCCAGATCGCCAACTACGGCCTCAAGGACGGCAAGATCTTCGACTTCATCTCGAGGACGACGCCGACCGGCGGCAAGGACCAGAACTTCCTCAGCCAGATCATCAGCGGCGCCAGCAAGCTGGCGCCCGGCATCCCCGGCGGCGGCAGCGGCGGTACGCCTTAAGTCTATCGACGGCCTGCAGAACAATCAAACCCGCCGCCTCGCCGGCGGGTTTTGTTTAGGTGCGGCCAAGACGCATACTTGCTTATATTCCGGCGTCCCCCTATCAATTTGCTGGGGATTGGGACCGGTCATGAGCAACAGCGATCGTACTGTGCCGCAAGGTTGGATGGCGACAGGCACGCCTGACCGGCAAACCGTGACACCTGACTGGCTTGTCGTCGAAGCGCCGACAATCGACGGCGTCGCGCTCAAGGAAATCCGACCTGTCGCGACTTCGACCGGCTACCTCACCGAGGTTTTTCGCGAGGAATGGGATCTCGACGGACTTCCGGTCGGACAGGTGTTTCAGCGCACGCTTTATCCCGGCGCGGTGACGGGATGGCATGCCCATGGCGTCACAACCGACCGGCTTTTTTGCTCGGTGGGCAGCGTTCGAATCTCGCTGTTCGACGGTCGCAAGACCTCGCCGACATTCGGCACGGTTTGGCACAAGATTGTCGGAGCGGTCAGGCCCGCTATCGTCATCATTCCGCCCGGCGTCTGGCACGGTGTCGTCGCGCTCGGAGCGGAGACTGCTTTGGTGCTCAACCTCGTCGACAAGGCCTACGCCTATGACGCGCCCGACCATTGGCGCCTGCCGCCGGACACCGAACAGATCCCCTACAAGCTGGTGTAGCGTGGAACAGGCCGGTCAAGGCGCGGCGATCGGACCGATCGAACCGCTGGTCTCGGTCGTGATAGCGACGCACAATCGTCCGGCGGTGCTGCATCAAACGCTGAAGAGCCTCGTTGGCCAGACCCTGCAGGACTGGGAAGCCATGGTGATTGGTGATGCGTGCCGGCCGGACACCGCGACAACGGTTGCCGCTTTCGGCGACGCCCGCATCTCCTATATCGATCTTCCCGTGAACTTCGGCGAGCAGTCGGGGCCTAACAATATCGGCTTTGCCAGAGCACGCGGCCGTTTCGTTGCCATATTGAACCATGACGACCTATGGTTTCCCGACCATCTGACGTCCATGAGCGGCTGGATCGACGCCACCGGCGCCGATGTGGTGATCGCCCGGGGTGCGGTCATCGAGTCGGCCGCGAGCAAAGGTTCCAGGCATATGATCCTCGGGACGGGGCGGCACGGCTTCTATGACCCGGTCACCACAGTCGGCTTCGGCTCCGCGCAAATGGTCCGGAGAACGTCGCTGCCAAGGCTCGGGCCATGGCGCCCGGCCAGCCATTGCGTCTGCGAGAGTTCCCAGGACTGGCTGTTCCGTGCATGGCGCAACGGTGCGGTGATTGCGACAATGCCGCATCTGACCGTGCTCATGCTGCATTCGGGCAAGCGCGAAGGCAGCTATGCGCGTGATACGGCGCAGGAGCAGGAAGAACTGATGAACGCGATGAGTTCGCCAGACGCGTTGCGCGTCAGGATTCTTGGCAACGCCGAGGAACCGGCTCCCCTCAAGCGCTTCCGCTACCTCAAACGCAGGCTGCTGGCTGCCCTCGGCATACATCCGCGAGCGCGTTCCTTCCGCCGCCAATTTCGCCACGGCGCGTTCATTGCCATGCTGCGCCAGACTCGCGGCTTACCGCCAATGCCCGAACGCGAACCGGATACCGAAGCGTTGCTGGCCCGCTATCGCCATGACAGCGAAAGGCCAGAGGCCGGTTGAGTGCCCCTCGGGGCGGAAAGCATGAAGGATGTCATGCCGAAAAACAAAGCCCGCGGGATCGCTCCCGCGGGCTTTGTCATGGAATAGCCGCCGCGATCAGCCGTGCGCGAGCACGGCGAGCAGGAGCAGCGCGACGATGTTGGTGATCTTGATCGCCGGGTTGACGGCCGGGCCGGCGGTGTCCTTGTAGGGATCGCCGACGGTGTCGCCGGTGACCGATGCCTTATGCGCCTCGGAGCCCTTCAGGTGCTTGACGCCGTCCTTGTCGGTGAAGCCGTCCTCGAACGACTTCTTGGCGTTGTCCCAGGCGCCGCCGCCGGAGGTCATCGAGATGGCGACGAAGAGGCCGTTAACGATGACGCCGAGCAGCGAGGCGCCGAGCGCCGCGAAGGCCGAGGCCTTGGAGCCCGAGATCAGCAGCACGCCGAAATAGACGACGAGCGGCGCCAGCACGGGCAGCAGCGACGGGATGATCATTTCCCGGATCGCCGCCCTGGTCAGGATGTCGACGGCGCGCGCATAGTTCGGCTTCGAGGTGCCGGCCATGATGCCCTTGTCCTCGCGGAACTGCTTGCGCACTTCCTCGACGATGGAGCCCGCGGCGCGACCGACGGCGGTCATCGCGATGCCGCCGAAGAGGTAGGGGATCAGGCCGCCGAAGATCAGGCCGGCGACGACATACGGATTGGAGAGGTCAAAGGAAACCTCGCCCATGCCCTGGAAGTAAGGATACTTGTCGCCATTGGCGGCAAAGAATTTCAGGTCGTTCGAATAGGCCGCGAACAGCACCAGCGCGCCGAGGCCGGCGGAGCCGATGGCATAGCCCTTGGTGACGGCCTTGGTGGTGTTGCCGACAGCGTCGAGCGCGTCGGTGGAGTGGCGCACCTCCTTGGGCAGGCCGGCCATTTCGGCAATGCCGCCGGCATTGTCGGTAACAGGGCCGAAGGCGTCGAGCGCCACGATCATGCCGGCAAGGCCGAGCATGGTGGTGACGGCGATCGCGGTGCCGAAGAGGCCGCCGAGCTGGTAGGTGGCGATGATGCCGCCGACGATGACGATGGCAGGCAGCGCGGTCGATTCCAGCGAGACCGCGAGGCCCTGGATGACATTGGTGCCGTGGCCGGTCACGGAAGCCTGGGCGATCGAGTTCACCGGGCGCTTGTTGGTACCAGTGTAGTATTCGGTGATCACCACGATGAGGCCGGTCACCAGAAGGCCGATGAGGCCACAGATGAACAGGTTCTTGCCGGTGATGGCGATGCCGGCGACATTGCCGACCTCGCCCCAGCCGACGGTGGCCGAAGTGGCGATAGCGAGACCGACGATCGACAAGAGCCCGGTGACGATCAGGCCCTTGTAGAGGGCGCCCATGATCGAGCCGTTCGAGCCAAGCTTGACGAAGAAGGTGCCGACGATAGAGGTCAGGATGCAGGCGCCGCAGATGGCGAGCGGATAGAGCATCGACGCACCCAGCGCGGCCGTGCCGCCGAAGAAGATGGCGGCGAGCACCATGGTGGCGACGACGGTCACCGCATAGGTTTCGAACAGGTCGGCGGCCATGCCGGCGCAGTCGCCGACATTGTCGCCGACGTTGTCGGCGATGGTGGCCGGGTTGCGCGGATCGTCTTCCGGAATGCCGGCCTCGACCTTGCCGACGAGGTCGCCGCCGACGTCCGCACCCTTGGTGAAGATGCCGCCGCCGAGACGGGCGAAGATCGAGATCAGCGAAGCGCCGAAGCCGAGCGAAACCAGCGAGTCGATGACGACGCGGTCATTCGGCTGCAGGCCCATCGGGCCGGTCAATATGGCGTAGTAGATCGAGACGCCGAGCAGCGCCAGACCCGCCACCAGCATGCCGGTGATGGCGCCCGACTTGAAGGCGATGTCGAGGCCGGCAGCAAGGCTGTTCGAAGCGGCTTGCGCAGTCCGCACATTGGCGCGCACCGAGACATGCATGCCGATGAAGCCGGCGGCACCCGAGAGCACCGCGCCGATCAGGAAGCCGATAGCGGCGGTGATCGAAAGCAGCCACCAGGCAAGCAGGAGAACGACGATACCGACGACCGCGATGGTCGTGTACTGGCGCGCCAGATAGGCCTGTGCGCCTTCGCGGATGGCGGCGGAGATTTCCTGCATGCGCTGATTGCCCTGATCGGACGCAAGGACCGAACGTGTCGCCCAGATGGCGTACAGAACTGACAGCAAGCCGCAGGCGATGACGGCGGTAATGATGGTCATTGCCGGATTTTCCTCGATTGTTGGCCCAAAAGAACCCCTCCCTGGGCCGTTGGAACGGAGATGGATGCCGCGCACGGATTCCACCCCTTGGCTGGGGTGTATGCGAAACAGGGCTTGGAACGTCAAGATATTGTTCGGTTTTTGCCCGGCTTTCGCCCAAAAGAAGAGGGCAGGAATTGTTGTGCCAGCGCAAGCCTGGAATTAGATCGATTGAAATGACGCTGGGGCACATTCGCCAATCCGCAGACGTAGCGTTATTCCGCCCCCTGCCCCATGCGTCGCGCGGCGTAGCGTTCGACCGCCGACAGACCGTCATAGATCAGCACGGCAAGCGCGGCGACGATCAGGCCGCCCTGCAGCACGAAGGCAAGGTTGTTCGAGATCAGGCCGGCGATGATCACCTCGCCAAGCGTCTTGGCGGCAACGGTCGATCCGATGGTCGCGGTGGCGAGGCTGATGACGACCGAGAGCCGGATGCCGCCGAGGATCACCGGGGCGCTCAGCGGCAGCTCGACCTTCATCAGCCTTTGCCAGCCGGTCATGCCGGCGCCACGCGCCGCCTCCATGACGTTGCCGGGCAACGTGGTGAGCGCCGTCAGCGCGTTTTCGAAGATCGGCAGCAATCCGTAGAGGAAGAGCGCGATCAGCGTCGGCTTCTCGCCGAAACCCACGGCCGGCACGGCGAGCGCCAGCACGGCAACCGGGGGAAAGGTCTGGCCGATATTGACCAGGCTGCGCGACAAGGGCAGGAACTCGGCGCCGGCCGGCCTGGTGACGAGGATGGCGAGCGCCACCGCGACGATCGTCGCGGCCACCGTCGCGACCAGGACGATCCGCAGATGCTGCAAGGTCAGCGTCAGCAGGCTGCCCTGGTTGTAGATTGCCGGCGCGCCATTCTCGGTCAGGGGCTTCAGCAGCGGCTCGAACCAGTTGGGGCTGGTGATGAAGACCACCAGCACCACCAGAACGGCCAGCCTCAGCAGCGCGGGCAGCCAGGCTTTCATTGCGGCCTCGCCGCGCGCTTCACCAAGCATTCGATGGTGACGCGGCCAATGAGCTTGCCGTCGGCGCCCTTCACCGGCAGCGCAGGGCGGCCCGACCACAACAGCTCGGCCAGCGCGTCGCGCTGCGTGGCTTCGCCTGGGATCGCCTCGCCTTCGGCGCCGCCCGGCTCCACGGCATCGCGCACAGGCCCCAGCGACAGCAGCCGGAACGGCCTTTCGCTGGCGCCGACCAGTGTCTCGACGAAATCGCTTGCGGGCCTCGCCAGGATTTCAGCCGGCTTGGCGTATTGCACCAGCTTGCCGGCATCCATGACGGCGATCTTGTCGCCCAAGTGCACAGCCTCTTCCATGTCGTGGGTGACGAGGATGATGGTGGTGCCGAAACGCTTCTGGATCGCCAGCAGATCCTCTTGCGCCTTGGTGCGGATGATCGGGTCGAGCGCGCCGAAGGGCTCGTCCATCAAAAGCACGTTGGGCTCGGCGGCCAAAGCGCGGGCGACGCCGACGCGCTGCTGCTGGCCGCCGGAAAGCTCGTGCGGATAGCGCGGTCCATAGGCCTGGGGGTCGAGCTGGTAGAGTGTCATCAACTCGTCGACGCGCGCCTTGATGCGATCCCTGTCCCAGCCGAGCAGCAACGGCACGGTGGCGATGTTCTGCGCCACCGTGCGATGCGGAAACAGGCCGTGACCCTGGATGGCGTAGCCGATGCTTCGGCGCAGCTGATAACCCGGCACGGAGCGGTTGTCGGCGCCGTCGAGCTTGATGACCCCGGAGGTCGGCTCGACCAGCCGGTTGATCATCCTGAGCAGCGTCGTCTTGCCGGATCCCGACGTGCCGACAATGGTGGCGATAGTTCGGGGTTCGATGATCATCGAAACATTGTCGACCACCGTCGTTTGGTCATAGCGCTTGGTGATGCCTTCGATCTCGATCATGCCGTTTCAACTGCCCTGCGCCTGGTGGCGGCCATTTCGATGACCGCGTCGAGGATAATGGCCGCGGCAAAGGCCAGCGCCACGGTGGGCAGCGCGCCGAGCAGCACGAGGTCCATCGCCGTCTGGCCGACGCCCTGGAAAACAAATACGCCGAAGCCGCCGCCGCCGATCAGCGCTGCGATCGTGGCGAGGCCGATATTCTGCACCAGCACGATACGAATACCGGTCAGGATCACCGGAAAGGCGAGCGGGAACTCGACATCGAACAGGCGCTGGCGGTCGGTCATACCCATGCCGCGCGCGGCGTCATTGGCCGCGCGGGGTACGCCAGCCAGCCCAACCACGGTGTTTGCCACCACCGGCAGCAAGGAATAAAGGAAGAGCGCGACAAAGGCCGGCGCGGTGCCGATGCCCCTGATGCCGATGGCGGCGGCGCCTGGCACGTGCACGGCAACCCAGCCGAGCGGAGCGATCAGCAGGCCGAAGAGCGCGATCGACGGAATGGTCTGGATGATGTTGAGCACATTCAGCACGCCTGCCCGCAGTTTCTCGACGCGATGGCAAAAGATGCCGAGCGGTATGCCGACGATCACCGCGCCGGCCAGCGAGCCAAGCGCCAGCGTGACGTGCTTGGAGGCTTCGGCCCAGAAACTGTCGGCGCGGCCGGCATATTCCTTGAGGATGGAAAGGCTGTCCCAGCTTCCCGAGACGAGCAGCACGGCGATGGCAAGCGCTGCAAGCACGAGCACGCCGACGCGTGACCAGGGCGAAAGGTTCAGCCTGGTCAGCACATCGGCGAGGAGCAGAGTGAAGGCAAAGATCAGCAGCCAGAAACCGGACGCCGGGGCGATGCGGGCGAACGTGTTGCCGGCCGGTGTCAGGAAACCGCCGGCGACGCCGATGAGGACGGCGAGTGCGGCGAGCGCCACGATGCCGGCGGCCAGTCTCAGCACGAGCGGCGTCCTGAGCAAGGCGACGATGGCGGCCGCGATCACTATCGCCAGCAACAGCATGCCAAGCGTGGGCGGCAACGACTCGAGGATCGAACGCGCCTGCCCGGGTACGATGCGGTTGGCGCGGAACGTGGCAAAGGGGGCCAGGAAAGCGGCGTAGGCGACGATCGCGGCGATGACCACGCCGAGCTTGTCGAAACGCAGGGTCATGGCCTCCCCCTTGCGGTCTTGGCGGTTGGCGAAAGCCGGCGGGAGAACCGATCTCCCCCCTTGCGGGGGAGATGGCCGGCAGGCCAGAGGTGAAGGAACGCCAACCTTGGAATACGAGCTCGTTCAAAGGTAAACCCGCCGAAGGACTTTCCTTCGATAGGTTGAAGGGTCGGCGGGACAGCACCCCCCTCCGTCCTGCCGGCCATCTCCCCCGCAAGGGGGGAGGTCAGCAGTTCCGCCAACCGCACCTCTCCAGCCCGCACTTATTATGCCGCGATCTACTTCAAGAACCCGTTCTTCTTCAAAAAGTCCTCCGCCACGCCCTTCGCGGGCTCGCCGCCCAGTTGCACGCGGCCGTTGAGCTCCTGCAGCGTGACGAGATCGAGCTTGGCGAAGACCGGCTTCAGCAGCGCCTCGATTTCCGGGTGCTGCTTCAAGACCTCTTCGCGGATGATCGGCGCCGGCTGGTAGACGGGCTGCACGCCCTTGTCGTCCTCGAGCACGACGAGGCCGGAGGGCTGGATGCCGCCATCGGTGCCATAGACCATGGCGGCGTTGGCGCCGTTGGTCTGGTTGGCGGCGGCTGCGATCGTCGCCGCGGTGTCGCCGCCGGAGAGAGTGATCAACTGGTCCGGCTTCAGCGTGAAGCCGTAGGTCGTCTGGAAGGCCGGAAGCGCGGCGGCCGAATTGACGAACTCGGCCGAAGCCGCGAGCACCACCTTGCCGCCGCCCGCGACGTATTTGCCGAAGTCCGAAAGCGTGACGAGCTTGTTCTCGTCGGCCACTTCCTTGCGCAGCGCGATCGCCCAGGTGTTGTTGGCCGGCGACGGCGACAGCCAGACGATCTTGTTGGCGTCGTAGTCCAGCTTCTTGGCGGTTTCGTAAGCCTTGGCGGCATCCTTCCAGACCGGATCATCGGCCTTCTGGAAGAAGAAGGCGGCATTGCCGGTGTATTCGGGATAGATGTCGATCTCGCCGGCGGTGATCGCCTTGCGCACCACGGGCGTCGCGCCGAGCTGGATGCGGTCCGTCGTCTTGATGTTGTTAGCGTTGAGCACGAGCTGGATGATGTTGCCCAGCACCCCGCCTTCCGTGTCGATCTTCGAGGAGACGACCACCTGGGCGTTGGCCGAGGCGGTGGCAAGGCCGAGCGCGATGGCAGCTACGGCGAGCTTTCCGATTGAAAACATTGTGAAATCCCTTGCTATGAACCGAGGATCCGGTGGCCGCATATGAGCACGGCTATAACGGCCAGTCGGGGTACACGGTTTCATAAGTAGGGGGATCAGCGCAATATTTTTGTTCCCCGCGCGAGGCCGGTGCCCGGCCCGGTCCCGACAGCGTAATGTCAGTTGGCGGAACGCAAGCCCTGGAGCTTGAGCGTGCCAAGCGCCAGGAAGCAAAGCACTACGACCGGGAAAACGATCCAGTTCAGCATGGTCCAGCCCCAGGCGTTGTAGATCGCGCCCGACATCAGCGAGGCAAAGGCGACGGAGCCGAACAGGACAAAATCATGGAAACCCTGGACCTTGCTCTTCTCGGAGGGCCGGTAGCTGGCCGCGACCATGGCGGTCGCGCCGATGAAACCAAAATTCCAGCCGAGGCCAAGCAGGATCAGTGCCGTCCAGAACTGCCACAGCGCCAGGCCGGAAAGCGCCACGGCGCCGCAGCCGATCAGCAGGATAAGACCAGTCGCGACGATGCGTTCGGCGCCGAAGCGGTGGATCAGCGAACCGGTGAAGAAGCTCGGCCCGAACATGGCCATGACATGCCAGGAAATGCCAAGCGTCGCATTGTCTTCCGACAGGCCGCAGCCGACCATGGCGAGCGGCGCGCCGGTCATGACGAAGCTCATCAGCGCGTAGCTGCCGACGGTGCAGAACAACGCGGCGACGAAACGCGGCTGGGTGACGATTTCGATCAGGGGGCGGGCGTCGCTTGCAGCGGTTTCAGAGACGGCGTCGGTCCGCGAGGAAACGCGCAGGAACGACAGGATGAGCGCGCCGACCGCCGCCAGGGGCAGGATCGAGGCGAAGGATCCCGCAAACATCACCGGGGCGAGCAATTCGCGCGTGTAGATGACGATCTGCGGCCCGAGGATGGCGGTGATGATGCCGCCCGCCAGCACGAAGGAGATGGCGCGCGCCTTGAATTCGGGTGGCGCGTTGTCGGCGGCGGCGAAACGGAACTGCTGGACGAAGGCGCCGCCGACACCGATGACGCAGAGACCGAAGGCGAACAGCCAGAAGCTCGCCTGATAGAGCGCGAGCGTCGCGATCAGGCCGCCGAGCGCGGTGACGATGGTGCCGATCATGAAGCCGCCGCGATGGCCGAGGCTACGGATGATGGCGGCGGCTGGCAAGGCGCCGAGCGCCACGCCGATGTTGAAGCCGGTGACCGGCGCGGTGGCCAGGGACTTGTCGGGACCGAGCAGATACTGTCCGGCCAGCGCGCCGAGCGAAATGGCGATCGGCGCGGCCGAACCGACGATCGCCTGCGCGGCGGCGAGCAGCACCGCAGTGCGACGCCCTTCCCTGCCGGCCTCGGCGACCCCGGCCGTTGCGGCTGTCACGAAGCGTCCTTGCCACGCCCCTCGCCGCGAACCCGGCGCGAGACGCGATCAAGAACGGCGTTGACCAGCTTAGGCTCGTCTTCCTCGTAGAACGCCTTGGCGATGTCGACATATTCGGAGACGATGACAGCCACCGGCACATCCTCGCGCTTCATCAGTTCATAGACGCCGGCGCGCAGAATGGCGCGCAGCGTCGAATCCAGCCGCGACAGCGGCCAGTCCTCGGTCAGTGCCTGGCGGATGACGGGGTCGATGGTCTTCTGGTTCTCGACGACGCCGGTCAGGATGGCGCGGAACCATTGCGCGTCGGCCTCGCGATAGAGCGCGCCATCGACTTCCTTGCCGAGGCGAAAGGTCTCGTATTCGGCCGTGATCTCGAAAACGCCGCTGCCGGCCACATCCATCTGATAGAGCGCCTGGACGGCGGCAAGACGGGCGGCGCCGCGCTTGTTGACGTGGCGCACCGCTCCGGTCGAGGCGGGCTCGGTCACGATTGGGCTCCGAATTTCTCTTTGAGCGCGATCATTGTCAGCGCCGCGCGCGCGGCGAAGCCGCCCTTGTCGCCTTCGGTCTTTCGCGCACGCGCCCATGCCTGCGCGTCGTTTTCTGTGGTCAGAATGCCATTGCCGATCGCGATCGCCTCCTGCACCGAAAGGTCCATGAGCGCGCGGCTCGATTCATTGGCGACGATGTCGAAATGGTAGGTGTCGCCGCGGACGACGGTTCCTAGCGCGACAAAACCGTCGTAATGCGTGCCGCCTTCGGCCGCGCCATCGAGCGCGAAGGTGATGACAGCGGGTATTTCGAGCGAGCCAGGAACCGTGACGACGTCATATGTGGCGCCAGCCTCGTCGAGCGCGCCGGTCGCACCTTCGAGCAGCGCGTCGGCGAGATCGTCGTGAAAGCGCGCTTCGACAATGAGCAGATGCGCCTTCGCCTTCGGGCGAATGAACGCTTTGCCGTGTTGGGATGTGCCTGCCATAAAAGTCTCCGGGGGGTTGCCGGTGACTTAGGCCGAAGCCGGGTTTATCGCAAGCGGAAGATTGGCGGACCGACACCAACGCTGTATCTCTCGAAGGATTCAGATCCCGGGGCAGCGCGATGTTTCGGTACTTTGTTTGGCTAGGCAGGCGAAGCCTCAAGGATCGAGATCGGCGCGGTGGTGTCGATCACTCGCTCGAGCTTCAGCCCTGCGGCCTCGAACAGCTTGGCGTATTGCGCCTCGGTCCGCTCAAGGCCGCCGGTGACCGCGAGCATGACCACATCGATGGCCTTGATCTGGGCTGGTTCGTCGCCCGCAGGGACGAGCGTCTCGGCCACAAGCACCCTGCCATGCGTTTGCATTGCCTCGCGGCAACGGCGCAAGATCAACTCGGCGCGTTCATCGTCCCAATCGTGGATCACCTTCTTGATTACATAGACGTCGCCGACGGGGACGCTGTCGAAGAAGTCGCCGACGACGAAGTCGGTGCGCGACGGATCGCTCCCGGCCTCCTGGCGCGCCGCCGCCACTCCGGAGGCGAGATCGAGAAGAACCCCGCTCAAATGGGGATTGCGGGCAAGGATGGCCGAGAGAAGCTGTCCATGCCCGCCGCCGACATCGACGACCCGCGTATATCGGCTGAAATCATAGGCGTCGGCGACCGCCTCGTTGCTGCCTTGGCCCTGGGCAATCATAGCTCGCTGAAACAGGGCAGCCTGTTCCGGGTGGGCCGAAAGCCAATCGAACCTCGGACTTCCGAACACCTTGTCGAAGGCCGGCTTTCCGGTGCGGACGGAATGCAGAAGCTGCTCGAACGCAAGATAGGCCTCGCTGTTGACCATCCGGATGAAGTCGCGTGGTCCGGGTCGATCGGAACGAAGCGCCGCGCCCACCTCCATCAAGGTAAAATGACGAGGGCGAACTTCAGTGAAGACCCCCTCCGGCGCCAGAAGCCGCATGACGCGATAAGGCCTGTTGATATTCAGGATTCCACATCGGGCTTGATCATGATTCAAGCTTCGGATGGAACGATTCGTGCTGACTGACGCCCAATGGGCGATGATGGAACCGCATTGCCTGGGCAAGCCGAGGGACCCGGGACGAAGCGCTAAGGACAACCGCCTGTTCGTCGAAGCGGTGCTTTGGATCGCGCGGACAGGAAGTCCGTGGCGTGATCTGCCGCCGTTTTTCGGCAAGTGGAACACCGTCTTCACGCGATACCGCAATTGGGTCAAAGCCGATGTTTTCGTTCGGCTTTTCGAGGCCTGCTCCGAAGAACCGGATATGGAGTACGCCATGGTCGATGCCACCATCGTCAAGGTTCACCGCCATGGCCAAGGCGCAAAAGGGGGACTCAGAGCCAGGCCATCGGCCGCTCCAAAGGCGGCATGACTACCAAAATCCGGGCGCTCACGGACGCCCTCGGCAATCTCGTGCGCTTTGTCCTCCTGCCGGGTCAGCGTTTCGATACGGTCGGCGTCGAACCGCTCATCAACGACCTCTCCTTCGACGCTCTGATCGCCGACAAAGCCTTCGACAGCAACTCTATCATCGCCGATCTCAACCAACGCGGCGCTAAGATCGTCATCTCGCAGCATCCGCGACGAGCCAAGCCACTTCCCTTCGACATCGAGATGTACAAATGGCGTCATCTGATCGAGAATTTCTTTTGCAAACTCAAAGAGTTCAAACGTATCGCCATGCGCGCCGATAAAACCGACCAGAGCTTCTCCGCCTTCGTCCATCTCGCCGCCGCCATCATAAGCTCCAGATGAATATCAACAGGCCTTAGAGCGATTCCGCATCCGTCTTCGTGGCCGCCGCCAAATCTTCAACTGACTGCTCGCCGGAAGCCAGAAGATCGGGAATGCCGAGTTCGATGACGACGCGCAGCGCCTGTGACACGGCAAATCCGAAACCCAGCCTCATGACTTGTTGCGACGGGTTGGTCATGGCTTTCCCCTCCGGACAGGTGAAAAGCTTACGAGGGGCGCGAGCAGAAGTGAAGCGGGACGCAATGTTGAACGGCGCGGCCTCACGACTTGCTTTTAGTCAAAGCCCCTCTTTCGCCGCCTCCGCCAGGCGCGCGGCATAGCGGGCCATGGTGTCGATCTCAAGATTGACGCGGTCGCCGGCCTGGCGTTGGCCCCAGGTGGTGACGCTCAGCGAGTGATGGATGAGCAGCACGTCGAAGCGGGTGCCTTCGACCTTGTTGACGGTGAGTGAGGTGCCGTCGAGCGCGACCGAACCTTTCGGCGCGATGAACTTCGCCAGATGCCCCGGCGCTTCCAGCGTGAAGCGCACCGCATCGCCCTCCTCCTTGCGCTCGACGATCTCGGCCGTGCCGTCGACATGACCGGAAACGATGTGGCCGCCGAGCTCGTCGCCGATCTTCAGCGCCCGTTCCAGATTGATCCGGGTGCCGGATTTCCAGCTTGAAGCCGTGGTGAGCCTCAGCGCCTCCTCCCAGGCCTCGACCTCGAACCAGCGCGCGTTCGAGCCATGCTCGGGCAGCGCCGTGACGGTGAGGCAGACGCCGCCACAGGAGATCGAAGCGCCGATCGCGATCGTTTCTGGATCATAGGCGGTGTCGATGCGTAGGCCGATGCCTTCGGCGAGCGGCTTCACGCTCGCAACCGTACCGACATCAGTCACAATTCCCGTAAACATCAGAGAGCGTCTTTCATTTTGACCATGATCTAACCCAAAACCGGTTCCCACTTTTTGGGATCATGGTCTTACCCACTCGGCGTAACTGTCTTCGCCGAAGCGCATGTCGCGCAGCTTGCGAAAACCTGCCGGGATATGGTCGGCGTCGATAGGCGATGCAATACCGTCTTCGCCGATCGCCTCCGGTCCCTGGAACAGGACGATGCGGTCGACAAGGTCTTCCTCGAGGAAGGCCTTGGCCACCTTGGCGCCGCCTTCGACCAAAACGCTTGCCATGCCAAGCGCGGCAAGGTCTTCCAGCAATTCCGGCAAGGCGACCACGCCATTGTGGGTTTCGGTGCCGATGAAGCGCACGCCCGCGCGTTCGAGCGCCGCCCGCCGGTGCGGGTCGGCTTCCAGACAGGCGGCGATATAGAGCGGCACGCGGTCGACGCCGGATACCAGCTTGGATGTCTCCGGCAGCCGGATCTGCCGATCGAGGATGATGCGCGCCGGCGAGCGGTTCTCCAGTCCCGGAAGGCGCACGGTCAGCGCCGGGTCGTCCTCGAGAGCGGTGCCGATGCCGACCAGGATGGCGTCGGACTCGGCGCGCATCAGATAGACATCGCGCCGCGCGATCTCGCCGGTGATGGCGACCTGGCCCGCGCCTTTGCGGCCGATCTTGCCATCACTCGAAAGCGCAAGCTTCAGAGTTACTTCCGGGCGTTTTTTCAGAGAACGAGTCAGATAGCCGGCCATCTGCTCGACGGCGTCGGCGGCCAGCACTTTCTCCACCACCTCGACATCGGCGGCGCGCAGTATGGCGTAGCCCTTGCCGGAGACGCGCGGATCGGGATCGCTCGCCGCGCCGACGACGCGCGCGATGCCGGCATTGACCAGCGCGTTGGCGCAAGGCGGCGTGCGGCCGTGATGGGCGCAAGGTTCCAAAGTCACGTAAGCCGTAGCACCACGCGCGAGTTCGCCGGCCTCGGCCAGCGCTTCGGTCTCGGCATGCGGGCGGCCGCCGACGGCCGTCACGCCGGTACCGACGATCATTGGGCCGGCGCCGTCGTCGCGCACGATGATGGTGCCGACGGAAGGGTTGGTCGACGTGCGGCCGGCATTGCGGCGCGACAACCTGATGGCCGCGGCCATGAAACGGCGATCAAGAGCCGCCTGCGCGGCCTCGTCCAGTCGCTGTCCCGCCATGATCAGCCAGCGTCCTCTTCGGTCTTTTCCTCGTCGCCCTTCAGTTCGCCCAGCAGCTCATGAAAATCCTTGGCCTCGCGGAAATTGCGATAGACCGAGGCGAAGCGGACATAGGCGACGTCATCCAGCGATTTCAGCGCATCCATGACCAGCCGGCCGACTTCGCCCGAAGCAACCTCGGTTTCGCCGGAGCTTTCGAGCTGGCGCACGATGCCGGTGACCGCGCGGTCGATGCGCTCGGGGTCGACATTGCGCTTGCGCACTGCGATCTCGACGGAGCGCAGCAGCTTGTCACGGTCGAAAGGCACCTTGCGGCCGGACTTCTTGACGACGACAAGGTCGCGCAGTTGGACGCGCTCGAAAGTCGTGAAACGGCCGCCGCAATCGGGGCACACCCGCCGCCTGCGGATCGCCGCGCCGTCCTCGGCGGGACGCGAATCCTTCACCTGCGTATCTTCGGACTGGCAATAGGGACAGCGCATGGAGAGCCTTGGGTTCGCGATTCTGTGGGCGAAAGGCTTAGAGCCTTTCATGCCTCAGAGATAGCGAGGCATAAGCAAGATTGCCAGCGCCCCACCCCGCTGGCCGACAGGCGTCAGGGCGCAACATCCTTGGTCGGAAACCCGCAGGATGCGCCTAGGTTGCGATAGGCCTTGGTGAAGCCGTCCATCGGGATGCTGGTGACCTTCTGTTTGCCGAAGGTGACATCGAGCGAGGTGACCTTGCGCATGGCGCGCAGCAGGGCGAGGCTGGTCTTGGCCTGGTTGTCGACCATCCAGCTGGGACGACCACCGGCGGCGCCGTTGGAGGTCACGGTCGCAGCGACCTTCACGCCAGGATCGCCGAAGGTCGCGGCGATCTTGTCGCCGGTCGGCAGGTTCCCGTTGTCGATGATGAACATGATGGCCGGATACGCGTCCGGCGGCAGCGCATCGCCGGTCGAGATCGACAGCGTCAGGGAACCGGCATTGCCGTCGCCGTCGACGAATGCAGTCGAGGCGGCGCAGGTCTTGTGCGCATCCTGCCCGGTATCGAGCGTATCGATGATGGTGGTCCACTTGCCGAAGGTATTGGTGGCCGGCATGTCGGAGCCGGGCTGCTCCTGCGCAACCGCGCCGGACAGGGCGAAAACGGCCAGCGAGCCGGACACGGCCAGGGTGGCAAGACGGAAAGTGCGCATCATCAGGTCTCCGATAAGCCGCGCCGCCCGATCAAGGAGCGGCGCGAAGCGCAAGGATAAAAGATGACGTATGTCGCGCGGTCAACCGACGGAGGGCAACCGAGCGTGGATCAGCCGAGATAGGGGTAAAGCGGGAAGCGGTCGGTCAACGCCGTGACCTTGGCTTTGACGGCGGCCTCGACGGCCGCATTGCCGTCGTCGGAATTCGCCACCTTCAGCCCGTCCAGCACCTCGGCGATCAGCTTGCCGATCTCGCGGAATTCGGCCTGGCCGAAGCCGCGCGTGGTGCCGGCCGGCGTGCCGAGGCGTACGCCCGACGTCACGAACGGCTTTTCCGGATCGAACGGGATGCCGTTCTTGTTGCAGGTGATGTTGGCGCGGCCGAGGGCGGCTTCCGCGCGCTTGCCGGTGGCGTTCTTCGGCCGAAGGTCGACCAGCATCAAATGGTTGTCGGTACCGCCGGAGACGATATCGAGGCCCGTCTCCTGCAGGCTGGACGCCAGCGCCTTGGCATTGGCGATGATGCTTTCGGCATAGGCCTTGAAGCTCGGCTTCAGCGCCTCGCCGAGCGCCACCGCCTTGGCGGCGATGACATGCATCAGCGGGCCGCCCTGCAAGCCCGGAAACACCGCCGAATTCATCTTCTTGGCGATGTCCTCGTCGTTGCACAGGATCATGCCGCCGCGCGGACCCCGCAGCGATTTGTGGGTCGTCGTGGTCACGACATGGGCATGAGGCAACGGCGACGGATGCACGCCGCCGGCGACGAGGCCGGCGATATGCGCCATGTCGACCATCAGATAGGCGCCGATCGAATCGGCGATCTCGCGGAAACGCTTCCAGTCCCAGATGCGCGAATAAGCGGTGCCGCCGGCCAGGATCAGCTTCGGCTTCGTCTCATGCGCGGTCTTCTCGATCGCGTCCATGTCGAGCAAATGGTCTTCCTTGCGCACGCCGTAGGAGACGACCTTGAACCATTTGCCGCTCATGTTGACCGGAGAGCCGTGGGTGAGATGGCCGCCCGAATTCAGGTCGAGGCCCATGAAGGTGTCGCCGGGCTGCAGCAGCGCCAGGAACACGGCCTGGTTCATCTGGCTGCCCGAGTTCGGCTGAACGTTGGCGAAGTTACAGCCAAAGAGCTTTTTCGCGCGCTCGATGGCCAGTTCCTCGGCCACGTCGACGAACTGGCAGCCGCCATAGTAACGCTTGCCCGGATAACCCTCGGCATATTTGTTGGTCATGATCGAGCCCTGAGCTTCGAGCACGGCGCGCGACACGATGTTTTCCGACGCGATCAGCTCGATCTCGTGGCGCTGGCGGCCAAGCTCGTTGCGGATGGCGCCGAAGATTTCCGGATCGGCGTCGGCAAGCGTGGTCTCGAAGAAGGATTCGAATTTGCTGGAGGCTGCCGCTGCGTTTGACATGGCTTGCTTTCCCTTGGGGCCGGAGGTCTGCGAGGTCGCCGCGCATTAACACAGTTGTTTCCGGGCCGCCACGTTTGCGGCGCGAAATTTGCTGGCCGGTTTGCGCCAAGACAAACCCGTCCAGTTCTAATCCCGCGGTTCGCGGCCCTTGAGGATCGCTTCCGAGAAGGTGATCTCGGTGAACAGCTTGCGCGCCGTATGGTCATTGATGTCGCCACGGCGAAGCATCGCCTGCAGTTCGGCCCGCTCGGCCTCGATGCCGGCAAGCCTGAATCCGAGCTCGATCCGCCCGGATTCGCGGGCCTCGGCGCGCGCTTCGTCGGCGCCGTCGGAGAGCGAGATGCGCCGCCGGTAGATGGATGCGACGCTCTCGGCGATGGCAAGCTTCATGTCCGCCGCCTCCCCTTCATTGCCGTCGCTGGCGAGGCCTTCGATCCTGGCGATGGCCGCGTTGGCGGCGCCGACGCGGGCGCGGCGCTCTTCGGCCGCACCTGGATGCTCGCCGGGCTCGACGAGGCCGCGCGCGACCGTAGGCAGGGTAAGGCTCGCAATCGCCAGCGAGCATATGATGACGCCGGCGGCGAGGAAGATCACGAGGTCGCGGGCCGGGAACGGCGAGCCGTCTTGCAAGGTAAGCGGCAGGGACAGGATGCCGGCCAGAGTGACGGCGCCGCGCACGCCAGCGATCGAACCGGCGAGCCTGACGCGAAAACCAAAGGGTTCGGCTTTGCGCTTGCGGAGCCGCGCGGCAAGCACGGCGCCCATGTCGCCGATCCATATCCAGACATAGCGCAGGCCGATCAGGCAGAGCGTGAGCAAGAGCACGGTCAATGCCGGCTCGAACAGCCAATGCCGGGTCGTCAGTTCCGGCGGCACCTTGCGGATGATGTCGGGCAGTTGCAGGCCAAGCAGGATGAACAGCGAGCCGTTGAACATGAAGATCAGCGTCGACCAGAGCGAGATCGTCTGGATGCGCGCCGAGACAGCCATGTGGCGGACGATGCCGGAATATCCGGTCAACAGGCCGGCGGTGACAGCCGCCAGAACGCCCGACGCGTTCAAATGCTCGGCGATCAGATAGGCGACGAAGGGCAACAGCACCATGACCAGCACCTGCGCCTCGGCCGGTGTGCTGGTGATGCGGCCGAGGATCTGCAACGACTTCGCGGCGATGAACAGCGCCGCGATGCCGGCGAGAATGCCGATCGCCACTGCCAAGAGGAAACTCAGGGATGCCGCGGCGAACGAAAAGCTGCCGGTCAGCGCCGCCGCGACGGTGAAGCGGAACATCACCAGACCCGAGGCGTCGTTGAGCAGGGATTCGCCTTCCAATATGTGCATCAGCCGCGCCGGGACGACATTGCGGTCGACGATCGAGGACACGGCGACCGCATCGGTCGGCGACAGCACGGCGGCCAGAGCGAAGGCGACGACCAGCGGGATGCTCGGCACCAGCCAGTGCAAGGCGTAACCGAAGCCGACGATGGTGAAGAAGACGAGCCCGATGGCGAGGTCGAGGATCGGGCTGCGCAACGCTATCAGTTCGCGCTTCGGCGCCGAGAACGCATCGCCGAACAGAAGCGGCGGAATGAATACCAGGAGGAACAGCTCCGGGTCGATCTCGACATGCAGGCCGCGTGCCGGCCAGGCCAGGGCGGCGCCGATCGCGATCTGCAGCACCGGCAGCGGCACGCGCACCAGCCGCACCAGCGCACCGGAAACGGTTACGAAGGCGAGCACGACGAGAATGAAGACGGCGACGTCCATGGCGCGACTCCGGCTGGTCGACCGACCATGGGCAATTGCCGGCGTCGCGTCCAGCCGGCCGGACGTCACGCGGCCGTATCAACCGCGGACGCGTCGCCGTTCCGCTAATGCGACAGAACCGCCTTGGGTACGGAACAAAGCGCCGTGAAAGCGGGATTCACGACATTGCCGATGCGCAGGCTGCAGGTCTGGCTGACCAGTTGATGCGCGTCCATCGTGTCCATGCCTGTCCGTTGCGCCACCCAGCGCACCAGCCCGGCGACCGCGATGCGGGCGGCGTCGTCCAGCGGCCGCGCGCAGCCGATGACGCCGATATGGCTTTCGGTCTCCAGGCGCGGCCAGTCGAAGCTCTCATCCGGCACCGCCTTCTCGGCGGACAGGGTCGTGAAGAAGGCGCCCTCGACCGCGGTGCCCGCGATCTCGCCATCGCCCTGCGCGTAATGTCCGTCACCGATATAGATGTGCCCGCCATCGACATTGGCCCGCAGGTAGAGCGTCGCGCCTTCCCTCAGGTCCGGGATGTCGAAATTGCCGCCGAAGTCGCCGGGAACGACGCCGAGGCGAACCTCGCCATGAGCGGGCGCGACGCCCAGCGTGCCGTGGAAAGGCCGGTAGCCGGCGCGCAGCGTGCGGCCGGAGGAGGTCCGTGTGGTCAACTGCGTTCGATCCGGCGAGAGGCGCCATATCCACACCCGCTCGTCCTGCTCCTGCTGCAAGTTGGGCGAGGCGCGGGTTCCCGACAGGAAGCCGAAATTCGGCGAAATCGTCGCCACGCCCCAGTCACGAGCGGGCTCCAGGCGATGCAGGCGGATCGCCATGATATCGCCGGCCCTGATCCCTTCGACGGCGATCGGACCGACCAGCGGGTTGACTTTCGGATAGGGCGCGACCTCGCGCGGCTTGCCGTCGACGCTCGTCAGCTTGCCGGAAAAGCAGTCCTCGGTGAACACCGTGAATTGCTCGCCAGCCCTGACGGAAAGCCGCGGCGCATGCCCTCCCAGTTGGAAGACGAAATCGTGCCCGTCGTTCAGCGGTCGAACCAAGTGCCGGCTCCCAGTGTCTCGACTATGTCGACGAATGCCTGCGTGGCGTCGCGATGGATACTATGGCCGACATTGGGCATCACGACGACAGACCGCTCGCCGACCTCTGACCGCAGGCGCGCGGTGTCGTCGGGCGGGACAAACCGGCTCACTTCCGGCAGGACCCAAACTGTCGGCAGCATCCGGGCTAGGCGCGCCGCCTCATCCCGCAGGTCCCAGGGTGCGTTGCCGGCGAAGGCTGAACGCGCGTCATCGAACGATATCTGCTCGAGCGACACGACTTTCCAGGCAGCGTCCCGCCGCGACCAGCCGGGATTGAGTTTCAGCAGCCCCTCGATGTCGTGGGGCAGATTTGCTTCGTCCCAGTCCAGCATGCCCTTCGGCGTCGCCTTGTCGGCAAAATGCGAGACCGGGTCTTCCAGAAGCATCGCCTTCGGCCGGAACAGGCCGCGCAGCACGCCAAGCTGCGCCAGCGTGCCGCCGAAGGAATGGCCAAGCAGCACGTCCGGTCCGGCGGGGAGGTTCCCGGCGAAATCGGAGAGCAGGTTGTCGAAAGAGAAGTCGCCATTGCCTCGCGCGCTTTCGCCGTGGCCGCGCATGTCGGGAGCGATCACCTGCCAGCCGCGTGCGGCAAGCACACGCGCCGGCTCGGTCATGGCGCCTGCATTGGCGGTGATGCCGTGCAGCGCCACCATCGTCTTCGGCGCGCCGCAGTCGCCCCAGCGCATGATGTTGAGCGTCACCATGTCAGGCTCCCGCCGCCCAGCCGACGATCTGCCGCCAAAGCGTCGTGTAGCCCGGCCAATCGACAAAAGCGGGCGGCGCCCAATGCGGCCCGCAATCGGAGGCAAAGGCGACCGACCGGCCCTTGCCGAACTCCGCCGCGACGATCAAGGGATCGTTGCCGACGGTCGCGACCACCGTCGCCTTCTGCCTGGCGGCAAAGCGATTGTAGCCGAGCAGCGCCGGCCACTCCGCTTCCAGGCCGCCGACGATCGGATGACTTGCTGCGGCAACACGCGGCTTCACGCCTTGCGGCCGCTCGGCGCGGTCATCGCCCGCCTCCATTGCCACGCCCAGCACCTCCGCGACTTCGGTGTCGCGATAGCGCGCCTTGGCGTCGATGCCCTGGAAGGTCATATAGCCGCCGACCATCACCAGTCCGCCGCCGCCGAGGACATAGTCGCGTATCGCTTCGAGGCGATTGGGCAGCGTCTTCGACCGCACGAACGTGTCGGGATGGAGCAACAGGGTGTTGGCGCCGATGTCGCTCAGCATAATGCAGTCGAACTTCGCCAGTTCGCCGGCGCTGAAGGGGAAGTCGCGCGCGGCGACATGGGCCGGCTGGTAGACAACGTCCCAGCCACCGCCTTCGAGGGCGTCGCGCAGCCAGCGCACGCCTTCGGCGTACTCCGTCGTGGTGAAGGAATCGAAGCCCTTCTGGTGGATCGAATGAACGGTCCAGGATTCGCCCGCGATCAGGACGCGACGGCTCTTTGTCATACTTCCTCTCCCGTTTTGTAAGACCGGCTGGCCAGCCGCTTCAATGCGGCGATGAAGGCGGCGTGGATGCCCTCGCCATCAAGCTCGACGGCGATTTCGGCGTTCGGCGGCCCCGAGCGTCCGGCAAAGTCGATGACCGTGCGGCCATAGGTGAACTTGCCGGCGAGCTCGACCTCGACCCGAGCCGGAACGGTCCTGGCCAGGGAAGGTTCGGCCGTGACGAGCGATGCCACGGGATCGTTGAGCGGCATTGCGACGGGCCCGAACACACCCGGGCGGAATGTCGTGTTCAGGGAGCGCAGGAGCTCGGCAGCGAAGAGCCCGACCTTGCCGCCAATCGCCTCGGCGTCCGCGATCAATCCTTCGGTGATAACCGCCTGCGGTCCCACGTCGATCGAAAGAAGCGTCAAGGGAATGCCGGCCCCGAACACGATGGCTGCCGCCTCCGGATCGCATAGAACATTCCACTCCGCCGCCGCTGTCTTGTTGCCGAGCCCCCAGGCCCCGCCGAGCGAGACGATGCGCCCGATCCTCTCCGCCAGGCCGGGATTGCGCCGCAGCGCCATGGCCAGATTGGTCAGCGGACCGGTGGTGACGACGGTGTCGGCGGCGCCTGAAAGGACCATCTCGGCGATGAGGTCGCTGGAGTGGCGTGGATCGAGGTTGACCGCTTCGAGATCCGGCCGCTCCGGGTCGAGCGCACAGGTCTGGTCGAGGATGCCGGCGATCAACCTTTCGCGCACCAATGGCCCCATGGCGCCGGCCGAAACCGGGACATCCTTGCGCCCCGCAACGGCAAGGACGATTGCGCCGTTGCGCGCGGTGCGGTCCCCGGCAAGATGACCGGCACCCGTCGTCACCGCCTTCAGGTCGAGCGCCTTATGGCCGGCGGCGACCAGGATGCCCAGGGCATCGTCATTGCCCGGATCGCAGTCGAGGATGATCGGCTTCGTCATTGGGGATTGCCCTGAATTCTGGCCGGCCGGTTACGCGCCAGGATGCGCCAGCGGGCGAAAGTCAGGCCGATGATGGCGGCGAGATAGGGCAGCATCAGCACGAACTGCGAGGGGATGGCGAACACTTGCAGGCGGTCGCCCAGCGCGCCGAAGAAGCCGAACAGGAAGGACGCCGCCGCCGTCATCCAGGGCTGGCCGCCGCCGAACAGCGTCGCGGCCAGCCCGATGAAGCCGCGGCCGCTGGTCATGTCCGGCAGGAAGAAATGCAGCTTGTCCATGGCAAGCTGCGCGCCGGCAAGCCCGGCCAGCAAGCCGCTGACCGCCAAGGACAGGGCTTTCATGACAGCGATGCGGATGCCGGCGGAGCGCGCGGCGTGCTCGTCCTCTCCCGCGGCCCGCAGGCTGGCGCCGAGCGGCGTCTTGTAGAGAAAGACATAGGTGAGCGGCACCGCGACAAGCGCGATCAGCACGATGATGCTTTGGCCTTCGAAGGCCGGCCCGAGCACCGGCAGCCAGGACAGCGATCCGGCGGGCACATGCCAGATGTCGGGAAAGGCGATCGGCCTCAGCCCGCCTGGACTGTTGTAGTAGCGCTCGAGGATGAAGAGCGTGCCGCCGGCGGCCAGCAGGTTGATGCCAAGGCCCGCCACGATGAAGTCGGCGAAGAAGCGCAAGGTCAGCAGCGCCAGAAGCTGCGAAAGCATCACCGCGACCACCAGCGCCGACAGGAAGGCCGGCCAGGCGCTGCCGCTCCAGTCGCCGACGGCGATGGCCGCGAAGGCGGCCGCCAGCATCATGCCCTCGACCGCGACATTGAGGATGTTGGCGCGCAAGGTGATCATTGCCGCCAGCGCGGCAAGCAGGATCGGGGTCGATTGTTCAAGAACCGCGGCGAGCAGCGATGCGAGGTTCATCCCTTACCTCCTCACGCTGCCTGGGCGGCGCGACGCAGCCGCGCCGTCATCAGCAGCACGAGCAGGCCCGTCAAAAGGTTGACCAGCGAGCGCGGCACATCGGTGGAAATCTGCATGTAGGCAGCACCATTCAGCATCGCGGCGTAAAAGAGCGCGGTCGCCAGCGAACCGATCGGATGGACGCGGGCAAGCAGGGCGCAGGTGAGGCCGACAAGCCCGTAGCTCGGCGAGAAATTCTGCTCGAAGCGGTGTCCGACGCCGAGCACATAAAGCGCTCCGGCCAGCCCGGCCAATCCACCGGCGATGACCATCGCCGAGATCACCCGCCGCGCCGCCGGCACGCCGGTGGCCTCGGCAAAGCGCAGATTGGTGCCGGCCGCGCGAACCTCCGCGCCCCATCGGGTGCGGAACAGCACGATCCATGAGACGACGGCAAGCACGGCGGCGACAAGGAAGCCGCTGGTGGCGCGCGGAACGAAAGGCAAGGGCGGCAGCCAGATCGAGCTCGGCACCATCCAGCTCACCGCGCCATAGGCGGTGGTGTCGCGGATCACCTGGTTGGCCAGCCAGGAGGTGATCAGGAGAATGATGATGTTGAGCATCAGTGTCGTCACCACCTCGTCGACGGCGAGACGCACCTTGAGCACGCCCGGAATCCAGCCGACCACCGCGCCGGCAAGAAAACCGGCGACGATGGCGAGCGGCATCAGCATAAAGGCCGGCAGCGAAGCGCCGGCGATGGCGACGACGGTGGTGGTGACCGCGCCCGCGTAGAGCTGGCCCTCGCCGCCGACATTGAAGATGCCGGCGCGAAAGGAGAAGACGACACCGAGCGCGATCAGGGTGAGCGGCGTGGCGCGGTTCAGGAACAGGGCGAAGTTGCCGAGCGAATCGAAATTGGCGAGCAACAGGTCGCGATAGGCGCGGACCGGCTCATCCGTGATCGACGCGACCAGCAGGAAGCCGAGCGCCAGCGTGAGCAGGATCGCGGCGAGCGGCGCGCGAATGACGCGCAGGAAATTGGACAGCGCCGGCGCCATTACGCAGCCTCCTTCGATCCGCCGTTCATCAGATATCCGACGGTCTCCTCGTCGGCCTCGGCGCGGTCGAGGACGCGCATCATGCGCCCCGAATACATGACGCCGATCCTGTCGGAGAGCGCGAAGATCTCGGAGAGCTCGGACGAGATCAGGAGCACGGCGCGGCCCCGGTCGGCGGCCTGCAGGATGCGCGCGTGAACGAATTCGGACGCGCCGATGTCCAGTCCGCGCGTCGGCTGGCAGATCAGGAGCAGCGATGGGTCGCGCTCCAGCTCGCGGGCAATCACCAGTTTCTGCATGTTGCCGCCGGAGAGCCAGCCGGCCTGCGTGGCAGGCTGCGCGCCGCGCACGTCGAACTCCTTGATCTTCTCGCCCGCGAAGCTGTCCAGCTTCTGCCGATTGATCAGGCCGCCGGACAGCAATCCGGCGCGGCTGTAGTTCGTCGCCGCGACGTTCTCGGCGACGCTCATCGTGACGCTCAGGCCACGGTCGAGGCGGTCTTCCGGCACGAAGCCGAGACCGGCCTGCTGGCGCTCCCATAGATCAGCGTCGGTGAAATCCCGGTCGCCGAAGCGGATCCTGCCCGCCTGCACCGGCATCAGCCCGGCGATTGCCTCGGCGAGTTCGGTCTGGCCGTTGCCGTCGACGCCGGCGATGCCCAGAACCTCGCCGGCGCGTACCTGGAGAGAGATGCGGTCGAGCAGACGCCGGCCTGAATGATTGGTCATGCTGACACTGTCGAGCGTCAGGACCGGGGCGCCGAAGCTGCGCTGCCCACTGCCCTTGCGGCCGACCAGGAATACGTCGCGGCCGACCATGTCGCGGGCGATGTCGGCTTCGGTGACATCGGCCGTATTGCGCGTCGAAATGCTGCGGCCATGGCGAATGACGGTCACGCGGTCGGAGACGGCTTTCACCTCGCGCAGCTTGTGGGTGATGAAAAGAATGGTGCGGCCCCTGGCGCGCAAGCCGTCGACCACACCGATCAGCTCGTCGACTTCGGGCGGAGTCAGCACGGCGGTCGGCTCGTCGAGGATCAAGAGATCCGCGTCGAACGCCAGCGCCTTCAGGATCTCGACGCGCTGGCGCTGGCCGACCGAAAGCGTGCGCACCGGCGCTTCCGGATCGAGGCGGAAGTTGTAGCGCGCGACCAGTTCGCGGGCGCGCTCGACCATCTGCCGGCGGTCGGAGAAGATACCCAGCCGGCGCGGCTGGCGGCCGAGAAACAGGTTCTCAGCCACGCTCATGGACGGCACCAGCGTGAAGTGCTGGTGCACCATGCCGATGCCGAGGCGGCTCGCGGCAATCGGGTCCGCGATCGTCACGGTCTTGCCATTCAGCACGATGGAGCCAGCGTTCGGCTGGTGAATGCCAGCAAGGATATTCATCAGCGTCGACTTGCCGGCGCCGTTCTCGCCGCAGATGACATGAACCTCGCCGCGCCGGACATCGAGGTCGACATGACTGAGCGCGGCCTTCTCGCCAAACGACTTGGCGATGCCTGCAAGGCGCAAGATGATATCCGGGTCGCTCATCGGCACGCTTCCTGGGGCACGCTTCCTGGTCGGAATGACGGGACGCCGCCTTGGCAGCGTCCCGTTTCAAGGTCCTGGGAGGCTTACTTGAAAGCAGTGTCGACCTTGATCTCGCCGCTGACCACCTTGGCCTTGGCGGCGTCGACCTTGGCCTTGATGTCGGCGGGCACCAGCTTGTCGTTGTAGACAAGGCCGACGCCCTCATTGGCGAGGCCATAGACCTTGAGCTTGCCGAACTCGGCCTTGCCGTCCTGGATCTGCTTGATCGAGTCGTAGATCGAGTTGCCGATCTGCTTGATCATCGAGGCGATCACATTGTCCGGGTGCAGGCCGCTCTGGTCGGAATCGACGCCGATGGCGTATTTCTTGGAGTCCGCCGCGCCCTTGAGGATACCGAGGCCGGCTGGGCCGGCGACGTTGAAGACGACGTTGGCGCCGTTCTGGATCGCGGTCTTGGTCAGGTCGTAGGCCTTCTGCGCATCGTTGAAGTTGCCGATGAAGATCACCTGCACGTCGATGTCCGGCACGACGGTCTTGGCGCCCTGCTTGAAGCCGAGGATGAAGTCCTGGATGACCGGCAGGTCCATGCCAGCGACGACAGCGATCTTCGGATCGCCGGAAGTGAGCGGAAAATCCTTCTTGTCGGTCGCCGCGATCGCGGCTAGCGCGCCGGCGAGATAAGAGCCTTCGTTCTGCGCGTATTTCACCGAAAGAACATTCGGCTGCTTCAACTCATCGTCGAAGAAGACATATTTCTGGTCGGGGTGCTGCGGCGCGACGTCGGCCAGGTTGTCGTGCATGTTCGGCCCGGTGAAAACGACGCTCCATTCGCCCGAATTCGATACCGCTTCGAGATTCTGGCGCCAGAGCTGCGGATCGGTCGGCGACGCCTGCAGCAGGCGCGTCTTGACGCCTTCCTTCTCGGCGCGGGCGAAGCCGGTGGCGGCGTTGTCGTTGAAGCCCATGTCGCCGAGATTGTCCGACATCACATAGACGGCGCTGAAGTCGGCGGCGAGTGTCGGTCCGGCCACCAGGCCAAGCCCCAGAGCAGCGGCGTATGCTATTGATTTCATGATCGATCTTGTCATTTGTTTCATTCCCCTTTCTTGGTTGCGAACTGTCTGTCTCAGGAGCGCGGCGGCGCTACCGAGTTGCGCTTGACCAGCGCGACCGGGAGCCGTGTGAGTTCAGGCGGCGACGCCTTGTCGATCAGCGCCTTGAGTGTGCTGAACCCAATGCGGCCGAGTTCGGCGGTCGGCTGACGGATTGTGGTGAGGCCTGGCGCGAGGAGGTCGGCAAACGGCATGTCGTCGAAGCCGACCAGCGAGATGTCCTGCGGCACGTTGAGGCCTTTGGAACGCACCGCTTCCATGATGCCGATAGCAATGAAATCGCTGCCGGCGAAAACGGCCGTCGGCGGCTGGCCGCCGGCCAGGATGTCCAGCATGGCGGCGCGGCCGAACGCGCGCGAATACTCGCCCTGGCGGACATCGCCGTCGTGGACTTCTATCCCCGCCTCGGCCAGGACGTCGCGGTACCCGGCCAGTCGTTCGATGGCGCTGAACAGCTTCGCCGGGCCGCCGATATGGGCGATGCGCCGGTGCCCGGCCTCGATGAGGTGGCGCGTCGCGGCGCGAGCGCCTTCGCGATTCTCGACGAAGATTTTCGGAACGTTGACGCCCGGAATGTCCTCGTCGATCAGAACGATACGGCCGTAATGGTGAAGCGTGGCGGCGAGCGAGCCGTCGTCCGCCCGGTTGGTCATCATGATCAGCCCGTCGACATGGCCGTCCTTCAGCCGCCTGAGACTGGCGAGCTCGCGCTCCCGGTTGCCGCCGGTGCTGCTCATCAGCACGGAATAGCCGTGCTTTTCCGCCTCATCCTCGACGGCGGCGGCCAGTTCGGCAAAGAACGGGTTGGCGATTTCAGGCGTCAGCATGCCGATCGCCTCGGAGCGGCCGAGACTCAGGCGCTTGGCGAGGATGTTCGGGCGGTAGTCGAGCGCCACGATGGCCGCGTCGATGCGCGCCGCCGTCTCCGCCGGAAGCTCGATGCGATTGTTGAGATAGCGCGACACGGTCGTGGTCGACACCCTCGCCATTATCGCGACTTCATTGATGGTGCTCATGTCCGATCCTGCCCAGCAACGAGCCAAACGCTATCCCATAAAATTTGGCTAGTAAAGCGGTTGCGTAAAGTGGTTTACTGACTTTTGTGAGCTACGCTGACATTCAACGCCGACCGCGGCCATCGCCGCGGCGGCGGGCTTGTCATTCTTGTCACGGGGTCATCGGCAGGACGTGCCAGCAGCCCACCGGATATCCGCGGGGCGCCATCTGAGGCCGCGCCGCGCGGCCCGGGTACCGCAAGGGCCTTGCCATGCTGGCGCGATTGTCTTGTTGCAGGCCGCTCGGAAAGCCGAAGACGCGCCCCTACTGCCTCCATGCCCAAGCTCCGTTTCACGGAAACGGCGAACCGCTCTATCTCTTTACTTTCACGCAATTCCGGACGGAAAACCGCACCCACTTTTCCTGGAATTGCTGTAAGGCGCGCATTGCGTCGCCCAAACAAAAAGGCCGCTGCGAGAGCGGCCTTTTTCTTTTAAGAATCAGATGCTTACTGCGCGGAGCTGATCTGCAGCTCGGTGGCGCCGTCAAGGGCGTAGATATCGTCGCGGAACTGCACGACGCCCGGAGCCGTCGACCATGCCGAGAGGTAGAGGAAGTGGACCGGTACCGGATTGACCACATTGATCGGCGTGTTCTCGCCGGTCTTGATCGCCGCCTCGAAATGCTGGCGGTCCCAGCCGGGCGTGTCGCGCAGGATCCAGGTGACGAGGTCGCGCACGTTCTGGACGCGCACGCAGCCCGAGGAATCGAAGCGCATCAGCTTGCCGAACAGGCTCTGCTGCGGCGTGTCGTGCATATAGACGCCGTCCGGGCTCGGGAAGTTGATCTTGACCGAGGCCATCGCATTGTTGCTGCCGGGATCCTGGCGGAAACGGTATTTCGCGGCATCGTCCGTCGACCAGTCGATGGTCATCGGATCGACCTCGCTGCCGTCCGGGGCGAACAGGCGGATGTGGCTGTCCTTGAGGTAGTTCGGGTCCTTCCGCATCAGCGGAATGATGTCCTTGCGCACGATCGAGACGGGCGCGTTCCAGTACGGATTGACGATGATCTCGTTGATCTTCGAATTGACGATCGGCGTCTGGCGGTCGATCTTGCCGACAATCGCCGTGTGGCGCAGCACGACGCGGTCGTTCTCGACCGCTTCGACCTGGGCGCCCGGAATGTCGACCAGCACGTAACGGTCGCCGAGCGTGCCGGCCTTTTCCTTCAGGCGCTGCAGGTTGGTCTGCAACTGGCCGAGCCGGACCTGCGCCGACACGTTCATCGCGGCATAGGTGTATTTGCCCATGGCGCCGTCGGCCGGCAGGCCGTGACGAAGCTGGAAGCGCTTGACCGCCGAGTCGACATAGGAATCGAAGGCCGTCGAAATGCCGGCGCTCTGCGGCAGGTCGCCCGACACCATCAGGCGCTTGCGCAGCGGGACGACATCCGGGTCGTCGACGCCGAGCTGCAATTTCTTGGTCGCCGGAACCTGTTCCCAACCGCCTTGGGAGACGATGTTCTGATACTGCGCCACGGCCTGCTCGGTGAAGGCCACCGTCTGCTGGCTGAAGATCGGCAGCGTCGAGGCGACCTTGTTGGTGTCGGTGCCGCGGGCGTCGAACTGATCGTCCCAATTGCCGCGCGTCGAGGATTTCAGGATATCCCCGATCACATCCTGGGCGCTCGCATGGCCGGCGACCACGGCGGCGGCGAGCGCGGAGGCTCCGGTAAGGAAGAAACGGCGGCTGGTTCTCATGGCAGACATTCTTGCTTTATCGCTCTCGCTCAACTTGCTTGCCGGGCGGCTTGTCCGCACTCTAGGGGTGGCAAACTTAACAATTCGCCAACCATGACCCGCATCGGTCGGCCGCCAGAAACGCGCCGCCGCAACGCAGGTTCCAAGGAGCGCAAGGCATAGGCCCGCAGCATCACCCACCACTCGCATTGACCGCGATTATGGCGGCAACGTGGCCTTGGCCCGCGATTTGCATGCGGCGGCCAGATGAAAGAAATGACAGCGATGCTTTTTTGCATCGCAAGATGCCAGCGCGTCCTTATGAAATCTTTGCCCTGCCCTTCAGGCGCAGAGCCTTCATGCGCGCGAAGCGACGGTCAAGCTCCCGCAGATGCCCGCCTTCGCAATAAAGAAAAAGACCGGCGCGCTTCGGCGCCGGCCTCCTATTCTTTCCCCCCGGGGCCGTGCTTCTTCGGCGCGGCTTTCCCGTCCCAATTCCGAAGCACTCACATCCGGTAAGCGATCGTGTCGTTCCAGAAGCGATCGAGCCGCTGCAGGGCGCGGTTCATCTGCTTGAACTCGTCGGTGTTGATGCCGCCGACCGCCTCGATCGAGCCGACATGGCGCTCGTAGAGGCCGGCGACGACGTCGGCCACCTCGTTGCCCTTCGGCGTCAGCGAGACGCGGACCGAACGGCGGTCGATGCGCGAGCGCTGGTGGTTGATGAAGCCAAGGTCGACCAGCTTCTTCAGATTGTAGGAGACGTTGGAGCCGAGATAGTAGCCACGCGAGCGCAGCTCGCCGGCGGTCAGTTCCGAATTGCCGATGTTGAAGAGCAGCAGCGCCTGGATGGCGTTGATGTCGGAGCGGCCGTTGCGGTCGAACTCGTCCTTGATCACGTCAAGCAGGCGGCGGTGCAGACGCTCCACCAGCTGCAGCGATTCCATGTACAGCGAGCGGATAGCCTCGCGGCGATCGTCGGATACGTTTGCGGTCTTCGCCGCCGGACGCGAATTGATCATTGTCTTTGCCTCTCGTTTGTCGCCTTGGTGATTTTTTGTTTTTCACCTTGATCGCGACACTATCGAATACTCATAAAATTCGACTTAAACGCCAGGGCTAACAAGAGCTTACCGGTAAGAGGTTTCGGAAGACGCTTAACGATCGGTCACCCGAGCAAGAACAATTAACCTAAAGATTTAGCCAATGGATCTTGGGGTGAAACGGGGCTGAGAAAGCGCCCCGCGGAGGCAGGCCATCGGCCGGCTTTATGGGTGGAGCATGATGTCATCCGAAAACCGCTTCACACTTTTCGGCATCATGCTCATTGGCGAAGTTGGCGCTTCTGCAGCCATATGGTGACGCGAAAGACGATGTAGAGCAAGGCCACGCAGGCATGCGAGACGACGATCAGCAGCCGATGGCCGAAGAGATCGGGGAAGCCGGCATACATCACCGTCTCGGTCGCCGCGCAGATGAACCAGATCACCGGTCCCCACGACGCCAGCATCCAGAGGCCGGCGGCGGCGAAGGGGAAGAAGACGGCGAGCATGGCCGCCGCCACCTGCCAGTGCACAGGCATCAGGTCGAAGCGCCACAGTTCGCCCGGATAGATGCCGATCAGGCGGATCCAATAGAGGATGCCGAACAACAGGCAATAGCCGGCGATCACGCGCTGGAACCAGGCGAAGATCACCTCGGTGGTCGAGGGCTGCAGCACCACGCGCCTGGAGGTGACTTCGCTCACAGGGCGAGTTCCTTATCCCCGAGCGGCGCGAAATAAGCGTCGATCTCGGCCGCATCGACCTCATCCAGCCTCGCCGGCCGCCACTTGGGTGTAGAGCCCTTGTCGATTATGGCGGCGCGGATGCCTTCATAGAAATCGTGGCCGGCAAGCATGCGGTTCAGGATGCGGAACTCCATCCTCATGCATTCGTCCATCGACAGCGTCGAGCCGGCGCTGATCTGGCGCCAGGCGATGTTGAGGCTGGTCGGCGAGCGGGTTTTCAAGATCGCCAGCGTCTTGGCGGCGAAAGCGTCGCCGGCGGCGGCTTGTTCGAGACTGGCGACGATATCGGCCAGCGAGCCTTTTGAGAAATGGCGCGCGATCGAATCCAGGTCCTGCCGCTCCGTCTCGCGTTTTGCCGGCACGAAGAAATCGCGCAGCTCGGCATTCGGATCGTTGCTGGTCGTCAGCTCGTCGAGCAATCCCGCCTGGTCCTCCGCCTTGATCGTGTGCGTGGCAAGCCCCGACCAAAGCGCGTCGCCGTAACGGATGCGATTTCCGGTCAATCCGAGATACATGCCGAATGAGCCGCCGAGATCCGGCAGCAGGTGGCTGGCGCCGACATCCGGGAAGAAGCCGATGCCGACCTCCGGCATGGCGAACTGCGCGTTTTCGGTCAGCACGCGATGCGAGCCGTGGAAGGAGATGCCGACACCACCGCCCATGACGATGCCGTCGATCAGCGCGACATAGGGTTTCTTGAAGCGCGCGATGCGGGCGTTGAGCCGGTACTCGTCGGCGAAGAAGTCGACAGGCGGCTTGCCGGCGCGGCCGGCCTCATAGATGTGCAGGATATCGCCGCCGGCGGAAAACGCCCTGCCCTCGGCCTTGACGACGACGACATTGATGCCGGCGTTCTCTTCCCAGGCATCGAGTGCCTTGCCGAGCGCGTTGACCATGTTGTGCGTGACGGCGTTGAGCGCCTTCGGCCGGGTCAAGGTGACCACACCCGCCTTGCCCAGCCGCTCGAAGCGGATCTCGTCGCCTCCGCCAAAATCCATAATGAGAGAATCCTCCCCCGCGCCTGCGGGAGGAGAAGTGCTAAGCGGCGACCGGGCCAACGTCAATTGTCGAGTGCCACGGATAAGGCAGCGTCTTTCGCCGCAAGCAGGCTACCATACGAATGGGATAAGCGCGTTCACCGCGCCGATGCCGCCCAGGGCTGCGTTGACGGGGGCGAAGTTGACGAAGCCGAACAACGGCAGGCGCGGCAGCAGGAAGGCGGCGATCATGGCAAACATCAAACCGAAGCTCTGCAGCAAATGCAGCTCGGTATCGCGTTTCACGCCGATTGCCTGAACGGTCAGATAAACAATCAGCAGCAGCCAGGCGGCATAGATGAACCAGATCAAGGTCATGCCTTGCTCCTTCGTTTAGCCGGCAATCCGCCTTGGCCACCGCACGCACCCGGTGCTAGAAAATGGGCATCTTGAACCGGACGGCAAGCCATGCCCGGATTTTCCCGCCTCGCGGCTGCAGCGATCGGCCTGAACGCCATCCTACGGATGTCTTGCCCTGCCGAGGCCGCGACTGCGAACGAGCTTTATCAATCTCAGACCATCGTCACCGGCACTGGAGACGTAAACCGGCAGATCGGCTTCAAGGATTGCCTCGACAAGGTGCTGGTCAAGGTCTCGGGCGACCAGCGCCTGTCGCAGAAGCCGGAGATGCTGGCCCTGCGCGACAAAGCGGCCGACTTCGTGCAATCCTTCCGCTATCGCGACCGGCTCGAAGGCATCCCGATCCATGACGAGCAAGGCACGCATGACAGGCCGCATGATCTCACCTGCCTCTATAAGCCGGCCGTCGTCGACAAGCTGTTGGCCCAGCTCGGCAGCAGGCCCTGGCTCGGCGAGCGGCCGCCTATCGCCGTCTTCATGACCGCTGAGCAGGGTTCGCGGCATTTCGTGCTGACGGCGGATGAGGACCACGGCAAGACGATGAGGGAATCCTTCGCCAACGCCACAAGTCCACTGCTGATGCGCATTGCCTTTCCAAAGGCCAGGCAGGTCGGCGGCCTCGACGAAAAGGCGGTCGCGGCGGCCAATATGGCAAAGCTCGACAAACTCGCGAAGAAAGCGGGAGCGGCCCGGGCGCTCGCCGGCAGCATCGTGTGGAGCGACAAGGACCTCGGCTGGATCGCCGACTGGCGGCTGGCCGATCGCGGCAAGACCTATCGCTGGCAGGTCCGCGGCGTCAGCTTCGACGAGGCGTTCCGTGTTGCGATCAGGGGCGCGGCGCAGATCCTGTCGGGGAACGGGCAGCCCTAGGAGGTTCCTCGCCCTCCACAAAGTGGGGGAAGGAACGTGTGCCACGTCCCTGGCACAATCGTGTCGCATTGGTCAGCGGCGGAGACGCGTGATAAAAAGCCGGCGCAAAAGAGAGTTTGACCATGAACAAATTCACCCCCGCAAAGCCTGCCGGCACGCGCAGCGTCGACGAGATCACCGGCAGCCGGCGGCTACGGCGCATGCGCAAGGCCGACTGGTCGCGCCGGCTGGTGCAGGAGAACCAGCTTTCGGTGAACGACCTGATCTGGCCGATCTTCGTCGTCGACGGCAAGAACACGCGCGAGCCGATCGCCGCGATGCCCGACGTCTACCGCCTGTCCATCGACCTCGCGGTGAAGGAGGCCGAGCGCGCCGCCAAGCTCGGCATCCCGGCCATCGCCACCTTCCCCAATGTCGAGCTTGCGCTGCGCGACCAGACGGGATCGCATATCCTCGACCCCGACAATGTCATCAACCGCGCCACGCGCGCCATCAAGGACGCGGTTCCGGAAATCGGCATCATCACCGATGCCGCGCTCGACCCGTTCACCAGCCACGGCCATGACGGCATCCTGCGCGACGGTATCATCGTCAATGACGAGACGGTGGAACAGGTCGCCGCCGCGGCCGTCATCCAGGCGGCGGCGGGCGCCGACATCATCGCGCCGTCGGACATGATGGACGGCCGCATCGGCGCCATCCGCGACGCGCTCGACGCCAACGGTTTCCAGGACGTGGCGATCATGTCCTACGCGACGAAATTCGCCTCGGCCTTCTACGGGCCCTATCGCGAGGCGGTCGGCACCGCCGGCCTGCTCAAGGGCGACAAGAAGACCTACTACATCGACCACGCCAATTCGGACGAAGCGGTGCGCGAGGCCGAGCAGGACCTCGCCGAAGGCGCCGACATGCTGATGGTGAAGCCCGGCCTGCCCTATCTCGACATCATCCGCCGGCTGAAGGACGAGTTCCAGATGCCGACCTTCGCCTATCAGGTGTCGGGCGAATATTCGATGATCAAGGCAGCCGCCGCCAATGGCTGGATCGACGGCGAGAAGGCGATGCTGGAATCGCTGCTTTCGCTGAAGCGGGCGGGCTGCGACGGCGTGCTGACCTATTTTGCGCCGGTGGTGGCGCAGATGCTGAAGGGCTAGGCCTGCCTCGCGATTTTGGAATTCTAACGGGATCCGTTAGAATGGATCTATGAGCAGGAACGATGTGATCGAACGGTTGCAGAAGAACGCAGATGCCATCAGAGGCATGGGCGCGACCTCGCTTTATCTGTTTGGGTCGGCCGCGCGCGGGGACGCACGTTCAGACAGCGATCTTGATCTCTTCATAGACTATGATCCGGCGCGGCGCTTTTCCCTGATCGACCTCGTCGGCATCAAACAATTTCTCGAAGAGAAAATGTCGGCCGAAATCGACATCACCACGCGGGACAGCCTTCATCCGATGTTGAAGGCTGATATCGAACGATCGGCCGTGCGTATATTTTGATGGCTCCGCGTCGGATCAAGCCGATCCTCGCCGAGATCGTGGCGGCTCTGGATGGCATCGATGCTGCTACGACCGGCAAGACATTGGAAGATTTCCGTAGCGATTGGCTGCTCCGCCACGGCGTCGAGCGCGGTATCGAGATTATTTCCGAAGCCACCCGGCACATTCCTGACGATCTAACCGCTCTTGCTCCAGAAATTTCCTGGAAACAGGTTCGTGGCATAGGCAACATCCTGCGTCATGAATATCACAAGACTTCCGAAGCCATCGTCTGGGCTGTCGTGACAGACAATTTGCCGGCGCTACGCGTTGCCATTGAACGCATCCTTGATGCTGCCGGCCCAGAGTTGCCCAGCTAATCGCTTTTCTCGACGAAAAATTGCGACGGCATCCCTTACCCGCTTCGCCCAATATCCCGGGCAGCTACCTTTCCGGCGACGATCCCGACGCTGCCCGACTCGATCGCGCCGGAAAATACCGCTTGCATTTCGCAATCGGCCAAGCTACTCAACAACCGATTGCAATTTACAACTGGTTTAGGAGGCAATCATGTCCAAGCTGCGTGTCAACGGTTTTACCCTGTCGCTCGACGGCTACGGCGCCGGTCCCGATCAGACGCTTGAACATCCGCTCGGTGTCGGTGGCGAGACCCTGCACAAATGGTTGGTCACCACCCGGACGTTCCACCAGATGGTGATTGGCAAGGATGGCGGCGCGACCGGTGTCGACGACGACTTCGCCATCCGCAGTTTCGAGAATGTCGGCGCCTACATTCTCGGCCGCAACATGTTCGGGCCGATCCGCGGCGAATGGCCGGACGACAACTGGAAAGGCTGGTGGGGCGACAACCCCCCCTATCATGTTCCGACTTTCGTGCTGACCCGCTACAAACGCGCGCCAATCGCGATGGAAGGCGGCACGACGTTCTACTTCGTCACCGACGGCATCCACTCGGCGCTCGAACAGGCTAAGGCCGCGGCCGGGAGCAAGGATGTGCGGATCGGCGGCGGTGTTTCGACTTTCCGGCAATATCTCCAGGAACGGCTGATCGACGAGATGCATCTGGCGATTTCGCCGGTGCTGCTCGGCTCGGGCGAGCATCTTTTCGCCGGCCTCGACATGGTGAAGCTCGGCTATCGCTGCACCGAGCAAGTGGCAACGGCGAACGCTTTGCATGTGATGATCGGGCGAGCGTGAGTACAGCTCTTTCTCCCCGTCACTATACGCGGAGAAATACCCGGCAGGGCGATGAGGGGCGGCGCGACCTTTGAGATTAGCGGCAAGCTCGTAATGGCCGCGAATTGGGGCTCAATCGCCGACGCCGGCGCTTCCCCTCATTCGCCCTTCGGGCGTTCGTCGTTCGAAAAGCCAAGCAATTGGCTTTTCGCCCGCTGCGCGGACCACTCCTCACCTCCCCGTGAAACGGGGAGAAGGAAAAGGCCTCAATACTTCTCCGGCACGTAGAGCTCGCGCGGCAGCACCTGGCGCTCGTAGGACGGGTTGAAGACGCGGTCGGGCAGCGAGATGTCCTCGTGCGGAACCTCCTGATACGGCATCTGCTGCAACAGGTGGTCGATGCAGTTCAGCCGCGCCCGTTTCTTGTCGTTGCCCTCGACGATGAACCAGGGCGCTTCCGGAATGTTGGTGCGGGCGAAGGTCTCTTCCTTGGCCTTGGTGTACTGCTCCCAGCGCACCCGCGACTGCAGGTCCATGGGCGAAAGCTTCCACTGCTTCATCGGATCGTGGATGCGCATCAGGAAGCGCATCTGCTGTTCCTCGTCCGTGATCGAGAACCAGTACTTGACGAGCGTGATGCCGGAACGGACCAGCATACGCTCGAATTCCGGCACGTCGTTGAAGAACTCCTCGACTTGGTCCCCATTGGCAAAGCCCATCACCCGCTCGACGCCGGAGCGGTTGTACCAGGAGCGGTCGAACAGCACGATCTCGCCGCCCGCAGGGAGATGCGGCACGTAGCGCTGGAAATACCATTGCGATTTCTCGCGCTCGGTCGGGGCCGGCAGCGCCACGACGCGGGCGATGCGCGGGTTGAGCCGCTGCGTGATGCGCTTGATGACGCCGCCCTTGCCGGCGGAATCGCGGCCTTCGAAGACCACCACCAGCTTCTTCTTGTGGTAGGCGACCCAGGACTGCAGCTTGATCAATTCCGACTGCAGCCTGAGCAGCTCGCGGAAATAGGTCATGCGCTCCATGGAGGGCGGATGCGACTTCTTGTAGATCTTGGCGATCTCGAGCGAGAGCGCCGGCTCGGAAAGCTCCAGCTCATAGTCCTCGTCGAGCGTATCCTCGAGTTCGGCTTCCAGCCAGTCCTTCGCCCCGGAATTCGGTTTCACTTCATTCATCGCGCAGCTCCGTCTGCCTGTCGGCCATCATCGCTTCGGAATCCGCTCCGGCTCCGGGTGGACACTCCGTAAGTCGACTGAGATACAGAGGCGCAATGACGGTTTTATTGCAATCGCCCGACAGCAGGCCTCGAAGATATGTGATCGGTCCGTATCGATAGCGGGGCGACAAGCGGCGGGAATTGTCCTACAAATCCCCTCGCCTCTTCCCGGCGCTCGCCACGGCGCCTCTTCAAACAAATTGCGAGGACTGACATGGAATACCGCACGCTGGGCCGATCGGGCTTGAAAGTTTCGACATTGACGCTTGGCACCATGACCTTCGGCGGCGCCGGTCCGTTCGCCGCCGTCGGCAATTCGGATCTTTCGGAAGCCAAACGCATCATCGACACCTGCATCGATGCCGGCATCAACCTCATCGACACCGCCAATGTCTATTCCAACGGATTGTCGGAAGAGATCATCGGCGAGGCGCTTGGCGGCAAGCGCAAGAACGACGTGCTGATCGCCTCGAAGGCGCGCATGCGCATCGGCACCGGCCCCAATGACGAAGGCCTGTCGCGCCACCATCTGATCCGCGAATGCGAGAAGAGCCTGAAGCGGCTCAGGACCGATGTCATCGACATCTATTTCGTCCACCAGTGGGACGGGCTCACGCCGCTGGAGGAGACGATCGCGGCGCTCGACACCTTGGTCAACCAGGGCAAGATCCGCTATATCGGCTGCTCCAATTATTCGGGCTGGCAGGTGATGAAGGCTCTTGCCGTCAGCGACAGCCGCCATCAGGCCCGTTTCGTCACCCAGCAGATCCACTACACGCTGGAAGCGCGCGAGGCCGAATATGAATTGCTGCCGATCTCGGTCGACCAAGGCCTGGGCGTGCTGGTCTGGAGCCCGCTGGCGGGCGGCCTGCTCTCCGGCAAATACCATCGCGACAGCCCGACCGCGCGCCAGGTCGGCGGCTGGAAGGAACCGCCGATCCGCGACGAGGACCGCCTGTGGCGCATCGTCGACGTGCTCAACGAGATCGGCAAGGCACGCGGCGTCTCAGGGGCGCAGGTCGCGCTTGCCTGGCTGCTTGGCCGCCCGGCCGTGAGTTCGCTGGTGATCGGCGCCCGCAACGAGGCGCAACTCAAGGACAATCTCGCCGCGGCCAGCCTTTCGCTCACCGAGGAGGAGCGGCAGCGCCTCGACGTCGTCAGCCGGCCGCCGGTGCTTTATCCCTACTGGCACCAGCAGTTCACCGCCAGGGACCGTTTCGGGCCGGCCGATAAGGTGTTCGACCGCTCTCACGCTTAGGGCTGCGGCTGGACGTTCAGCCGGCGATGAAGCGCCAGACTTCCGCGTCGGGCTTTATCTGCCCGCTCAGCACGAAATATTTATAGAGGACGAGCAGCGAGATCGCCTGCTCGTCCTGCTCATTGCCGAATTTGCGGCAATAGGCGTTGGCGGCGGCGGTTATCCGCCCCGCCTCGGCGGGGTGTTTTTCGAAATAGGCCACCTTGTCGACCAGATCGGAAAAATCCTGCCGCAGCGGCACGTAGTGGACATTGGGCTCGACCTGGGCTTCCGCGAACCAGGTTTCGTAGGTCGGCTCCGGCATCAGGCAGAGCGAATTGGAGCTCATGATCCATTTCAGGTTTGTCGCGACATCATTGCCTTCGAGCGAGACGATGTAGCGATACTGTCGCTGCTGCTCGATGTTCAGGAACGGCTTGCGGTATCCGTCCGGCGCGTCGGGCTTGTGGGAACCCGCGTCGCAAAACGGCAGGTCAGCGGCCTTTTCGACGAAGCGGGTGCGAAGCGGATTATTGAGATGCCCCCGCCAGACCACCATCGGCCGCTTGTCGGCGAAAGACACCTTGTCGGGCGGCATGTAGAAGTGGCGGAACTTGTTCAACTTCATCAGCACGCCGTTGGCGTTGTCGTCGCCAATGGGGCGGTCCTTGACGATCCTCGGCACCTCCGGAATGCCGACGACATCGCCATATTCGAAATCGATCAGCAGGCCAGGATCGAAATAGCGGGCGAATTCCTTGAGATCGTAATAATACATGCTGGACGCGGACGGCAGCTTGCCGACGGCCACGGCGTCGGGGCTTGGCCCGAACGGGTGTTCCAGCTTGTTGTAGTAATTCAGTCGCTCGCGAACCGTCTTGCCCGAGAGCCTCGCCTGCTCGAGCCGGCTGGCCAGGCGGTCGCGGAACAGGGATTGCGGTGCGCGGTCACGCGCGAAATTGCGCGCGTAATAGAACAGCTTTGCGGCGGTTCGTGAGAGTGTGGCCATGCGTCCGCGAATTCAGCAAGATGGTCAACGGTAGTCTGCCTTCATCCCCCTCGTCTCCTACAGCATTCTCCCGGCCATGTTGCAAGCCTGCTAATGCGAATGGCCACACGACATCTTACGCCGCGACCACGGCGAATCCTCTGGCGCGCAGGCCGCGCCGATCGTCATGCAAGGAGCTGACAAGCCGATCGCGGCTGCCGGCGATGTGAGCGGAGAGCAGACCCGCCGCTTCGTCCGCGTGGCCGGCCTTGACGGCGGCAAGGATGGCATGATGTTCGGCCCAGGCACGACCGAGCGCCTTTTCATCGCGTACCTCCAGCCAGCGCGCCCGCGACAGCCTAGTCATCGCGTCGCGAACGGCCCTGAGCAGAAACTCGTTGCCGGAAAGCCTGGCCAGCTCAATGTGGAAATCCATGCCGACGCGGTGCCATTCCTCGCGCGGCGTCTCGGCATCGCAGGACTCGAGCATCGCCGCGATCACCTCGGTGCCGCCACGGTCTTCGAGCGCCGCCGTCAGGCGAACCGCGGCGACCTCAACCGCCTCGCGGTAGACGGCGATCTGCCCGAGCTCCGCCAGGTTGATCGGCGCCACCGTCCAGCCGCGGCCGTCGCGGCCGATCAGCCCTTCGGTTTCCAGGCGCAGCAGTGCCGCCCGCACCGGCGTTCGCGAAGCGCCAAACCGGCTCTCGATCCAACGCTCGGTCAAACGTTCGCCCGGGCCGATCTCCAGGCCGAGGATCATTTCGCGAAGCTGTCTTTCGACATTTTGCATCTGCGACATTGTCGTCTCGCTTTCCAAAGCCGCATCGACAGCGCCCGCATTGACAGCGGTGAGTGTCAGGTCCATGACGAATACCGGCTTGGTATCCCAAATCGGTATCCATAACAACCCCAGCATCGGCACGCATGACATGACGCCTAACGAATCCGAACAGAGCGACTTCAACATCCATTGGCGACGCAACCTCGCCGTCTGCTTCGCCGGCTCGTTCAGCACGCTTATCGCCATGACGCTGCTGCTGCCGTTCCTGCCGCTTTACGTCGAGCAGCTCGGCGCCGAAGGCCACGCGGCGATCGTGCAGTGGTCGGGCATCGCCTATGGCGCGACCTTCTTCGCGGCCGCGCTGGTCGCGCCCTTGTGGGGACGGCTGGGCGACCGCTACGGCCGCAAGCTGATGCTGGTGCGCGCTTCGTTCGGCATGGCGATCTGCATGTCGCTGACCGGGATGGTTGAGAGTGTGTGGCAACTGGTGCTGCTTCGGCTGCTGATCGGTTTTGCCGGCGGTTATTCGTCGGGCTCCACGATCCTAGTCGCGATGCAGACGCCGAAGGAGCGCTCGGGCTGGGCGCTGGGTGTGCTCGCGGCAGGTATCACCGCCGGTTCGCTGGTCGGTCCGCTGCTCGGCGGCTTGCTGCCGCCGCTGATCGGCATCCGCGCGACCTTCCTGCTTTCCGGCGCCGTCATCTTCCTGGCGTTCCTGGCGACGACTTTCCTGATCAAGGAGAATCCGCCGGCGCCCAAGCGCGCCTCGACGGCGAAGCCGAAAAGCGGCTGGTCGCAGATCCCCGACAAGCGGCCGATCGTCGCCATGCTGACCACCGGCATGCTGCTCGCCTTCGCCACCATGTCGATCGAGCCGATCATCACCGTCTATGTGCAGCAGCTCGTCGAAGACCAGAGCAAGGTGACCATGGTCGCTGGCGTCGTCATGTCGGCGGCGGCGCTCGGCACCATCCTGTCCTCATCCTGGTTGGGAAAACTCGCAGATCGCGTCGGCCACTGGAACGTCGTGGTCGGCGCGCTTGCCGTCTCGGCCTTGCTGCTCATTCCGCAGGCCTTCGTCACCAATGGCTGGCAGTTGATCGGCCTGCGCTTCCTGATGGGCCTGGCGCTGGGCGGCCTGTTGCCCTGCATCACAAGCGTCATCCGCCACAACATCCCCGACGGGATCGGCGGCAATGTGCTTGGACTGGCGATCTCGGCGCAATATGTCGGCCAGGTCGCGGGACCGCTGTCGGGCGGTTTCGTCGGTGGGCATTTCGGCATGCGCTCGGTGTTTTTGGGCACATCGGTGCTGATGGCGCTGGGTGCCGCCTACAACTGGATTGTCCAGTCGCGCCGCGCAAGGCATATGCTGCTTGAAGCCGGCGAGTCCTGACCGGCGTATCCGCCCAGCCGCAGCATGGAGCATCCGGGATGAGCCTTACCGGGCAAGCATCAGACGGCAGGAGCCGCGTCCTCGTGCTGGCAGCCGGCCTCGTCGGCGCGGCCGGCGTGGCGCTGTCGGCGGCGGCCGCGCATCGCGGCGGCGCCTTCACCGGCACCGCAGCCAATTTCCTGCTGATGCATGCGCCCATGTTCCTTGCCATCGGCCTTGCCGGCGGCAACCGCTGCCTCAGGATCGCCAGCCTCGTCCTGCTCGCGGGCCTGCTTCTGTTCTGCGGCGATCTGCTCGCCCGCGACTTTCTCGGCTCGCGGCTGTTCCCGATGTCGGCGCCCATCGGCGGCACCCTTCTGATCGCCGGCTGGGTGGCGATCGCCGTCTCGGCGCTCTGGCGCCCTCGCCCTTAGGCTATTTTCAACGGCTATTTTCGGCCGATCCGCCGCTTGTGCTCGCGTGCAGGCAACTCGCCGACGCGGCGCCGTTCAGGCTGCTCGGTTCCGGGCGTGATGCCCCAATAGTTGCGATAGATATCCTGAAACAGATGACCAATCGGATGCATGACCATTTCTCCTTAGGATTGAACCGATCCAATCTATCGGCGTTGAAAATCACCGCGGCTCAGCCGCGCTTGCTCTCCACGAGAAAGCGCGGGGCGCGCCTCCATGGACTCGACCTGCCGCGCCGCTTCTCGCTGACGATGACCGAGGCGATGCCCCAATCGTTGCGGTAGATATCCTCGAACAAATAGCTCACCGGATGCATGGCACCCCTCCTGTCGAAATCCGCTCCACCATGAAGCGGAAATTTGGATCGATTCAAATCATAGGCCTTATTTGCCCGACGTCAACTGAAATTGAATCGATCCAACAAAAATGTTAGATGACCGGCGACAATTCAGCGGTCATGTTCGTCACGTTGACCGGATTCGGAGGAACGAGATGGCATCACTCCTCGAAGGCCAGGCAAGACCGATCAGGTTGGCCGACATCGCCAAGGCCGCCGGCGTCTCGCATGGCACGGCCTCGAATGTTTTCAGCCGCCCCGAGATCGTGCGCGCCGAAGTGCGGGAACGGGTGAAGGCGGTCGCGGAGCAGATGGGCTATGCCGGCCCGGACCCGAAAGGCCGCCTGCTGCGCGCCGGCAAGGTCAACGCCATCGGCGTCGCCACCACGGAGCCCCTCTCCTACTTCTTCGACGATCCCTTCGCCCGCGTCATGATGGCCGGCATTTCCGAAGCCTGCGACGCCACCGGCGCGGGCATCGCGCTGGTTTCGGCCGCCAACCAGGAAAAACTCGCCTGGAACATCCAGAGCGCGCTTGTCGACGGTTTTGTGCTGTTCTGCATCGAAGGCGGCTCGCGCCTTGTCGATCTGACGCGCGAACGCAGGCTGCCCTTCGTTGCGCTGGAGCTCGGCTTCCAGGACGAGACCGTGTCGGCCATCGGAGTCGACAATGTCGCAGGCGCAAAGCTTGCCGCCCGCCATCTCGCCGAGCTTGGCCATCGCCGCTTCGCCGTCCTGTCGCTCGGCTTTGCCGACAATCGCACCGGCTTCGCGACGCCAGAAGCGGTGCGCAGCGCGGTCTACACCGGAACGCGCGATCGCCTTGCCGGCTACTTCGAGGAGCTTTCCCGCTTCGGCATCGATACGGCGAAGATCCCGGTCTATGAGACCGAGAACGAAGAAAAAAGCACCAGGGCCGGCCTCGAGGCGATCTTTGCCAAGGGGGAGCCGCCGACCGCCATCCTGGCTATGTCGGATCGCATGGCCCTGATCGCCATCGACTGGCTGAGGGCACGCGGTCTCAATGTTCCCGGCGATGTCTCCATTGTCGGCTTTGACGGCGTGCCGGACGGCGCGCTGGCCACGCCGCCGCTGACGACAATCGCCCAGCCGATCATCGAGATCGGCCGTCGCGCCGCGCGCATGATCCTCGACCATGACGGCGCGGTACGGCGCGAGACGATGGGCGTCGAGTTCGTCGTCAGAGGCTCGACCGGTCCGGCACCGAAAGCCTGAGCGGGCTCAGGTAATTCCGCGCGGATAGAACCACCCGGCACTTTCCTTGCGCTGCGGTCAGTAGCCGCCCGCCCTCGCCGGCAGCGGCTGCACGCCGAACGTCGCACGCGCAGGCTCCTCGCGCACCGGCTTGGCGCGGGAGGGGCCGAGGCTCGCAAGCCATTCGAGGTAGAGTGCAAGCGCGAGTTGCATGGCGATGCCTGCAGCGATCAGAAGCGTGTCGTAGGCCGGGCCGCCCGGATTGATCAGCTTCAGCACCTGCGCCGCCATGGCAAGCAGCGTGCCGGCGATGAACACTGGCAGCGAGCGCTTGCCCAGGATCGCCAGCGGATTGTCGGGCCGGACGCGGAAGAGGTTCGAGACAGCCGGCAGCGCCACGATCAGATAGCTGACCGACAGGATATGCAGCAGCCGAGGCAGCGACAGGAAGGTCTTATCGAAGCCGCCGATCACCACCGGCAGGTCGAACCAGGTGATCTGCCCCCAGAGCGTGCTGTGCACCCAGATCGCCGCTCCGATCACATAGATGCCGGCGGCACCAAGCAGCCACGGATTGACCGGGATCCGCCCGCCGCGCTTCACATGCAGCATGGCGGCAAGGCCGATGTTGAACAGGAACTGCCAGGACAGCGGGTTGAGGAACCAAAGGCCTGGCTCCGGATAGTTCGGCGGCGCGATCTGCCAGATGCCGGCGACGAACCACAGCAGGCCGGACGCGATCAGCGCCGGCACGGGCCGATAGCTGACGAACAGCACGAAAGCAGGCGCCGCCAGAAGCAGCGCCGCATAGACGGGCAGGATGTTGTTATAGCCGAGTTGGTGGCCGAGCGTGACGATGCCGAGCAGCACCTGCGGCGTGTTGCGCATCAAGGGTTCGATGTTGATCATCGTCAGGATTTCCGGCCGGTGCGCGAACAGCGCGGCGGCGCAAAACAGCGCGATCACCACCATCGTGATGACGATGTGGGAGATGTAGAGCACGCCAGCGCGCCGCCACATCTTCAAGGTCGCGAGCAATCGGCCGCCCGGCTTGAACTTCGTGCCATAGGCCAGCGCCACCGAGATGCCGGAAATCAGCACGAAGGCCTCCGCCGCATCGGAAAACCCGAAATTCTTATAGGTCCAATTCTCGAAGACCGTGCCAGGCACATGGTCGACGAAAATGGTGAGCAGCGCGAGTGCGCGCAGCACGTCGATCCGCGTATCGCGCTCGACGATACGCTTGTCGCGATCGTTACGCTTGTCGCGATCGTTGGAAACAGGGGTGGTCATCGACAAAAGGCCTCAAAGCTGGTTGTTCATAGCCAGCAATGCGACCCCCGGGGCGCACCGCTTCGATTCCTCCCAGGGGGAGTGTATCGGCGGAAAAACGGCCTGAATTGCGCCTGGTTCAATCAACTTTCGCGGAGCGCGAAAATATTCCGTTTTGAAGCCGGCAAATCAACGAATCTCTCATGGAATCAAATGGATGTGAGCGTGTTCGAATATAGCGACGAAAACAGCATCCTGCGCGAGGATCTGACATTTCCCTACCGTCTGCTGAAGCCGGCAAACGCCAGCGGCGACTGCCTCTTCGTGCTGCACGGGTCAGGCGTGGACGAGACGACGATGCTGCCGCTGGCGATGCAGATCGCGCCGCGTTCGGTGATCGTCGCGGCGCGCGGCCGCATTCGGCAGGAGGACGGATTTCGCTGGTTCGAGCGAATCACGCCAACCAGTTTCGAGCAAACCTCCATCCGTGCCGAGACGGCCGCCTATGCCCAGTTCGTGACGGAAGCCGCGCAGCAACATGGGCTCGACCTGCAACGCGCGACCTTCCTTGGCTATTCGAACGGCGCCAATGTCGTCTCCAGCCTGATGCTGCTCCATCCCGGCATTGTCAGGCAGGCGGCACTCTTGCGGGCAATGCCGGTGCTCGACAATCCTCCAACGTCAGATCTTAGCGGCACACGGGTGCTGGTCGTCGCCGGCGCCGCCGACCAGACCTACGGTCTGTTCGCTCCTGCCCTGGTCACGCTGTTCAGCGAGCGCCGCGCCGAGGTCGACGCGCGCATCGTCGCCTCGGGCCATGAATTCGGCGATGCGGACGCCGCGATCGTGCGACAATGGCTGGCGGCGCCGGCTGCAGAAGCGAGGGGTCCCTCCGCATAGGCGCGGAAATGTAATCTATTTCACGGCCCAAGCGCCACGCCCGGCCATTGTCATATGTCTGTCACACACTGTCTATCGAGATACTGTTCACCGAGGGGGAGGTCTCAATGGCCGACGAGAACAGCATCACTCTGCTCGACGACACTTCGAAGTTGCCCGCCATTGCCGCCAGCCCGGGCGAGGTCGCCAGGATCGAAGGCGGCATCGATATTCGCGACCGAGCGGCGATTTCGGTCTTCGGCGACCGCGCCCAGCAAGCGGTCAGCGACTATGCCGACAAGATCCTGTCGCAGATCCGCAACCGCGATCTCGGCGACACCGGCACATTGCTTACCGACATCATCATGAAGGCCAGGAACCTGGACCCTGCTTCGCTAAAGGAAGAAGGGTTCTTGAGCAATTTGTTTTCCTCGTTCAAGGCGCGGCTCGAGCGCTTCAAGGAAAAGTACGAGGATGTCGCCGGTCAGATCGACCGTATCGGCCTTGAGCTCGACCGTCATAAGGACACGCTCAGGCGCGACATCGCCGTGCTCGACGACCTGCACGAGCAGACCAAGGACTCCATCCTCAACCTCGACGCCTATGTGCAGGCCGGCAAGAAATTCGTCGATGAATACCGCGCCGACGAGCTGCCGAAGCTGAAGGCCGCGGCGGAGGCGAAGAGCGCCGACACCGCCGGCTCCCTGGAGGCGCAAACCTACCAGGACGCCGTGCAGGCGCTCGACCGGCTGGAAAAGCGCATCTTCTACCTGGTGCAGGCGCGCCAGCTCGGCATCCAGCAATTGCCACAGATCCGCATTGTGCAGTCGGGCGACGAGACGCTGATCGAGAACCTGCAGGCCACCTCGGTGCTGACCGTGCCGGCTTGGAAACAGAAGATGGTCATCCTGCTTGGGTTGACCAACCAGAAGTCGGCGCTGGAGCTGCAAAAGACGGTAACGGACGCCACCAACGAGATGATCCGCCAGACATCGAAGATGATGAAGGATCAGGCCATCTCCATCGAGGAGCAGGCGCAGCGCGGCATCGTCGATGTCGAGACGCTGGCGCAGGCCAACCGCGATCTGATCGACACGGTGCAAGGTGTGCTCAAGGTCCAGGAGCAAGGCCGGCAAAAGCGGGCCGACGCCGAAAAGCAGATGGACCAGATGACCGCCGACCTCAAGAAAGCGCTCACCCAGGGCTGACGGGGCCTCGATGCCAATGAAGCTTTCGTCCGTTCTGGCGTTGGCGGCCGCGCTGCTGCTGGCGGCCTGCAATTCGGGCAACGTCAAATTCTCGATCGTCTCCGGTTCCGAGAACACGGTGCTGGAACCGATCGTGCAGGAGTTCTGCGCCAAGCAGGGCGCGACCTGCACCATCTCCTACCAAGGCTCGCTCGATATCGGTCTCGGCCTGCAGAAGGCCAGCGGGCTCGATCAGGACGCGGTCTGGCCGGCGTCGAGCGTCTGGGTCGACCTGTTCGATACCGGCCGCAAGGTACGCAACCTCACCTCGATCGCGCAGATGCCGGTCATCCTCGGCGTGCGCAAATCCAAGGCCGCCGAACTCGGCTGGATCGGCAGGCAAGTCTACATGAAGGACATCCTTGCCGCGGTGAAGGACGGCAAGCTCAAATTCCTGATGACCTCGGCCACGCAGTCCAACTCCGGCGCCAGCGCCTATCTGGCGATGCTCTCCAGCGCGCTCGGCGGCAAGGAAGTGATCCAGCCCGGCGACCTCGACAACCTCTCCGTGCACGACACGGTCGGCGCCCTGCTGCAGGGCGTCGAGCGCTCTTCCGGGTCTTCAGGCTGGCTGGCCGACCTCTATGTCGATTCCGCGCGCAAGGGCACGCTCTATGACGCGATGTGGAATTACGAGGCGACGCTGAAAGAGACCAACGACAGGCTGAAGCAAATGGGCGACGAGCCGCTCTACGCGGTCTATCCGGCCGATGGCGTCGCGGTCGGCGATTCCCCGCTCGGCTTCATCGATCACGGGCGCGGCGCCGATGTCGAAAAGTTCTTCGCCGACCTGCTCGCCTATCTGCAGTCGGACACGGTGCGCAAGCGCATCGCCGACACTGGCCGGCGACTGCCGCTCGGCGGCGCCGCGGTCCAGGCGATGACCGAGTCCGACTGGAATTTCGATCCGGGCAAGCTGGTGACGTCGATCCGCATGCCGGAACCCGCGGTGATCCGCAAGGCGCTTGACCTCTACCAGCAGGCGCTGCGCAAACCGTCATTGACGGCGCTCTGCTTCGACTTCTCGGGTTCGATGGAGAACGAGGGCGAAACGCAGTTGCAGCAGGCCGCGCAGTTCCTGTTCACGCCGGAAAAGTCGAGCGAAGTGCTGGTGCAATGGACGCCGTCCGACCACATTTTCGTGCTGCCTTTCGACAGCAAAGTGCGCGACATTTTCGACGCGACCGGTGATCCTGCGGGCCAGAACCAGCTGCTTGGCGACGTGGCGCAGCAGCGCGCCGGCGGCGGTACCGACATGTATGCCTGCGCCTCGCAGGCGCTGCAGAAGATCCTGACGACGCCCGACCTGCCGAAATACCTGCCGGCCATCGTCATCATGACGGACGGCCGCACCGACGGCAGCGCCGAGCCGTTCTTGGCTGAGTGGCGCCAGGCGCCGCTGCGGGTGCCGGTGTTCGGGATCACCTTCGGCGATGCCGACAAGAGCCAGCTCGACAGTCTCGCCAAGGCGACCTCGGCGCGTGTCTTCGACGGCGGCGGCGACCTTGCGGGTGCCTTCCGCGCGGCGCGCGGCTACAACTAAGGCCAACCATGCGCGGCTTGTTCGGCAATGACTGGAACTGGATCGCGGCGGGGCTGGTGTCGGCCGCGCTGCTGATTGGTCTCGGCACACTCACCCACTTCCCCTTCCTGGTCTCGGCGGTGATCTCGGTTCTGGTCTTTGCCGGATTGATCTTCGTGCTGGCGCCACGCCAGCTTTTCGAAGGGCTCGACCTGCGCTCGATCGGCGGCGGCCAGGTGGCGTTCGCGCGCGAATTGCTGGCGCAGGCGCAGCCGGCGGCCGACCGGCTGGCGGCCGCGGCCGGCTCTATCGCCGACAAGGACATAAAAGCCAAGGTGAAGAACCTTTCCGATATCGCCGCCGACGTCATCTCCAAGGTCGAGGCGAAACCGGCAAGCGCTGCTTCCGTGCGGCGCTTCCTGACCTATTACGTGCCGCAGGCGGCGGAAGTCGCGGAAGGCTATGCCACGCTTGCCGATCGCCGCGCGCCAAGCCAGCAGCGGCTTGCCACTGTCGGCGCGGTGATCACCAAGCTGCAGGACGCCTTCGTCCACTATGCCGACAGCCAGGCGGACTCCGAGCTTGGCACGCTCGACGTTGACCTTCGACTCATCCAGGAGTCGCTGAAAGAGGATATCGGTCGCTGATGGCCCTTTCTCGCCGCGCTTTCGGACTGGGACTGCTTGCCGCCGCCGCGGCCGGAACGGGCGGCTATCTGACGCTCAAGGACCGGCCGGAGTTTCGCGGTTATCTCGGCAACCGCGCGCATCTGTTCGGCTTCGTCGGCGGCGAGAAGCAGGCTTTCCTGGCCGACCCCGATGTGATCGGCGCGCTTGGCGGCTACGGGCTGGAGCTCGACGCGCGTGTCGCCGGTTCGGTCGAGATGGTGCGCGAGCCGGCGCTCTTGACGCAGAAGCCGCAATTCCTGTGGCCATCCTCGTCGATCATGGTCGATCTCGCGCGTAAGAGCGGCGTCTCGATCCGCAACGACCAGGTGGTGCTCAATTCGCCGATCGTCGTCTACACCTGGGGCCCGGTGGTCGAAGGCCTGAAGAAGAGCGGCTTGGTCACCGTCGCCGCCAAGGGCGGCTACAACCAGCTCGACCTCAAGGCGCTGCTCGACGCCATCCTGGCCGGCAAGAATTGGTCGGATCTCGGCATTTCCGAACTCTATGGCCGCGCACGCATCGTCTCCACCGATCCCAACCGCTCCAATTCCGGCTTCATGTTCGCAGGGCTCGTGCTCAGCCTGATGAGCGGCGACGTGGCGACGCAGGAACTGCTTGCCCGGCATGGCGAGGAGGCGAAGTCGATCTTCCGCAGCATGGGCCTGAAATCGTCCTCGTCGGGCAAGCTGTTCGACCAGTATATCGCCGGCGGGCTTGGCGCCGAGCCGATGGTGGTGGGCTACGAAAACCAGCTCGTGGAATGGGCGCTTGCCGATCCGGGGCGCTGGCAGCGCGTGCAGGCCGGCGCCGGCGCCAAGCCGGAGATCCTCTATCCGCGCCCCACCGTCTATTCGGCGCATCCGCTGATCGTCATCGATCCGGCGGTCGATCCGCTGCTCGAAGCGCTGACCAGCCCGAAGCTGCAGCAACTCGCCTGGTCGAAGCACGGGTTTCGCGGGCCGCTCGGTACCGTGGCGGGCGATGCAGACGCCATCGCCGGCGTGCGGCCGGCCGAGATCGAGGCGGTGCTGCCGATGCCTTCGGCCGACGTCATGCTTTCGCTGCTGTCGCAGATGGAAGGCTGACCGGCCAGCTTGGCCAGATTCCGCAGCGCCGAACCCCTCACCCCTGCCCCATCCGGTTCCAGGCATCCAGGCCGGCGATCTTGTAAGCCTCGGCCAGCGTCGGGTAATTGAAGGTGTTGTTGACGAAGAAGTCGACCGTGCCGCCGAGGTTGATCACCGCCTGGCCGATATGGATAAGCTCGGTAGCGCCCTCACCGACGATATGGGCGCCGAGCAGGCGGCGTGTCTCGACCGAGAACAACAACTTCAGGAAGCCGCTTGAGACGCCCATGATGTGGCCGCGCGAGGTCTCGCGAAAACGCGCCAGGCCGACCTCATAGGCTGCGCCGCTGTCGCGCACCTGCTCTTCCGACAGGCCGACCGTGGAAATTTCCGGCACGGCGTAGATGCCATAGGGGAAGCTCTCCGGCGGCGGCGGCAGGTGGACCCCGAAGGCGTGGCAAGCCGCCACCCGGCCCTGCTCCATCGAGGTCGAGGCGAGGCTCGGGAAGCCGATGACGTCGCCGGACGCGTAGATGTTTGAAACCGTAGTCTGGAAGGTATGCGGATCGACCTTGATGCGGCCTCGGGCGTCGGCCTCGATGCCGACCGTGTCGAGGCCAAGGCTGGCGACATTGCCTGTGCGGCCGGCTGCGTAGAGCACCATCTCGGAGCGGATGGTGCGCCCGTCGGCCAGCGTCACTTCGGCGTGGTCGGGTTTCGAGGCGATCTCCTTCACCGTGCTGCCGAGGCGGATGGTCATGCCGCGGTCGCGCATCTGGTGAATGAAGTCGTCGACGATCTCGCGATCGATGAAGTCGAGGATGGTGTTGCGTGGCTCGACCAGTGTCACCGGCACGTCGAGGGCGGAAAAGATGGTGGCGTATTCGACGCCGATAACGCCGGCGCCGATCACCGTCAGCGTGCGCGGCAGATGGTGGAGTTCCAGCATCTCGTCGCTGTCGAAGACGCGCTTTTTGTCGAAGGGCACGTCGGCCGGACGGTGCGGCCTGGTGCCGACGGCGATCAGCGCGTTGGCGAAGCCAACTTCGCTGTAGTCGCCATTGTCGGCGGTCAGGCTGACCTTGTTCGGCGTGAGGAACTTCACGGCGGCGCGCGCGCTCTTCACCGTGTTGCGCATGAACTGATGCTGCAGCACCTCGACCTCATGGTCGAGCGTCTTGTGCAGCCGGTCGACCAGATCTGAGATCGAAATGTCCTGCTTGACCCGGTAGCCACGCCCGTAGAAGCCGCGTTCGCGCCAGCCCGAGAGGTTGAGCACCGTCTCGCGCAGCGTCTTCGACGGGATGGTGCCGGTGTGCACCGAGACGCCGCCCAGGCGCCGGCCCCGGTCGACCACCAGCACCGACTTGCCGAGCTTGGCCGATTGCACCGCGGCGCGGCGCCCCGAAGGGCCGCTGCCGATGACCAGCATGTCGTAGTCCATGTCCCCGTCCCCTTTGTGCGCCGCAGCAAGCTAGACCGGGAAGAATGTCATGTTCAACAGGCAACACACCATTCCCTCGGCAGGCGAATCCGCCAATGCAACCAAAAGCATGCGAAACCTTAACCGGACGGCAAGGCTTGCGTGCAATGGTCCATGTCGAGGGGACCACCGGGGTGGCAGGGTTGATGATTTCCAAAAGCGATGCGCTGCCTGGCGCAGAGACCGGTTTTTGGTCCGGGCTGCGAAGCAGCGAGATCCTCACCGACCTTCGCGAGGGCCTGTTCCGTTTCATCGCGTTGGTGGTCGCCGCGGTCTTCGTCTATCGCGGTGCGCGTCACCTCGTCATCGATCCGGGCCGGCTGAACATCCTGCTGCTCATGATCTCCGACGTCCTGACCTTTACCTGGCTGCTGCTGGCGCGCCGACCGATTGTCCGCGACTGGAGCCCTTTCACGGTATTCATCTCGCTGACGGCCGGTTTCGGCTCGGGTTTCGTATCGCTCCAGGACGGAATCGCCATCATCCCGCTCTATATCGCGGCGCCGCTGCAATTCCTGGCGCTTTGGCTGGTGATCTGGGGCAAGATGTCGCTTGGCCGCTCCTTCGCCATCCTGCCCGCCAATCGCGGCGTCGTCACCGGCGGCGCCTACAGGTTCGTGCGGCACCCGATCTATGCCGGCTACCTGGCCGGGCACATCCTTTTCCTGCTGTCGAGCTTCTCTATCTACAATTTCACGGTCTACGCGATCATCACCCTGTTCCAGATCCATCGCATCCTGCGCGAGGAGCGCATCCTGGCGCTCACCGAGGAATATCGCGACTATCTCGGGCGAGTTCGCTACAGGCTCTGCCCCGGCATCTTCTGATATCGCGCCGGTCCGCCGGCGGGCACCTTCCTTGAATTCCGGGCCACCCTCACCATTTGAAAAGGGCGGCAGGCATCCTCAAGCGGATGCCGCGATTGAGGAACGGATATGAACGCACGCGTATTGGATGGCGAGATCATCACGACCAGGTTCGAGGACACTCGCGCCTATCGCGGGGTGCGGACAAGGCGCATCTTCGCCTTCCTGCTCGACTATTTCTTCGTCGCGCTGCTGACCATTCCCTTCGCCATCCTGGTCGCCATTCTCGGGCTTTTGACTTTCGGCCTCGGCTGGGCGCTGTTTTCGGTGCTGGTGCCGATGGTCGCCATTCTCTACATCTGGAACACGCTGGGCAGCCGCGACCAGGCGACGACCGGCATGAAGATCATGGGCATCCGCCTGGAGAAGCTCGACGGCAGCCGCATCGACGGCATGACGGCCGTGGTTCACTCGGTGCTGTTCTGGGCCGGCAACGTCATCCTGACGCCGCTGGTGCTCCTGGTCACGCTGTTCTCCGACCGCAAGCGCACGCTGCACGACCTGCTGCTCGGCACGGTGGTCACCCGCACCGATATCTGACGGCGTTCCACGGCCGTGTCGATCAGACCGCCGCGCCGCCTGTGCTTAAATATGAACAGGTTAAGCCCGTCGCGTCCGCACAATCCTGTTGAATTTTTCGTCGACCGGGCCAAAGGTAGGGCGATTCGCAGGAGCGTTTCCAAGATTAGATGACGCAGCATCCGACCCAGTCGCCGCAGTTCTTCCTGACCGCGCCGTCGCCGTGCCCTTATCTGGAGGGACAGTTCGAGCGCAAGGTGTTCACGCACCTTGTCGGCGACAAGGCGCCGGAGATGAACGACCTGCTGACGCAAGGCGGCTTCCGGCGCTCGCAGAACATCGCCTACCGTCCGGCCTGCGAGTCGTGCCGCGCCTGTGTCTCGGTTCGCATCCTGGCACAGGAATTCAGCCCCAGCCGCAACATGCGCCGCGTCATCCAGCACAATGCCGACCTCGTCGGCGCCATGCATGACGCGCAGCCCTCGACCGAGCAATACTCGCTCTTCCGCGGCTATCTCGACGCCCGCCATCGCCGTGGCGGCATGTCGGACATGACCGTGCTCGACTATGCGATGATGGTGGAAGACACGCATGTCGACACCAAGATCATCGAATACCGGCGTCGCGGCCCCGACACGTTCGTCACCGGCAAAGGCCATGGCGAGCTGATCGCGGTCGCGCTCACCGACAAGATGGCCGATGGCCTGTCGATGGTCTATTCCTATTTCAATCCCGACTTCGAGGACCGCTCGCTCGGCACCTTCATGATCCTCGATCACATCGCCCGCGCCAAGGCGATGGGACTGCCCCATGTCTATCTCGGCTACTGGGTCAACGGCTCGCGCAAGATGAATTATAAGATGCGCTTCATGCCGCAGGAGCATCTCGGCCCGAAAGGCTGGGAACGCTACGACCACGAAGCGGTCAGTCGCTAAACAGTTTTCCCGAACCCGCTCTTATTGTGTTTCAAGGGAGAAGACGCCGGTCTTGCGCGCCCTCGCGCGAGAAGTGTGCAATCGCGCCGGCGCTTGCTCTCGCTTTGTTTCGAGAACGATCACATGTCTTCCCACACCGATCACCAGAAAGGCCTCCTCGTCACCGCCATCGGCGGGCTGGTGCTGAGCATAGATATTCCGCTGATCCGGCTCGCGGATGGCGAAGCTTGGACCATCCTTTTGCTGCGCACCAGTTGCACCTTGGCGGCGGCGCTGATCATGTGGGCGATCTGGCGCTTGTACAGCAAGAATGCGCCGCAGCTCATACCCGGCTGGTCGGGGCTGATCGTGGCCGTGATTTACGGGCTCGGCGCGGTCGCCTTCATGACAGCCGTCTATCATACATCGACAGCCGATCTGGTCTTCATCCTGGCCTTCAACACCGTCTTCGCGGCGCTGCTGTCGTGGCTGTTCCTGAAGGAGCGGCCGCGACCGCTGACCCTCGCCGCGATGGCGCTGATGATCGTCGGCGTCGCCATCATCGTCGGCGATTCCGTCGGCACCGGATATTTGTTCGGCGACCTGATGGCATTGTGTTCGGCCTTCCTGATTGCCTGCGCCATCACCATCTCGCGCGCCAGCGGCAAGGACATGGGCTTTACCGCGCTTATCGGCGTGATCCTGCCTTTTGGGGTGGCGGCGTTCATGGTCTCCAGGACCGGCTTTCAAGTCGAAGCGCCGTGGTGGATCATCCTGAACGGCGGCATCGTCATGCCGATCGCATTCTTCTGCCTCGCCAACGGACCGAAATACATCTCGGGCGCGGAAGTCGCGATGTTCTATCTCTTGGAAACGATCCTGGCGCCGGTCTGGGTGTGGATGATCTTCGCCGAGACACCGTCACGCAACAGCCTGATCGGCGGCGGCATCATGATCGTAACGCTGGTCGCGCATTCGCTCTGGCAATTGCATGTGGGCCGCAAGCGCCGTGCGGACCTCGCGGTGCATCACCCAGCCTGAATCTTCCTTGGCTCGGCGGCAGCCTCGATCCGGGGCGGCGCGCCGGCCTCGTCGGCGACAGGCGGAAGCTCGTCCATGATCTCGACCTCGCGCAGCCATTCGCGCCAGATGGCGACGAGCAGCGCCATCAACACCGGGCCGATGAACAGGCCGAGGAACCCCATCGTCTTGACGCCGCCGATCAGGCCGAAAAAGGTCGGCAGGAACGGCAGCTTGATCGGGCCGCCAACGAGCTTGGGCCGCAAGGTCTTGTCGACGATGAAGAGCTCGACCGCGCCCCAGATGAACAGGGCCGCGCCGGCGAAAAGCTTGCCGCTGGCGGCGAGGTAGATCGACACCAGGGTGAAGGAGAGCGGCGCACCGCCCGGGATCAGCGCCATGATGCCGGTGAGCGCGCCGAGCGTCACCGGCGACGGCACGCCGGCGAGCCAATAGGCGATGCCGAGCACCAGGCCCTCGCCGATGGCGATGATGGTCATGCCGGTGACCGTCGAGGAAATGGTTGCTGGCACGACGCGCGAGATACGCTCCCAGCGCGTCGGCAGGATGCGTTCGCCGAGGCGATCGATCTGGGCCGCGAAAGCCTCGCCGTCGCGATAGGCGAAGAACAGCGCGATCATCATGAACAGAAGCGTCAGCATCAGGCTGAAGGCGCTGCCGCCGGCAGCCAAGGCGCCGCGGTAGATGCTGCCGATATTGGAGCCGCTGATCAGCTGGATCAACTCGCCGATGCCGCCGGGGTGGCCGAGATAGGCCGTCCACTGCTCGTTCAGCCACTGGCCGACGACCGGTATGGCGGCGATCCAACCCGGTGTCACCGCGCCGTGGCGATTGGTCTCGATCGCCCAGGTGACCCACTCGCGCAGCTCGTTAATGGCATAGGTGCCGGCAAGCGCGATCGGCACTACCAGGAAGGTGAGGATGAAAAGGATCGCCAAAGTCGCGCCGACGGTGCGGTTGCCGCCGACGCCAACGAGCAGTCGGCGGTAGAGCGGCCAGCTGGCAAAGGCGATGACGAGCGCCGCCAGCACCGGGAACAGGAAGCCGTGGAAGAAATAGACGCCGGCGGCGGCGATCAGTACCAGAAGCCAACGCGCCGCCGACAGCGGCGGGATGACGGCCGCCCTGAGCGGCGTCGACAGGCCGAACAGGCGCTGCCCCGGTTTCTGGATTTCAGCCCGCTTCAAGCGTGCGTTTCTCCCATGCCCGATGGTTCAATGGATGCTTATGCACCATCATAGTGCAGCAATCGTGACGATAGTCCAAATGTTCGTCCTTGCCTTCCCCTTGTGGGGTGAGCAGCCGGTTCGCGAAGCGAATTCATCGTGCCAGTGGCACGATGAAAGGCCAGCGAACGCCGGGACGCTGCGAAGCAGCGGGGACCCGGCCGGGTGGTGGATCGGCCATCCCCGGCCCTTTGCAGGCTCAGGGCGTTCGAAGCTCGAAAAGCCAAGCAATTGGCTTTTCGTCCGCTAACGCGGACCGCTTCTTACCCCACAAGGAGAGAAGGGGAGCCTCGCTACCCGAACTTGCCCGTCCTGGGGAAACCCTTCGGCACCATGCGGCCGGCGGCGGCACGCGCTCCGATCCACTCGGCAAGCTCCTCGCGCGACTTGGTGAAGGTGCGATCGGCCGAATCCTGCCAGGAGAGCCCCGTCTCGAGGGTGAAGGTCTTCAGGTCCAGCACGCCGCCATCCTTGTATTTCTGCAGGCGCACGCCCTTGCCGCGCGCCATTTCCGGGATTTCGGCCAGCGGGAAGACCAGCATCTTGCGGTTCTCGCCGACAATGGCGAGATGGTCGCCCGACACCGGGATGCAGCGCTTGGCCTCGTCCGGCGCCTTGACGTTCATCACTTGCTTGCCCTTGCGGGTGTTGGCGACGACCTCTTCCTCCGAAACGACGAAACCGTTGGCGTCGTAGGAGACGAGCAGCAGCTTGCGTTTGGGATCATGGACAAAGGCGGTGACGATGTCCTGATCGTTCTCCATGTCGACGATGATGCGGATCGGCTCGCCATGGCCGCGCCCGCCCGGCAACCGGTCGGCGCCGATGGTGTAGAACTTGCCGCCGGTGGTGAAGACCAGGATCTTGTCCGTGGTCTGGGCATGGAAGGCGAGCTTCAGACTGTCGCCTTCCTTGAAGGCGAGCTGCGAATGATCGGTCAGGTGGCCCTTCATGGCGCGCAGCCAGCCCTTTTCCGACACAACGACGGTGACCGGCTCGCGCTCGATCATGGCGTGCGCGATGTCGGTCAGGTCATGCTCGGGCGCGTCGGCGAACTGGGTGCGACGCTTGCCGAGTTCGGTCTCCGGACCGAACGTGTCGCGGATCTTGGTGACTTCCCACTTGATCGTCGACCATTGCTTGGCGTCGGAAGCCAGCAGGGCCTCCATCTGCTTCTTCTCGGCGGTGAGGCCGTCGAATTCCTTGCGGATCTCGATCTCTTCGAGCTTGCGCAACGCGCGCAGGCGCATGTTGAGGATCGCTTCGGCCTGGTTGTCGGTGAGCGACCAGCGGGCCATCATCACCTGCTTGGGCTCATCCTCCTCGCGGATGATCCGGATGACCTCGTCGATGTTGAGATAGGCGATCAGATAGCCGGCGAGGATTTCCAGCCGCTTCTCGATCTCGCCGAGCCGGTATTTCGAGCGGCGGATCAAAACCTCGCGGCGGTGGTCGAGCCACTCCTTCAGCACGCCCTTCAGCGACAGGACGTTCGGCACCTTGCCGCGCGACAAAACGTTCATGTTGAGCGGGAAGCGGCTTTCGAGCTCGGTGAGCTTGAACAGCGATTCCATCAGGAGGCCGGGATCGACGGTGCGGCTCTTCGGCACCAGGACGACGCGGATGTCTTCCGCACTCTCGTCGCGGATGTCCTCGAGCAGCGGCAGCTTGCGCGCCATCAAAAGCTCGGCGATCTTCTCGATCAGCCTGGCCTTCTGGACGCCGTAGGGGATTTCGGTGACGACGATGCTCCAGGTGCCTCTGCCCTGGTCTTCCTGACCCCATTTCGAGCGCACGCGAAAACCGCCACGGCCCGTTTCATAGGCTTCGAGGATCGAGGCGCGGCTGTCGACGATGATGCCACCGGTCGGGAAATCCGGACCCTGGACGAAATCCATTAGTTTCGCCACCGGCGCGTCCGGATGCTCGATCAGATGAAGCGCTGCGTCGCAAAGCTCAGCGGCGTTATGCGGCGGGATCGAGGTGGCCATGCCGACGGCAATGCCGGAGGAACCGTTGGCGAGCAGGTTCGGGAAGGCGCCCGGCAGGACGGACGGCTCTTCGTCCTCTTCATTGTAGGTCGGCCGGAAATCGACTGCGTCCTCGGTGATGCCGGCAAGCAGCTCGCTCGCCACCTCTGTCATGCGCGCTTCGGTGTAACGCATGGCGGCGGCGTTATCGCCGTCGATGTTGCCGAAATTGCCCTGCCCGTCGACCAGCGGGTAGCGCATCGAGAAATCCTGCGCGAGGCGCACCAGGGCGTCGTAGATCGACTGGTCGCCATGCGGATGGAACTTGCCCATCACATCGCCGACGATGCGGGCGCATTTGGCAAAGCCCTGATCGGGATTGAGCCGGAGCAGCCGCATGGCGTGCATGATGCGGCGATGGACCGGCTTCAGTCCGTCGCGCACATCCGGCAGTGCCCGGTGCATGATGGTCGACAGCGCGTAAGCCAGATAGCGCCGCTCGAGCGCTTCCTTCAGATCGACCGGTTCGATTTTATCGCCGCCGCCATTGTTATCAGGCGGCAAAAGCCTTTTTCCCATGGATTTGGACTAGCCGAGCGGGTGATTCGCGGCAAGCGCCGCGTGAACGTCAGCGCATTCGCCGCGGCTATAGACACGCAGCCGGCGGTGTGAAGGATTTCACGGAAGCGGCGCCGCGGCGGCTGCAATTTGCCGCCGATCTGCAACAGGCTTAGTCGGCAACACGACGCCGGCCAACATCAATCCGTTACATGCGGCCGCTATCTGGCAATGCAACGCGCTGGCGAAGGAAAGCCGCGGTCTTCATGACAAATTCACCGCATCGGGCAATGGCTGCCGACCGGCGTTTGCTTTTCATCGCCGTTTTCGACAAATGGGGCCGGAAATGCCTTTTTCCCGTCCCGTTCGTCACGGAATGGTGATGGAGCAGATTTCAAAACAATTTCACATAGCCAATCAGGACAGGGAACTCGCCATGACAATCCAACGCTCAACGCTCAAGAAACTGGCTTTTTCGACCTTTCTGCTGACGCTGCCGCTCAACGCGGCCTTCGCCGCCGATCCGGCGGTGGCCGAGCGCATCAAGGCAGCCCTTGCCGCCCAGGGCGTCGACATTTCCTGGACAGGCGTCTCCGGCGACGATTCGAACGCCGTGCTGCAGGGTGTGTCCATCAAGCCGGCGGCCGAGAAGGAAGCGCTGCCGATCGGCGACGTGAAGCTGGAAGGGGTCAGCGAAGCCAATGGCGGCTATGAGATCGCCACCGTCTCCACCTCGCCTTTCGAACACAGCAAGGATGGCGTGACGCTCAACCTCAGCCCGGTGGTCATCCACGACATGAAGGTTCCCGCCGAAGGCGGCACCGATCCGCTCGGCTCGCTGATGATGTACAAGTCGGCGGAACTCTCCAACATGACGGTCAAAGTCGGCGACAAGACCGCGTTCGCGATGGACGGGCTTGCCGTCCAGATCACCCCGCCGGCCGACGGCAAGGCAATGGACTTCACCGCCAACACCGAAAAATTCACCGCCGACCTGTCGCTGGTCGACGATCCGAAGTCGAAGGAAGCGATCGAGGCGCTGGGCTACCAGAACATCTCGGGCAACATCGCGATGGCCGGCACCTGGCAGCCGAGCGACGGCAAGATGGAGCTGTCGAAATATGACGTCTCGGTCGAGAATGCCGGCACGCTCGGCATGACCTTCGACCTCGGCGGCTACACGGTCGACTTCATCAAGTCGATGCAGGAGATGCAGAAGAAGCTCGCCGCCCAACCGGAAGGCGCCGACAATTCCGCGCAAGGCATGGCCATGCTCGGCCTGATGCAGCAGCTTTCCTTCAACGGCGCCTCGGTGCGCTTCGAGGACGATTCGCTCACCGGCAAGGTGCTCGACTATGTCGGCAAGCAGCAGGGCATGTCGTCCAAGGACGTCGCCAACCAGGCCAAGGCGATCGTGCCGTTCGGCATGGCGCAGCTCAACAATCCCGAGCTGACGGCCGAGGTGTCGGCTGCCGTCAACACCTTCCTCGACGACCCGAAGAGCCTGGAAATCTCGGCCGAGCCGCCGTCGTCGGTGCCGTTCGCGCTGATCATGGCCGGCGCCATGTCCAACCCGCTCGACCTGCCGAAGACGCTGGGCGTCAAGGTCAAGGCGAACCAGGACTGATCGAAGTCAGTTCCCTTCTCCCCGTCTCTATACGGGGAGAAGGTGCCGGCAGGCGGATGAGGGGCAGCGCCGACGCTTGCGAATATGTAATTCGGTGCTGAACCGACTGCCTGTCAGAAGGCCCCAGCTGTTACGACCGCGTGCAAATCGCCAGCATCCGCGCTGCCCCTCATTGTCCTGCCGGACATTTCTCCCCGTATAGTGACGGGGAGAAAGGGCAGTTGCTAGGCTGCCTTTAGTCCTTCTTCGCCACCGCGACGCGCAGCGACAGCTCGCGCAGCTGTTGCGGGGTGGCTTCGGAAGGCGCGCTCATCAGCAGGTCGTAGGCCTGCTGGTTCATCGGGAACATGGTGATTTCGCGCAGGTTCTTGGCGCCGACGAGCAGCATGACAATGCGGTCGACGCCCGCCGCCATGCCGCCATGCGGCGGCGCGCCATACTGGAAGGCGCGGTAGAGGCCGCCGAAGCGCTCCTCCACCGTCGCGCGGTCCAGGCCGACCATCTCGAATGCCTTGACCATAGTTTCCGGCAGGTGGTTGCGGATGCCGCCCGACGCGATCTCGAAGCCGTTGCAGACCATGTCGTACTGGAACGCCTTGATGCCGAGCGGCTCCTCACCATTCAGCGCGTCGATGCCCCCTTGCGGCATGGAGAACGGATTGTGGGCGAAGTCGATCTTCTTCTCGTCCTCGTTCCATTCGAAGAACGGGAAGTCGACGATCCAGCACAGCTCGAAGCGCTCGCGGTCGACGAGGTTCAGCTCCTCGCCGGCGCGGGTGCGCGCGGCGCCCGCGAAAGTGACGAACTTCTTCGGGTCGCCGGCGACGAAGAAGGCGGCGTCGCCATCGGCGAGGCCGAGCTGCTGGCGGATCGCCTCGGTGCGCTCCTCGCCGATGTTCTTGGCGATCGGGCCGGCGCCTTCGAGTTTTTCACCTTCCTTGCGCCAGAAGATGTAGCCGAGCCCCGGCTGCCCCTCGCCCTGCGCCCAGGAATTCATGCGGTCGCAGAAGGCGCGGCTGCCGCCGGTCTTGGCCGGAATGGCCCACACCTCGGCCTTCGGATCGTTGGCGAGGATGTTGGCGAACACCTTGAAGCCGGAGTCGCGAAAATGATCCGAGACGGCCTGCATCTCGATCGGGTTGCGCAGATCCGGCTTGTCGGTGCCATAGGTGCGCATCGCCTCGTCATAGGGAATGCGGCGGAATTTCTGCGTCACCGGCTTGCCGGCGGCGAACGTCTCGAAGACCGCGCGGAGGACAGGCTCCATCGTGCTGAGCACGTCGTCCTGCTCGACGAAGCTCATTTCGAGGTCGAGCTGGTAGAACTCGCCCGGCAGGCGGTCGGCGCGCGGATCCTCGTCGCGGAAGCAGGGCGCGATCTGGAAATAGCGGTCAAAGCCGGAGACCATGATCAGCTGCTTGTACTGCTGCGGCGCCTGCGGCAGCGCGTAGAAGGTGCCGGGATGGATGCGCGACGGCACCAGGAAGTCGCGCGCGCCTTCCGGCGACGAGGCGGTGAGGATCGGAGTCGAAAATTCGGTGAAACCGACCTCCCCCATGCGCTTGCGCATCTCGGCGATGATCTTCGTGCGCGCCACGATATTCCGGTGCAGCGTCTCGCGGCGCAGGTCGAGGAAGCGGTATTTCAGGCGGATGTCTTCGGGATATTCAGGTTCGCCGAACACCGGCAGCGGCAGCTCCTTGGCGGCCGACAGCACTTCGATCTCGCGCGCGAAAATCTCGATCTCGCCGGTCGGCAGGTTTGGATTGACGGTTTCCGGCAGCCGCGCCTTGACCTCGCCGTCGACGCGGATCACCCATTCGCCGCGCAGTGTCTCGGCCACCTTGAAGGCCGGCGAATCCGGATCGGCGACGATCTGGGTCAGGCCGTAATGGTCGCGCAGGTCGATGAAAAGCAGGCCGCCATGGTCGCGCACGCGATGCACCCAGCCCGACAGGCGGACGGAATTGCCGACGTCGCTCTTTCTCAACTGGGCACAGGTGTGGCTGCGGTAACGATGCGTGGTCATGGGTAAAGTCCGGAAATTGCGGGCGTCGGCCCGGCTCGAAAATTGGCGCGAAAAGCGCATGAGAGGCCGGCTTTGTCAAGGCAAGCGGTCACACAGGCGCGCTGCCGCAGCCGCTCAAGCAAAGTGGATCTGCGCGCCCTGGCTTTGGAAAGCGGCGAGCGTGGCGGGAGGCGCGCTCTTTTCCACCACGAGATGGCGGATCGCATCCGCCTTCGCCACGCGATAGGGCGCGGCGGTGGCAAGCTTGTCGTTGGTGACGGCAATGACGATACCAGCGCTGTTTTTCGCCATGGCGCGCTTCACCTCGGCTTCGGCCGAATCGAAGGCGGTGACGCCGCGCGCGACATCCAGCCCGCAGGAGCCCAGAAAGAACAGATCGGCGCCGAGTTGCGCGACGGCGGCGAGTGTGTCGGCGCCGACGCAGGTGCCGAGATCCGGCACATAGCGGCCGCCGAGCACGATCAGCTCGACCAGGGGAAGGTCCGTCAGAGCCGAGGCGACGCCCAGCGAATTGGTGGCGACGGTCAGTTGGATGTCGCGCGGGATCGCCCTGGCGATAGCCTCATTGGTCGTGCCGCCGTCGATGAACAGCGACTGCCCCGCGCTCAGCAGCCCGACCGCCGCCCTGGCGAGCCGCGTTTTTTCCTCGACCGCATGACGGCTGCGCTGGCTGAGCGTCGCGGCGGCAAAGGGCGCGGAAGCGACCGCGCCGCCATAGACGCGGCGCAGTTGCCCGGCCTTCGCCAATTCCCTGAGATCGCGGCGCACCGTGTCTTCCGACACGCCGAAACGGCTGGCGAGCTCTCCCGCCAGCACCTTTCCGTCCGCCGCAAGCCGGTCGCGAATGAGTTGGTGGCGTTCTTCGGTGAGCATGCACGATCCTATTTATTTGTGCACGTTATTGCATGTTTTGCCTGTTCATGCAAGAAACAGAATCGCTGGCGGACCGCGAAGAGGTCGCCCGCCAAAATCTCCTTGTTGGATTGCCCGTGATGACCCTTGGCCTGAAACTCGCTCCGCAGCACCGCGTCTATGCCGGCTTCGCGATCTATTCCTTCGCCATGGGCAACATCTTCCCGCGCCTGCCCGACATCAAGCATGCCATGCGGATCGAGGACGGCACGCTGGGACTCGCCCTGATCGGGACGCCGATCGGCACGCTGATCGCGCTGACGCTGGCGACGCCGATCCTGGAGCGCGTCGGCTTTCGCCGCGCGCTGCTGTGGCTGGTGCCGCTGCTGGCGCTTGCCTATTCCGTCGCGGTGCACGCGCCGGGCCCGGCCGCGTTGTTCCTGATGCTGCTCCCGGTCGGACTGATGATCGGCAGCATCGAGATCATCTTGAATGTCGAGGCCGACAGGACCGAGTTCCTGCTCAAGCGCCGCATCATGAACAGGGCGCATTCGTTCTGGAGCATCGGCTTCTTCGGCGCCGGGCTGTTCGGCGGCGCGCTGGCGCATCTCGGCCTGTCGCCGCAACTGCATCTGGCGCTGGTGGTGCCGATGGTGGCGGTTGCGGTGGCGCTGTTGCTCGGCGGCTTCCAACCGGCGCCCGCCCGCTTCGTCACGTCGGGCGACAAAGCGCCGATGTTCGCCCGGCCGACGCTGCCGATCCTCATCCTCGTCGCGGTGACGCTGTCGGCAATGCTGATGGAAGGCGCCAGCATGGACTGGTCGGCGATCTATATGCGCACTGTGTTCGACTCAGGGCCCTTCGTTGCCGGGATCACCGTGGCGCTGTTCGCCTTCTCGCAGGCGACGACACGCTTCTTCGCCGACAGCATCGTCGACCGCCACTCGCCGAGCGGCGTGGCGCGCGTGTTGTTGGCAACGATGGCTGCCGGCGTGTTCATCGTCTTCTTCTCGCCCCTGCCCTTCGTCTCGATGCTGGGCTTCGCGCTCATGGGCATCGGCTGCAGCGCGATCTTTCCGTTGGCGATTTCGGCGGCCGCGCAGATGACGGACCGCTCCGCCGCGATCAATGTTGCCGCATTGTCGCAGATCTCCTTCGTCGCCTTCCTGCTCGGCCCGCCGCTGCTCGGCTTCGTCTCGGATCACTGGGGCATCCGCTCGGCCTATGGCATCGGCATACCGTTCATCGTGCTCAGCCTGGCGGCAGCGGGCGCGCTCGGCCGGCGACCGTCGCCGAACGCCGTAACGGACGGAACAGGATCCGACACGACGGGAGAGAGAGTACCGGCGCGGGCCTACGAGGCATGAACCGCTCGCCCATCGTCAAGTCGATCACGATTGCGGCACCGTTGTCCGACGTCTGGCGCAGCGTGACCGAACCGACATGATGCAGGGCTAGATGTCGCCCGCATGCCAGCCTCTACTGGGGCGGCACGCTGCCGATTCTGAAAGCAGCCGTGGAGCGGACCGCGACGGCTTGAGGGACATCGCAGGTTGGCGCGTCGGCACGCGGCGCGATTTCGCATGGGAGAATCCGGCGATCGGGCCACCGCTTACGCTGCGGCGGCTTGACGAAAGGGCGCGCGGCTGAAATTGAAAGAGGCTTAATATTGTGCCAAAAGCGATTTGATGCAGGTCATCACCACACAAGAAGAACTCGAGAGCGTTGTCGCGGCGTTCGAAAAGTCGGAATTCATTACCGTCGATACCGAATTCATCCGCGAGACGACCTTCTGGCCGATCCTCTGCCTGATCCAGATCGCCGCGCCTGGGATTGAGGCGCTTATCGATCCGTTGTCGCCCGGCATCGACCTGAAACCGTTTTTCCGGCTCATGGCCAACGAAGCGGTGCTGAAGGTCTTCCACGCGGCGCGGCAGGACATCGAAATCATCGTCCATCTCGGCGATCTGGTGCCGCATCCAGTGTTCGACACGCAGGTGGCGGCGATGGTCTGCGGCTTCGGCGACAGCGTTTCCTATGACCAGCTTGTCCAGAAGGTCACCGGAGCCCGGCTCGACAAATCCTCGCGCTTCACCGATTGGCGGCACCGGCCGCTCTCCGACAAGCAGCTCGAATACGCGCTCGCCGACGTCACCCATCTGATCAAGGTCTACCAGCATCTCAGCGCCGAGCTGAGGCGCGAGGACCGCGCCCATTGGCTGAACGAGGAGATGGATGTCCTCACCTCGCGCGAGACCTACGATCCGCATCCCGAGGATGCCTGGAAGCGGCTGAAGATGCGGCTGCGCAAGCCGCAGGAGCTGGCGATCGTGCAGGCGGTGGCCGCCTGGCGCGAGCGGGAGGCGCGCGAGCGCGACGTGCCGCGCGGCCGCGTGCTCAAGGATGATGCGATCTACGAGATCGCGCAGCAGGCGCCGCGCGACGCGGCGGCGCTCGGCAAGCTGCGCACCACGCCGAAAGGCTGGGAGCGCTCCGCGACGGCAACCGCGCTGCTTGGCGCGGTCAATACCGCCCTTTCCCTGCCCAAGGATGCGATGCCGAAACTGCCGAAAAGCGTCCAGCCGCAGGAAGGATCGAGCGCGGCGTCGGAGCTGCTCAAGGTGTTGCTCAGGATCGTCGCGGAGAAGGAAGGCGTCGCCACCAAGGTGCTTGCCTCCAGCGACGATATCGACCGCATAGCCGCCGAGGGCGACGAAGCCGACGTGGCGGCGCTGCAGGGCTGGCGGCGCGCCGTTTTCGGCGAGCAGGCGCTGAGGCTGGTGCGCGGCGAGATCGGCATCAAGTTCGACAAGCGCCGGATCGCGGTGTTCGACCTTTAGAGCAATTCCAGGAAAAGTTCGTAAAAACAAAGAGATAGACCGTTTCCGTGAAACGGTGAAACGCTCTAGCGTCACACCACCGCGAGCAGGTGCAGCGCGAACCAGAACCAGGCGATTAGAAGTATACCCGCGCCAAGGAAGAAGGCGCGGCTGCGGTGCAGCACATAGTTTCTGTCGAGATGCACCCAGGCGTGCACATAGCGCGTGACTATGAACAGCCACATCAACGCCAGCGTCAGGTAGTTCACGCCATTGGTGGCGAACAGCGCCAGGCAGAGCACGTGGAAGAGAACCGGCAGCTCGAACTGGTTGATCAGATTGTTGGCGACGGTGACGCTCGAGGCCGGCTCGGTGGAGCGGACCTTGTACTGGCCGACCTTCGCTTCGCCGGACTTCACGGCGAGATAGCGCCGCTTCAGCATCACCAGATAGACGATGTAGACCAGGAGCACATGCGCCAGCATCGGCCAGAAGATGGCGGTCTGGTGCATTTGTCCGCCTCCCTCCCGTCAGCGCCGCCGCTGCCCGGCCAGCGCGAAGAATGCGACGACAAAGAATGGAATGGCCAGCAGCGCGAATTTGGTGACGGTCAGCAAAGAGGCGAAGGCCAGCGAATCGGGATTGGCCAGCTGGAAATCGGAGAGCAGCCGCGCCAGGGCAAAATTCTGAGCATAGTCGGCGACCGTATAGGGCAACACCAGCACGAGCGCGAACAGGGCCTGCATCTGCGCCGGCATGGCGCGGAAGGTGCTGAGCCGCCGCCCGAAGGCAAGGATGAGGCTGACCAGTGTCAGCGACAGCAGCGCCGGGAATAAAAGGTCGAAGGTCAAATAGTGCCAGACGATGATGATCTCGCCGCCGCGACGGCCGAGTGCTGTGAGCCACGCCATGCCTTCGTCGGGCGTGAAGCCGGCGACGCGCATGTCGAGCGCGGCCAAGCCGCCGCTCAAGCGCTGGAAATAAAGAAACTCCAGCGCCGTCATGACGAGGAAAAGCGCGATCGAGGCAATGGACAGCGCCGCCGCGTGCCGCGACAGCCGCAGCACCGCCACGCTCAAGCCACGCCACAGCCCCTGGCGGTCGGGCCGATCGGCCTCTCGATCAAAGTCCGCCCGGGTAATTGGGGCTTTCGCGGGTGATCGTGACGTCATGGGCGTGGCTTTCACGAAGTCCGGCATTGGATATGCGCACAAAAGTGGCGCGCTCGCGGAAATCTGCAAGGTCACGTCCACCCACATAACCCATAGCGGCTTTCAGGCCGCCTGCAAGCTGGTGCAGCACGCCAGCCACAGGTCCTTTGTAGGGAACCTGCCCTTCAATGCCTTCCGGAACCAGTTTCAGCGTATCGCGGACCTCGGCCTGGAAGTAGCGATCGGCCGAGCCGCGCGCCATGGCGCCGACCGAGCCCATGCCGCGGTAAGCCTTGAAGGAGCGGCCCTGGTGCAGATAGACCTCGCCCGGGCTCTCGTCGGTGCCGGCAAGCAGCGAGCCGATCATTGCTGCGCTTGCGCCCGCGGCAAGCGCCTTGGCCAGATCGCCCGAATATTTGATGCCGCCGTCGGCAATGACGCTCACGCCAGACTTATGCGCGGTCTCCACCGCCGACATGATCGCCGAAAGCTGCGGCACGCCGACGCCGGCCACGATTCTGGTTGTGCAGATCGAGCCCGGGCCGATGCCGACCTTGACGGCGTCGGCGCCGGCGTCGATCAGCGCCTGCGTGCCGTCGGCGGTGGCGACATTGCCAGCCAGGATGCGCACGGAATTGGAGAGCTTCTTCGCCCGCGCCACCGCGTCCAGCACGCGCTGCGAATGGCCGTGCGCGGTGTCGATGACCAGAAGGTCGACGCCGGCGTCGATCAGGCGCTCGGCGCGCTCGAAACCGTCGTCGCCGACACTTGTGGCGGCCGCCGCGCGCAGGCGCCCTTGGGCATCCTTGGTGGCATGCGGGTTGAGTTGCGACTTCTCGATGTCCTTGACGGTGATCAGGCCCACGCAATTGCCATTCCTGTCGACCACCACCAGCTTCTCGATGCGGTGTTTGTGGAGGAGACGCTTGGCTTCGTCCTGGTCGACATTCTCCTTGACCGTGATCAGGTTCTCACGCGTCATCAGCTCGTAGACCTTCTGCGCCGGATCGGAAGCGAAGCGCACGTCGCGGTTGGTGAGGATGCCGACGAGCCGGCCGACCGTGTGGCCGCCGCTGCCGCCATTCTCGACCACTGGAATGCCCGAAATCGAATAGGTGCGCATCAGCGCCAGCGCGTCGGCCAGCGTGGCGTCCGGGCCGATGGTGACCGGGTTCACCACCATGCCGGACTCGAATTTCTTCACCTGCCTGACCTGCTCGGCCTGCTCGGCCGGCGAGAAATTGCGGTGGATGACGCCGATGCCACCGGCCTGCGCCATGGCGATCGCCAGCCGCGCCTCGGTGACGGTGTCCATCGCCGCCGACAGGATCGGCACGTTGAGATCGATGTCGCCGGCAATGCGGGTGCGGATGTCGGTCTCGCCCGGCATGACTTCGGAATGGCCGGGCTGCAAGAGCACGTCGTCGAAGGTCAGCGCCAGCGCGCCGGTGGACGTTTCGATGATTTTTGCCATGGCCAGTCCTTTTGAATGCGGAAAAGGCGCTGGGCCGATTGGCCAGCGCCGACTCTCATCTTCCCTTTCAGGATTGGCGCTGGCTGGTAACACGTCCTGTGGCGGTTGAAAAGCCGATCGTTGCGAGGTGACAGCACCCGTTTCGAGCCAAAGCGTTCATCGCTAGCGTTCGTAAGTATCGTCGCGTGTCCAGTTTTCGACAGCGACGACCGGCTGTTGCTCGAGCCGCGACAACAACGCTGCGCGCGAGTAGGGCAATAGTTCCTGCGTGTCGGCGGGAACGATCCGCGCCACAGGCCGCCCATTGCTGACCACGACATAGCTCTGTCCTTCACTGGCTCCACGCAGGATGAAGGAGAGTTTGCGTTCGACGTCAGCTATGGAGACGATGTCGTCCATGCCAGCACTCCATGCAGATCGGTAGTATGACAATACGCCCGGTAGAACGACATTCCGCCGAAAAATTTGCCCTACCAGTGGTTGCGATCCCGCAAAAGTGACAGCAATTTAATGCGACATCCGGGCCGAGGCGTGATAACCGCCCCGTCGCACCGGTTCGCCCCCAAACCGGGCTAGAATCGCGAAGACAAATCAGGGCGTTTCCCTTGAACCGCATCATCCCGCTCATCCTGGCGGTCGCACTTTTCATGGAGAACATGGATTCGACCGTGATCGCGACGTCGCTGCCGGCGATCGCCGTCGACATCCACACTAGCCCGATCGCGCTGAAGCTGGCGCTGACCGCCTATCTGGTGTCGCTGGCGATCTTCATTCCGATCAGCGGCTGGATGGCGGACCGGTTCGGCGCCAAGAACGTGTTTCGCGCCGCGATCGGCGTCTTCATCGCCGGCTCGGTCGCCTGCGCCTTCGCCAATTCGCTGCCGGCTTTCGTTGTGTCGCGCTTCCTGCAAGGCATGGGCGGCGCGATGATGACGCCGGTCGGCCGGCTGGTGCTGGTGCGCGCCACGCCGAAGAACGAGCTCGTCGCGGCAATGTCCTGGCTGACCGTGCCGGCGCTGGTCGGCCCGCTGGTCGGCCCACCGATCGGCGGTTTCATCACCACCTATTTCACCTGGCACTGGATCTTTCTCATCAATGTGCCGATCGGCCTGATCGGCATGTGGCTCGCCACGCGTTATCTGCCCAAGACGGAGCCTGCCCAGACGCCGCCGCTCGATTTCCCCGGCTTCGTGCTCTCGGGGCTTGCCGCTTCCGGCGTCGTGTTCGGCCTTTCCGTCGTCAGCCTGCCGGCGCTGCCGCCGATGGCGGGCTTCATCACTGTCGCCGTCGGCGTGGTCTCGGGGATGCTCTATCTCCTCCATGCCCGGCGCGCCAGGAACCCGCTCTTGGCGCTGGAGCTGTTCCGCAACCAGGTGTTCCGATCCTCCGTGCTCGGCGGCTCGCTGTTTCGCATCGGCATCGGCGCGGTGCCGTTCCTTTTGCCGCTGATGTTCCAGATCGGCTTCGGGCTCACGCCCTTCCAGTCGGGCATGATCACTTTCGTCTCGGCGATCGGCGCCATCGGCATGAAGTTCGTCACGGCACTCCTTTTCCGCCTCGCCGGCTTCCGTCGGGTGCTGATCTGGGGCTCGCTTGTCGCGGCCGCCTCGATCGCGATCTACGGCTTGTTCACGCCGCAGACGCCTTATGCGCTGATGCTGGCGATACTTCTGGTCGGCGGCTTCATCCGCTCGATGTTCTTCACCGGCGTCAATGCGCTCTCCTATGCCGAGATCGCGCCCGCCGACACCAGCAAGGCGACGCCGATCACGGCGGTTTTCCAGCAATTGTCGATCGCGCTCGGCGTTGCGCTTGCGGGCGGCATCCTCGAAGTATCGACGTCCATCCATGGCGGGCCGCTGACGCTCAGCGACTTCCACATCGCCTTCTTCATCGTGGCGGCCGTTTCGGCGGCGGCATCGATCACCTTCATGCGGCTGGCGCCGGACGCCGGCAACGCCGTCTCGGGCCACGGCCACCTGACCACGCCAAAGACGCTGGAAACGGTGGGGACAGCGGGGAAGTAGCTCACGGCGCCGCCCTGCGTGACTTCGTCATGCCAGGGCGGAGCAAGGAGCGAAGCGACGCGCGCAGACCCTGGAATCCATGCCAGAACCAACACACAGGATTCTAGGGTCTACGCTTCGCAGACCCTAGAATGACGAAGTTCCAGGACCTTTGAACTCCTTCGCCAGCAGGTAAAGCTCCACCGACTCGTCCCGCGAGGCCGGTGGCTTGACGTGATGGACCGAGCGGAAATTTTGCTTCAGCAGTGACAAAAGCTCGTTCTCGGCGCCGCCTTGAAATGTCTTGGCGAGGAAATGCCCGCCGGGCTTGAGCACGTGCAGAGCGAAATCGGCCGCGACTTCGCACAGATGCATGGTTCGCAGATGATCGGTGCGGCGGTGCCCGGTCGTGGGTGCCGCCATATCGGACAGCACCACATCCGGCTGGCCACCCAGCGCCTCGGCAAGTTTTTGCGGTGCGTCGGGATCGAGGAAATCCATCCGCAGAATGACGGCGCCCGGGACCGCGTCCATTTCGAGATAGTCGATGCCGACGACATGCGGATTGTCCGCCGTGGACTTCGTCCGCGCCGCCGCCACCTGGCACCAGCCGCCGGGCGCGGCGCCCAGGTCGATCACTTTCATGCCGGGCTTCAGCAGACGATGCTTGTCGTCGATCTCGATCAGCTTGTAGGCGGCGCGGGAGCGGTAGCCATCGGCCTTGGAGCGCTGCACATAAGGATCGTTCATGTGGCGCTCGAGCCAGCGGCGCGAAGACTCCTTCAAGCCGCTCTTCTTCTTGATCCTGGTCTTGAGGACGCGAATGCCGGCAGATCCTGGCTTTTCGGGTTTCTTGGTCATTGCCTGATTTCTTGCCCGAGCATGATCCTGTGAGAAAACCGATCGCCACTTTTCGCTGGCCCGGTCTTGAGATTCGGCATCAGGATTTCTGGTCCGCTTTTTCTCGCTCGCTTCATCGTGCCGGTTTTGCGACGGCTTCGCGTTTCACGGAGGGCTTCCCCCACTCCGTCGCCGCTTCGCGGCGCCACCTCTCCCCCCTCCGGAGGGAGAGGAAGGGAGCCAAGGCTGGCGACCTCGCGCCTTTCCTCTTCCCCGTCGATCGGGGGAGAGGTGTCGAGCGAAGCTCGACGGAGCGGGGGTCGACTGCTGATCAAAACAACGCGGCCACCTTTTGGGATCATGCCCGGCGCCCACCATCGCCACGCCAGACGCCGTCATCGGCCATCAGTTCGCTCAGGATTCCCTCGCGCAGGCCGCGGTCGGCGACGCGCAGCCGCTCGGACGGCCAGACACCGCGGATCGCTTCCAGTATGGCGCAGCCGGCGAGCACCAGGTCGGCGCGGTCGGCGCCGATGCAGGGATTGGCGCAGCGCTGTTGGAAATCCCAGCCGATCAGCCGCTCGATCATACGATCGACGCTGTCGCGATCCATCCAGAGGCCATCGACACGGCGGCGGTCGTAGCGCTCGAGATCGAGATGCACGCCGGCCAGCGTCGTCACCGTGCCCGAGGTGCCGAGCAGATGGAAGTTCGGGCTGGCCAGCACATGCGCGAGCCGATCGCGGCCGTCGAAGACCTTCAGCCGCGCGGCCACGTCGTCGACCATGGCGGCAAAGGTCTCGCGCGTCACCGTGCGTCCGCCGAAGCGCTCGGCGAGCGACACCACGCCGACCGGCAGCGAAGTCCACGACACGATGTGATTGGCGAGCCGCGGAGAGCGCCGCCCGGTCAGGTCGATCAGGGCGATTTCGGACGAGCCGCCGCCAATGTCGAACAGCACCACGCCCTGCGTGTCGCGCTCGACCAGCGAGCCGCAACCGGAAACGGCAAGGCGGGCCTCGGTCTGGCGGTCGATGATTTCGAGCTTCAGCCCGGCCTCGCGCTCGACGCGGTCCAGGAATTCGACGCCGTTGGCGGCCGAACGGCAGGCTTCGGTGGCGATCAGCCTGGCTTTCCTGATCTTGCGGTTGCGCAGTTTCTCGCCGCATATCTTCAGCGCCTCGACGGCGCGGTCCATCGCGGCCTGGCTTAGCCGGCCGCTGGCCGTCAGCCCCTCGCCCAGCCTGACGATGCGCGAGAAAGCGTCGATGACGCGGAATTGGCCGTGACGGCCGGGCACCGCGACCAGCAGCCGGCAATTGTTGGTGCCGAGGTCGAGCGCGGCGAAAACCGGCAATTCCTGCTGCGGCGGACGCTGTGGGATCGACAGCCTTGGCTCAACCTGTGGCGGCGCGTTCCGAGGTTGGTTTGCCGCCGTGCTGGCAGGCGCGGCATGCGGCAGCGTACCGCTGTCGTCGCGCGCGAACACCTTGCGGCCGCGCCTGCGCTTGCGGCGCTTGCGCGTCTTGCCTTTCGGCTGATCGCCGTGCTGGTCGGCCTGACTTGCGCCAGCCTGCCTCTGGTTGGCATGTCTGGGGTCGGCATGTCTTTGGTGCGCACCCGCGTGGCGGCTGAATCGCGCCGTGTGTTGGCCCGCCGATTGCGTCGGCGATGCCCCGGACATGCCCACTGCCGACGCGCCCGCGCCGGTATCGTGGTCTTCCACTTCAGTTCCTTCCGGCGCCGCGCGAACCGGGAACGGACGCAGCAGGCACCTCGATTTGTTTCAAGTTGAGGGCAGAGTAGCAGCGCCGTTCGCAATCACCAAGAGCGCATGGCCGAATTTCGCTAACGTCGCATTTTGCCAGCGTCACGTTGGGGCAATGTCTTGCCGGTTGAATAGCCGGCTTCAATCGGGCATGTCTCAAATGAGGGTTCGAAAGGGTTTTGGGCACATCTATCAATGAGCTGCAACGCATGATGACGACGCCATGAACTGGAGGCGCTATTTCTGGCCGGTCATAGGCATCGCGGCCGTCGCATTCTCGCTGTGGCTGCTCATTCACGAACTGCGCGGCATTTCGCTCAACGATGTCTGGATCGGCATCTCCGCCATCCCGCCGCGCGGCTGGCTGCTCGCGGCGCTGAGCTCAATCGTCGCCTACGCCGCGCTCGCCGGCTACGACCACATCGCGTTGCTGCATATCGGCAAGAAGGTATCGTGGCTGTTCGTCACGCTGTGCTCCTTCACCACCTACGCGGTGTCGCACAATATCGGCGGCTCGGTGTTTTCCGGCGCGGTCATCCGCTACCGCGCCTACGCCACGAGAGGACTGACCGGCCAGGAGGTCGGCGTGCTGGTGGCGATCTGCTGGTTCACCTTCATCCTGTCCAGCGTTTTCCTCGGCGGCCTCGTGCTGTTGCTCGAACCCCAGATCATCGATCGTTTCACGGGCGCGCCGCATCACGGCGCGGCCTTCGCCGCCGGGCTCGCCATGCTCATCCTTGTCGGCGCCTACGCCTTCGGCAGCTGGTTGCGGCTCAGACCGCTTAAGATAGGCAGCTTCCAGTTGCACTATCCGGCGCTGCCGATCGTGGCGCGGCAATTGCTGATCGGGCCGGTCGAACTGCTTGGGGCCGCCGCGATCATCTATTTTGCCCTGCCCGAGGTTGGCAATCCCGGCTATTTCGTCGTGCTCGGCGTGTTCATGGTGTCGTTCTCGATCGGGCTGTTGTCGCACGCGCCGGGCGCGCTCGGCGTGTTCGAGTTCGTCTTCCTCACCGGCCTTTCGGACATGGACCCAGTCGGCGTGCTCGCCGCCCTTCTGGTGTTCCGCCTGTTCTATCTCATCATCCCGCTGCTGATCGGCCTTGGCGTGGTGCTCTATTTCGAGCATTCGCAATATAGCCGCGAGGAGAACTGAAGCCCTTCGGCGTCTGGCGGCGGAGCCAATGCTGTCGCCCAAAAGCGCGGAGCGGTTTTGGGCGAACGACATGCATCGGACAAAGGCTCAAAAAGCCTGCGGTTGATCTCTGCTGCGGGCTTGACTATTTTTCGATGGCGGCTACAAGGCAGCGCTCGCGGCGCATAAGCCGCCCGCTTCGCGCGATACCAATCGCGCCTGCTGGGGAATAGGTTAACGGTAGACCCACGGACTCTGACTCCGTTAGTCCTGGTTCGAATCCAGGTTCCCCAGCCACAAGTTTCCGCGAATTACCAAACATCACAGTGCGCTTCGCCATGGGCTGAGCTCCGCCCGATCTGCAGTTATATTAGCAATAAACGATATGTTAACGGCTGAGGCGCAGCCTGTTCGAATCGGGAGGCCCCCGATCGACGATCCGGCACCCAGTATGCCGAGACGCCCGACCGATGCGGAGCAAACGCATGAGTGTCGAAACGGCATTGGCGCAGCTGTTGCGCATGATCCATCGTCGCGCCCTCAATTTGGCGACGATGCCGGACGATGAGAGAGATCCATACTACGACAGCATCCGCCGGTCATGCTGCGGAGCGGCCGAGCATATCGGGCAGTCTCCCGACAATGCAGCCATGACGGCAAACAGCATGGTCGAATTTACCCGGGCAATGGTCGGTATCATCGAGGCGGGACGTGGGTAAGCCGCAAACACACTCGCGACGAGCTCGGGAGGTGCCGAGAGGCGCGGTTGCGGCCCGTTACCCGAAGCTTGCAACGTGATCGTGCCATCTGCACATCAATGATCCGGCTTGGGAGCGATCGCTATTTCAGATCGCGCCCCAAGTGTTCGACGACAAATGTTTGGTTGTCGGCATTACTTGCCAGCAAACATCCGACTGATTGTCGGACGGCAGCCCGTTCCGCATCCGCGTCGGGTTGCGGGCATCCTGCGCATATTTCAAGGCCGCGCCCATGCGGTTCAACGTCTTCAGTATCGACATAGATCTCATCCCTGGTTCGCCGTGGCAGGGAGGGGGTCGATCCCTGCTGCCTTCGTTATGGCGAGCTAAATGATCGATGAATGTTTCCGTCGCATTGCACGGAAACAGGAGGCCCGTAACCGGAACAGTTCGCCCTGAAACATTTGCGTGCAAATGAGTTCAAGGCCCCCGGCCGAATCGATCTGCCGCCATCGCGCAGTTTCCTTTTCGAAACAAATACGCGCCCAGGCGCCATCGGACCGAAACGAATGCGCGGCAAAACCGTCATCGACCGGCTCGACCGGATTTAAAAACAAAGGAAAATGAAATGACCAAGTTCCTTCGTAATGCAGTTCTTGCAATTGTTGCTGCTTCTGGGCTCGTTGGCTCGGCTTATGCTCAGCAGGCGACTATCAACTCCTGCAGCAATCACGACGATTACTGGACCCAGTGCCTGAACGGTGCGCATGGCAGCCACCATGATGGCCGCGGAAGCGATCGTCGGTAATCGACACGTCCGCTGAAAGAGCCCCGCAGGCATCTCGCCGGCGGGGCTCTTTCTGTTCGAAGTGCTGCCGGGCCGCTCGCCGCCCTCAGTCAGCAAGGCCAACCTCCCGGTCGGTATCGATATCTGGGCATGACCTGCGCGGCTATCCGGTGGGCGACGCCTCCACATGGATGCGGAGCAGCAGCAAATGAGCTTGCCCGGATCGCGAGATGGTGCCGGATTGACGGGGAATAGAGGGGGCATATTTCCCACCAGCGTCGCGCTGACGTCTCGCATTCAAAGCATGGTGCGTGGACGCCAGTCGCCTTGCCGGCAGTTTGATCCATCGCCGCATTACAGCAATTTTTCCCAAGCCCGGAACCGGCAACGCTGCGAGGGTTGTCAGCGCATGGCCGCTGCCCTGCCGTTCGGTTGAGAAAGATCATGCCAATATCCTCGTTTTTCACTGCCCTTACGTCCGAAGGTTCTCCAACCGAGCGGCGGAAGGAGATGAGTCTCTATGGATGGCTGGTCGGGAGCTGGGACATGGATACGATCCATCACCTCGATGACGGCGCCATCCAGAAATCGACTGGCGAATGCCATTTCGGCTGGGTGCTCGAAGGCCGCGCCATCCAGGACCTCTGGATCAGGCCCAAGCGCCCTGCCCCGTCCACCATGTACGGCACGACCTTGCGCATCTTCGATCCCGGGATCGGTGGCTGGCACATCATCTGGAGCGATCCGCTCAACCAGGATTATTCACGCCAGATCGGACGGGCCGAGGGCAAGGACATCGTCCAGATCGGGGAAGACTGGCGGGGCCTGCAAGCGAGATGGCGCTTCACCGAGATCACGGCCGACAGCTTTCATTGGATCGGGGAGGAAAGAGCCGCCGATGGCGATCCCTGGCGTGTGACGTATGAGCATTTCGCGCGGCGGACGGACTCGTGATCAGGTCGGCGGTTTTCAACCATCTGCCTGCCGCCGAAGGGCGTCTCTCGGCTTAACCTCGACTGGCTGGGTCATCCTGCGAAGCTCCGCGAGAACGGCATTCTCGAATTGCGACGGCTGGTGAAACTCGCTGGTGACCACGCCCAGCTTTCTCGGAGGCAGGCCATCCCGCAACGGAACAACGGCAAGGCCGGGCAGCGGGCACGATCTGGCGGCGATCTCGGGGACGACGGTCAGGCCGATGTTCTGCCGCGCGAGCTGGCAGCCGGTCATCAGCTGGCGCACCTCGACGACGGTTCTCGGCTGCAGGCCGGACCGCTCCGACATCATGGCCAGCCAATTGCCCGATGTCGTTCCCGAGGGAAAGCGGATGAAAGGTTCGGCAAGCACCTCTTCATCGGCAAGCTCGGATCTGGCGACGAGAGGATGCGATGTCGACAGGACCACGCAGGCGCCGTCCTGGCAGAGCAGCTCGAACAGCAGACCGGGCGACGGAACGAACACGCTGCTGATGCCGAAATCGATCTCGTTCGACCTCACGAGCTGAAACGTTTCCTCGCTGTCGATCTCCACGATATCGAGCACATGGTTCGGGAACCGGGGCCGCAGCGCATGAAAGGCGGGGCCAATGAACATCGCGGCGAAGGACGCCACACTTGCAACCCGCAGGATCTGCTCGGTGCCGAGGCTGAGCGAAGCGAGCTGATCGACGATCGCCTCGTTGCCCGCAACAAGCCGCCGCAGCCCGGGCAGCAGCGAACTGCCGGCGGGGCTGAGCCGAAGCCCTTCGCGGTCGCGGACCAGGAGCGTGAAGCCCAATTGCTTTTCCAGCTGCGTGACGTGCTGCGAGATGGCCGGCTGGGTAAGGCCCAGCTCTTCCGCGGCCTGGGTGAACGAGTTCAGTTCCAGCACTGTCAGCAGGCTGCGCACACGGCGCACGGATATCTCACCGCGTCGGGAAAGCATGACGGGCACCTTCATAAGCGTCTTTGGATGACCATAACGAAACGCTATTTCCTGGCGCATTCATAAGCAACTAGCTTCGCCGCAACGATGTGCGGAGATTTGGATGACGGCTCGCGATTCAGGGGTTCAACGAATTCATGCCCGCAAAAATCATTCCTGCTATGGAATGGGCCTGGGCATCATCATTCTCGACGAGGTGTATCCCGGGTTCCCCGGCGACGTGCGCAACGCCAGCGCCTATCCCTTTCCGATCCAGTATGAAATCGCCGAAGGCGTGGACATCCAGAACCTCGTCCGCGGCGACGACAAGAAAGCCCTGCTCGAGCCGATCGTCGGGGCCGCGCGGAAGCTGGAACGCATGGGATGCCGGGCGATCGCCGCCGAATGCGGCTACTTCGCCTGGTTCCAGAAGGAGATCGCGGCCAGCGTCGATGTGCCGGTTTTCGCGTCGAGCCTGCTGCAGGTGCCCCTCGCCCAGATGATCATCGGTCCCGAAAAGGTCGTCGGCATTCTCGTCGCCGAGGGCGACCGGCTCAGTGACCGGCACCTGACTTCGGTCGGCGTGACGCTCGGAACGAACTATGTCGTCCACGGCGCCAAGGATGACGGCAAGACCCCACAATTCGACAATCTCTGGACAAAGGACATCCGGCCCGAAATCCCTACCGCGGATTATGACCTGGCCGAGCGCGACATCGTCAAGGTCGCGAAGGATTTCGCCGCCGCCCATTCGGACATGGGAGCCATGGTCCTGGAGTGCACCGGGTTTCAGCCCTTTGGCCGGGCGATACAGCGCGAAATCGACATGCCCGTGTTCAGCTGGTCGACCTTGCTGGACTATGCCTATTCCGTCGCCGTGCACCGGGATTTCTACGGCCACGTCTGACCTGCGCGGTCAGCCCGAATGAAAAGGCGCGGCCGAGGCCGCGCCCTTCATAAGCTTCTTCGGAGGCCTGGTTCGACCCGTGATGCCTACTCCGCCGCCTCGTAACCGGCGATGCCCTTGATCTCGAGAAAATCCTCCAGGCCGTATTCGGCATATTCGCGGCCATTGCCGGACTGCTTGTAGCCGCCGAAAGGCAGGCCCGCATCCCAGGTTGGGTAGTTGATGTAGACATTGCCGGAGCGCATGCGGGCAGCCACGTCGCGCGCCTTCTCGATGTCCCTGGCTTGGATGTAAGAGGCGAGGCCGAAGACGGTGTCGTTGGCCTGCTCGACCGCCTGCTCCACCGTGTCGTAAGGCATGATCGACAGAACCGGCCCGAAGATTTCCTCGCTGGCGATGCGCATGTCGTGCGTGACATTGGCGAAGACGGTCGGGCGGACGTAGTAGCCGCGGTTGAGCTCGGCCGGGCGGCCGGGGCCGCCGGCCACCAGCGTGGCGCCCTCGTCGATGCCGCTCTGGATCAAAGCTTGAATCTTGTCGAACTGGATCTGGCTGACCACCGGGCCGAGCTTGGACGCGGGAGCGTCGGCCGGACCGACGGTGAATTTCTCCGCCGCCTTCTTCGCATAGCCGGCCGCCTCGTCGTGGCGGTCGCGCGGCACGAACATGCGGGTCGGCGCGTTGCAGGACTGGCCGCTGTTGCCGAAGCAGCCGGCGACGCCCTTGGTGACGGCCCGCTCCAGATCGACATCGGGGAACAGGATGTTGGCCGACTTGCCGCCGAGTTCCTGATGCACGCGCTTGACCGTGTCGGCCGCCGCCTTGGCGACCAGGATGCCGGCTCGGGTCGAACCGGTGAAGGACATCATGTCGACATCCGGATGGCTGGCCAGCGCCTGGCCGACGCCCGGACCGTCGCCGTTGACGAGGTTGAAGACGCCCTTCGGCACGCCGGCTTCGTCGATGATCTCGGCAAAGATGATGGCGTCGAGCGGCGCGATCTCCGACGGCTTCAGCACCATGGTGCAGCCGGCGGCAAGCGCCGGGCCGACCTTGCAGGTGATCTGGTTGAGCGGCCAGTTCCACGGCGTGATCAGGCCGACGACGCCGATCGGTTCCTTGACGATGAGCGAGGAGCCTTTGACATGACGGAACTGGAAGCTCTTTAGCACCTCGGCCATCTTTTCCAGATGTGCCTGGCCGACCCCGACCTGGCTGTCCAGCGCCATCTGCCGCGGCGCGCCCATCTCGCGCGAAACGGCGAGCGCAAGGTCCTTGCTGCGCTTCTTGTAGACTTCGATGACGCGGTTGAGGATATCGAGCCGTTCCTCGACCGAGGTGAAGCCGAAAGTGGCGAAAGCGCGCTTGGCGGCGGCCACCGCCTTGTCGACATCGGCCTTGGAGCCGAGTGAAATCTGGGCGAAAGCGTCTTCGTTCGAGGGGTCGATGACGTCGAGAGTGTTCGGCACCACGGGATCGACCCAGGCGCCGTCGATATAGAATTGCAGATCGTGTGACATGGTTTCGCTCCCTGCGGGCCGCTTTTGGTCGATTGTGGTGAGGTGGTCGTCGTATATCGCCAGAAATAACGATGCGGCATGTGCTCTGTCAAACGCAAGCTTGAAGTGTTTGAGCCAGCGCGTCAGGCGTTGCGCCAGAGCGAATGCCGCCGCCACAGAGTTAGAACAGTGTGTGTCCTGCTTCGCCCAGCAACCGGATCGCCGCGGCCTCGTCCGAGGCCTTCACCAACAGGTGGTCGCCGTCGAAGGTAGAGACGACGAAGATGCCCAGAGCATTTTCCGACAGCGGTCTGATTACAGACAGCACGATGCCGGTTTCGCCGAAGGCAAATGGGCCTTCGAATTTGAAGGCGACCCAGTCGTTGTCCTGCCTGACGGCAGCCGGGACACGCTCCTGCAAACAGGCGATCGACAGTTCGTCGTCCGTCCTGCTGATGCTGACGAAGCCTGGTCCGTCTGCCCAGTCAGGAATAGTTTCTCCAGCTTCAAGCCGTGCAATCGCATAAAGACCGGGAAGTTGCTTCAATCTGATCCGGGCAGGCATTCGTCGAATTCCGTCTCTGGTTGCCGTGGTCATGAAAGGCTCTTGCTCATATAGACCGTCGTGCCGTTCATGAACGGCTCCTCACGATCGATGGCATAGCCGAGCCTTTTGTACAGCGACACATTTGTCATGAAGGCACTGTTGGTCAGCAGGCGAAGCTCGCGAAGGCCTGCTTCAACGGCTTTGCGCTCGGCGCTGTCGAGCAGCTTGCGCCCGATGCCCCTGCCCTGCGCCTCGGGAGCCACGGCGACATTCTCGATCCAAATATGATCGTCACGCGCAATGGTTTCGATCAGGCCGATGATGCAGCCGTTCTCGATGGCGAGCTCGAACCGATGCTCGCGGACGGCCTTGTCGTAATCGGCGCGCATCGGCAAGGGCTCGCGGCCGATCGCCGGCACCCATTTGGCATAGGCTTCGCGCACGACGGCCTTGATTGCCGCGGCGTCCGCCGGCTCGGCTGGCCGAAACTCCAGGGAAGAAACGACGCTCATTCAGACACTCCAAAATGCAAAAAACCCGCCGATCGTTGCGATGGGCGGGGCTGGGACGGACGAACCGGGTGACTTGCTAGCCGGCCTTTGTCTTCACGCAATCAGCTTGCCGCTCCTTCGAACGGCGGCGTCGCTGCGGATTTGCGAAAAAGGCGGTCATGGTCGGAAATTGGACCGGGAGCCGAGACGCTGTCAAGCCGGCAGCGTCGACACGGCAGGCATCTCGCCCGATCCGGCGAACCTCTCCCGCATCGTTCGTAAAAATCGATCATTATAACCCGAATAATTCGTTGGAAAGATTGGTTCTGGAATGGCATTCCGGCTGCGAAGCGCCTGGAGAATTGAATTGTCCTTCCTGCCCGCCACCGCGAACGATCTTCCAAATCGCCTGAACTCGGCCAACGCCGAGCGCAAGCGCCCTGCCCCAACCTCGATCTCAACCGGCGTCGTGCCGGGACTGGTGCTGGTGGCGATGATCACCAGTGTCGCCTACTCTGCGCGCGGTTTCTCCGGCCTCACCTTATTCAGCCCGATGATCCTGGCGGTCGTCGCCGGCATGGTCTATTCCAACGTGCTCGGCCTTCCCGCCCATGCCAAGGCCGGCATCGCCTTTTCGCAAAAGCGCCTGCTGCGCTTCGCCATCGTGCTGCTGGGTTTCCAGCTCACGCTCGGCCAGGTAGCGGGCATCGGCCTTGGCGGCGTCGGCATCGTCGCCGCCACGCTCGGCGCCACCTTCCTCTTCACCATCACGCTCGGCCGGCTGATCGGCGTCGACCGGAAGCTCGCGCAACTCATCGCCGCCGGCACCTCGATCTGCGGCGCCTCGGCGATCGTCGCCACCAACATCGTCACCGATGCGCGCGACGAGGACGTCACCTACGCCGTTGCCGCGATCACGCTGTTCGGCACCGTCGCCATGCTCGGCTTTCCGCTGCTGGCGCCGGTTCTTGGGCTCGATCAGCACGCCTTCGGTCTGTGGGCGGGAGCCTCGATCCACGAGGTGGCGCAGGTGATCGGCGCCGGCTTCCAGAACGGCACGCTCTCCGGCGAGACCGCGACCGTCGCCAAGCTGACGCGGGTCGCCATGCTGGCGCCGATGGTGATCGCGCTCGGCCTGATGGCGCGCCGTGGCAGCACCGACGCATCCGGAGCCAAGCCGCCGATGCCCTGGTTCGTGGCTGCCTTCGTCGCGGTCGTGGCGCTGAACAGCCTGGTCGCGATCCCGGCTCAGCTCCACTCAGCAATTGCTTTGGCCGCGCAGGTGATGTTGACCATGGGGCTTGCCGCCATGGGCCTTCAGGCCGACATTTCCGAGCTGCGCTCGCGCGGTCTTCGGCCGCTGATGCTGGCCTTCTCCGCCTTCATTTTCATCGCGGGCTTCAGCCTGGTGCTGGTGAGGTTCGCCTGAGGCAGGCCGGGGCCGGCCTCACCTCTCAGTCGCCGTCATCGTCCTCGAACGAGCACGCCGCGACATAGATCGCGGCGAGTTTCTCGATGCCGGCCTGGTCATCCTTGTCGAAGCGCCCGGGCAGCGGGCTGTCGAGGTCGAGCACGCCGAACGCGCCTTCGGCATCGCGCAAAAGCACCACCAGCTCGGAACGCGAATCGGCATCGCAGGCGATGTGGCCGGGAAATTCGTTGACGTCCTTGACCAGCATCGACATGTCGAGCTCGATGGCCTTGCCGCAGACGCCCTTGCCGACAGCGATGCGAACGCAGGCGGGCTTGCCCTGGAAGGGCCCGAGCACCAGCTCGTCCTCGGAGGCGAGGAAATAGAAGCCGGCCCAGTTGAGATCGGGCACAATCTGGTAGATCAGCGCCGCCGTGTTGGCGGCATTGGCGACGGAATCGCCCTCGCCTTCCAGCAGCGCTTTCAATTGCGTGGCCAACTCCTTGTAGAAGGCCGGCTTGTTGCTTGTGTCGATTGCCGTTGCCGCGAACATCGTTTGATCTCTCCGTTGCAAGCCGGCCGCGCGGCCGGCTACAGTTCACCTCTCTGTGCCACCAAAACCGCCGTCGGGAAACAGCCTATCGTGACCTCCAGTCATTCCAGATCAGCGAGGGCCAGGACGATCCGCATCGCCGCCGCTGTCATCCGCGACGACGGCGGCAGGCTGCTTCTGGTGCGCAAGCGCGGTACCAGCGCCTTCATGCAGGCCGGCGGCAAGATCGAGCCGGGCGAGTTGCCGGCCGCCGCCCTTGCGCGCGAATTGCGCGAGGAGCTGGGCGTTGCCGTCGATCCGGCCGAGGCCTTCCATCTCGGTTCCTTCTCGGCGCCCGCCGCCAATGAGCCTGACGCCCGCGTCGAGGCCGAGCTGTTCGAACTCTCCATCACCGGCGAGCCAGTCCCGGCGGCAGAGATCGAGGAGATGATCTGGCTGAACCCGGAGCTGGCGAGCGGCATGGAACTCGCGCCGATCACAGCCCATATCGTGCTGCCGCGCTACGGCCGCCAGCCATGAGTTCACGCAACCAGCCAAAACAGGCGGCGGGCGGAGCGCCTTTGACCTTCGCGGTGCTGGTCTTTCCCGGCTTTCCAATGATGGCGTTTTCTTCCGTCATCGAGCCGCTGCGCGCGGCCAACGTGCTTGCCAGGCGCGAATGCTACCGCTGGGTGATCGTCGGCGCAGACTGGGGCACGGTCGAGGCCTCCAACGGCGTCGTCATCCAGCCGGGCTTCTGCGCCTCCGACGCGCCGAAGGTCGACCGCATCGTCGTCTGCTCGGGCGGCGATGCCGACCATGTCGTGGCCGACGAGGCGATGAGCTGGATCCGCAAAAGCCTGCGCGGCGGCGCGCATATTGGCGCTGTTGCCGACGCCGCCTTCTTCCTCGCCCGCGCCGGCCTGCTCCACGGCCATGCCTGCACCTTGCACTGGACCAGCCAGGCCGCCTTCAGCGAGGCTTTTCCGGATATCGAGCTTCGGCGCGATCTCTTCGTCATCGACCGCAAGCGCTTCACCTCGGCCGGCGGCGTCGGCAGCCTCGACATGATGCTGGAGATCATCACGCGCGACTGTGGCGCCGAGATTGCGGCGGGCGTCGCCGAATGGTTCGTGCATTCTCCATTGCGCTCCAGCGTCGACCGCAAGCTGATGCCGCTCAGGCTGCGCACCGGCGTCCAGAACGAGCTGGTGCTGTCGGCCATCGCCATCATGGAGGACGCTGTGGAAGAGCGGCTCGGCATGGCGGAGCTGGCGGCAAGGCTCGGCGTGTCGTCCGACAAACTCGAGCGCAATTTCCGCGCCGAACTGGATGTCTCGCCCAACGGATATTACCGGCGGCTGCGGCTGAAGCGCGCGGCTGACCTGTTGGCGCATTCGACGCTGATGGTGCGCGATGTGGCGCTAGCGTGCGGCTTCGCTTCGATGTCGAGCTTTGCGCGGGCGTTTCGCGAGGAACATGGGCACGCGCCGAAGGCGATGCGGCGGCATTAGTTGGAATGGTGCGGCTCTCCGTTTCCTTCGTCGTTGGTGCGGCATTCGGCACGACATCTGCGGGAATCCGCACACATTTTGCGTGACGCATAGCTCATGTTCTCCGCATCAGGAGACCCCGCATGAGTATCGTCGTTTTCGACCCCGACAGCACCGAGGATGTGGACTTCAAGGACCGCATGCGCCATCCGGCGGCGGCCGATCCGGCCGGCGGCATGTGGCTGTCCGACACCGAGCCGTCCTTCATCGATGCCGACGCGCTGCGCAAGGGGCGGCTCGCCAAGCTGCGCGCCTGGATGCGCGAGGCGGGCTATGGCGGCGTGGTGCTGTTCGATCCCTACAACCAGCGCTACGCCACCGGCTCGCGCAACATGTTCGGCTATTTCCTGCGCAACTCGACGCGGTACTTCTTCATCCCGACCGAAGGGCCGATCGTGCTGTTCGAATATCCGCAGAGCTACCACGTCTCCATGGTGCTCGACACCATCGACGAGGCGCGGCCTTCCAAGCTCGTCTGGTCCTCCGTCTCCGGCCGCGATGACGAGACTGCCGGGCCGTTCGCCGACGAGATCACCGAGCTTCTGAAGAAGCATGGCGGCGGATCGATGAAGCTCGGTCTCGACCGCTGCAGCCATCTCCAGGCGCTGGCCCTGGAAAGGCGCGGCTGCGAGGTGCGCGATTGCCAGGGCGAGATTCTCGCCGTGCGCGCGGTGAAGACGCCGGAGGAAGTCAAATGCCTGCAGGTGTCGATGGCGGGCGCCGAAGCCGCGGTGGCGGCTGTGCGCGAAGCGATCAAGCCCGGCGTCTCCGAAAACGACCTGTTCGCCATCATGTACGGCGAGGTGATCCGGCAAGGCGGCGAGTTCATCGAGACCCGGTTGCTCACCTCGGGACAGCGCACCAATCCATGGTTCAACGAGGCAAGCGGCCGCAAAATCAGACCGGGCGAGTTGCTGGCGCTCGATACCGACACGATCGGCTGCTACGGCTATTATTCCGACTTCTCGCGCACCTTCCGCTGCGGCCCGGGCAAGCCGACGCCCTATCAGAAATCGCTCTACCGCATGGCGCACGACCAGGTGCAGCACAATATCTCAATCGTGGAGCCCGGCATGGCGTTCCGCGAGATTGCCGAGAAGGCCTGGAAAATCCCCGATCGCTTCGTCGACCAGCGCTACACCTCGGTCATGCACGGCGTCGGCATGCATGGCGAAACGCCTTTCATCGCGCACTCGATGGACTACGAGACCTATGGCCGCGACGGCATCATCGTGCCTGGCATGGTGGTGAGCGTGGAAAGCTATATCGGCGAGAAAGGCGGCCGCGAAGGCGTCAAGCTCGAGGACGAGATCCTGATCACCGAGACCGGCACCGAACTGCTCTCGCGCTTTCCTTATGAGGATGAGTTTCTGGAGCCGCAGGTTTGATGCAGGCAAGCACGATGAGCGCCGGTCCGGCATCGCAAACCTTGGCGATTGGCCGCAACACCTGTGCCGTCGCCATTCTAGGGCGAAGCAAGGAGCGAAGCGACGCGGCGCAGACCCTGGAAGCCATGCCGTTCCGTCTCCGCTTCGCCGCGGTGCGGAATTCTGTTAGGCAGCAATTGACGATCAAGGTAACGGCATGGATTCCAGGGTCTTCGCGACGCCGCTACGCGGCTGCTTCGCCCTGGAATGACGAAGTTTGAGCATACGCATGAAAACGCCCATTTCCATTCGACGCGGCACGGTGGCCGCGGTGTTCATCGATCTCCAGGAGGAGCATCGCAAGGACAGACGCTATCTGGTCGAGGGGTTTGCCGACATCCTCGCCAATGTGCAGCGCCTGCAGGAGGCGGCGCGGCGCAATTTCGTGCCGCTCCACCACTGGGCCTATATCGTGGATCTTGCTGAGGCGCGGCCTTTCCACCCGGTGGACGAAAGCGGCAAGTCGGCCTTCTCGGACAAGGACGATCCGCTGACGGCGATCTGCCATGAGGTGGCACCGCAAAACGGCGAAGCCACTCTGATCAAGCAGGAAGCCAGCGCCTTCGGCAAGAACGATTTCGGCGACAAGCTCAAGGCAGCCGGCATCGAATGGCTGGTGATTGCCGGCGTCTGGACCGAGGCCTGCATCGACGCCACGGTGAAGGACGCGGTGGCGCGAGGCTTTCGCGTGCTGCTGGTCAAGGACGCCTGCGGCAGCGCAAGTGCGGCCATGCATCAGACCGGCGTCCTCAACCTCGCCAACCGGCTCTATGGCGGCGCCGTCGCCAACACGCTCGACGCCTGCCGGCTGATGGCCGGCGACACGGTCAATGTCTGGCAGGTCGAGGGCTCGGTGCCGCTGCGCTTCACCTTCGAGAACGCGGCGCGGCTCTACGCCGAGCTCTGACGGCAGTGGCCAGCAACCCAAGCAACTCGGCGAGGCGCGGCAACTATGCCGATCGGCTCGACCCGGAGCTGTGGGACTATATCGACAAGGTGGACAGCTGGTACCCGCCGGAGATCGTGGCCGCGCCGATCGCCGAGCAGCGCGCCGTGTACGACAGAATGTGCGTGGCTTTCCATCAAGGACATCCCGAAGGCGTGACGACCAGCGACGGCCTTGTCGCCACGGCGGCGCATGCCATCCCGGTCCGGCGCTACCGCATGGCGGGCAAGGCGGCAGCGGCGATCGTCGTCTATTATCATGGCGGCGGCTTCGTGCTCGGCGATCTCGACAGCCATGACGACATCTGTGCCGAAATCTGCGCCGGCACCGGTTTCGAGGTAGTCTCGGCCGGCTATCGGCTGGCGCCGGAGCATCTGCATCCAGCCTCCTTCGACGATGCTCTTGCCGTGTTCGAATGGGTCGCCGCGACCAGCACGCTGCCGATCTTGCTTTGTGGCGAGAGCGCCGGCGGCAACCTCGCCGCCGCGGTGGCGCAAGCGACGCGACATCATGCGCGGCATGCCATCGGCCAGATGTTGATCTATCCCGGCCTGGGCGGCGGCGAGAGCGGGCGTTCCTATGTCGAGCACGCCGAGGCGCCGCTGCTGACGCTCGCCGACATCGAGTTCTACCGCCGCGTCCGCTCGGCGCCTGGGCAATCGCCTGAGGACCCGACCCTTTCTCCACTCATGGCTCGTGATTTCTCCGGTCTGCCGGCGACAGTGATCGTCACCGCCGAATGCGATCCGCTGTCGTCGGAGGGCGAGACCTATCGCGACCGCATCCTCGCCGCCGGTGGGCAGGCGATGTGGCGCGAGGAGCCGCGGCTGGTGCACAGCTTTCTGCGGGCGCGCCCGACGGTGCCGCGCGCGGCGGCGGCGTTTCGAAGGATTATCAGCGACATTGCAAGGCTGGGTGCCGGTGGCGGAGCGCTAATCTCCCCACTCGTGGGGGAGATGGCCGGCAGGCCAGAGGGGGGCGCGAAGGATCAGGACCCTTCGGTTTCCTAACGTCCGACATCTGTCTGAGAAGACATCTCCAATCCGCTGAGACGTATGGCGGGACAGCGCCCCCCTCTGTCCTACCGGACATCTCCCCCACAAGGGGGGAGATCAGCTGTCCTCCTGCGGAACAGCGCATAAGAACTGCGGAAAACCAAACATTTCCCTGCGGAAAGCGGACCTATCATCCTTCGCAGGCAATGGCGCTCCGGCGGTCGCATCCGCCCCCGCGCATGGCGTCCCCGGGGCGCCCAACAACAGAGGGAACGACGATGAAGTTCATGCTGACCGACAGAAAACTGCACCCGCGCGCCAGGCCGATCGCCGACGATTTCAGGAAGGGCGCGATCAGCCGGCGCGAATATCTGGCGCTGATGGCCGGCTTTGGCGTCAGCGCCGCCGGCGCGATGGCGCTGGGCGGGATCGCTCCCTCGCCTGCCCGCGCCGCCGAGCCGAAAAAGGGCGGCGTGCTGCGCGTGGCGATGAACGTCAAAGGCTTTAAAGACCCGCGCACCTTCGACGGCGTCGAGATGTCGAATGTCGCGCGTCAGTGCAACGAATATCTGGTGCGCTGGAACACCGACTTTTCTTTCGAGCCCTGGCTGCTGGAAAGCTGGGAAACCAGCGATGACGCCAAGACGATCACGCTTCACGTGCGCAAGGGCATCACCTGGTCGAACGGCGACACTTTCAACGCCGACGATGTGATCCACAACCTCAACCGCTGGTGCGACGCCTCGGTCGCCGGCAATTCGGTTGCCGCGCGCATGGGCGCGCTGGTCAACGCCGACACCAAGAAGCCGGTCGACGGCGGCATCCAGAAGATCGACGACCATACCGTCAAGATCAACCTGCCAAAGCCCGACATCTCGCTGATCGCCGGCATGGCCGATTATCCGGCGCTGATCATGCACCGCTCCTATGAGGGCGATGCCGACCCGAAGAAGGCTTTGGCCATCACCACCGGCCCATGCGAGCTGGTGAGCTGGGACGCCGAGACGGGCGCGGAGGTGAAGCGCAAGGACAAGCCATGGTGGAAGGGCGAATTCTATCTCGACGGCATCAAATGGGTCGACTACGGCTCGGACCCTAACGCCATGCTGTCGGCCTTCGAATCCGGCGAGATCGACACCGATCACGAGACCGCTTCGGACGCCGTGTCGCAGACCGACCAGATGGGCCTGCAGAACTCCGAGATCGCCACCGGCTCGACCATCGTCGCGCGCTTCAATGTCTCCAACGCGCCCTATGACGACGTCAAGGTGCGCCGCGCCGCCCAGTTCGCCGTCGATAATGCGGCCGTGCTGAAGCTCGGCCTCGACGGTCGCGGAAAACCCGCCGACAACCACCATGTCGGCCCGATGCATCCGGAATTCGCCGATATCGGCCCTGCGGTGCGCGATGTCGATCAGGCCAAGAAGCTGATTTCCGAAGCCGGCAAGGCCGACCACGAATATGAGCTGATCTCGGTCGACATCGAATGGCAAAAGAGCACCGCCGATGCGATCGCGGCGCAAATCCGCGAGGCGGGCCTCAAGGTCAAGCGCACGGTATTGCCGGCCGCGACTTTCTGGAACGACTGGAGCAAGTTCCCCTATTCCTGCACCGAATGGCTCGGCCGGCCGCTCGGCGTCCAGGTGCTGGCTTTAGCCTACAAGTCCGGCGCGGCCTGGAATGAAAGCGCCTACGCGAACAAGGAGTTCGACGAACTGCTCGACAAGGCGCTGGCAACGCCCGACGCGGCGGCGCGCAAGGAGATCATGGCCAAGATCGAGACCAATCTGCGCGACTCCGGCATCATCATCCAGCCCTACTGGCGCTCGGTCTATCGCACCTATCGCAAGGGCGTGCAGGGCTGCGAACAGCATCAGGCCCTCGAGCAGCATTTCGAGAAGGTGTGGCTGGAGTCCTGATCCTCCCAGGACCGAGCGGCCGGCGCGGCGTTCAAGGCCGCGCCGGCCGTTTGCTGTTTGCCAAGCCAACGCATTTCGGCACAGAGTGCGCCGACCGGCTGTCCGCCGGGGGAATGCGAGAAGCAGCAAGGCATGGACCACTTCGATCTCGGCACCTATCGGCGCCCCATCTCTACATCCTCGGCGGAAACGCAACGCTGGTTCGATATCGGGCTGAACTGGTGCTACGGCTTCAACCATGAGGAAGGCATCAAATGCTTCGAGAGGGCGCTGGAGACCGATCCCGGCTGCGCCTTCGTGCATTGGGGCATCGCCTATGCCGCCGGGCCTTTCTACAATCTGACCTGGAAGGAACATGGCAAGGCCGAGGCCGACCATGCCGCCAGGCGCTGCTTCGAGCATGCGCGGCTTGCGCAAGCCAACGCGGCAAGCGCGAGCCCTGTCGAACGGCGGCTGATCGAGGCGCTGGCCGCCCGATTCCAGCAGCCGCATGGCGTGAGCGCGGCCGAGTTCGAAAAATGGGACGACGCCTATGCCACTGCCATGCGAAAGGTCTATCGCGACTTTCCAGACGACCATGACGTGATGGCGCTGACGGTCGAGGCGCTGATGATGCGCACGGTGCGGCGCCTGTGGAACCTCAAGACCGGCGCGCCGGCACCGAATTCCGACGTGCTCGAAGCGCTGGAGATCTGCGAACGTTCGATCCGGCTCTCGGACGAGGCAGGTGCCGCGCCGCATCCGGCGGCGCTGCATCTTCACATCCACCTGCTCGAAATGTCGACGCAGCCCGAGCGTGGCACGCGCTCGGCGGAACGGCTGAGTACGATGTGCCCCGATGCCGGCCATATGAACCACATGCCCGGACATATCTACGTACTCTGCGGTGAGTATGAGAAGGCGAAGATCGCCAGCGAGAAGGCGGTGCGCGCCAACGATCTCTACCTCGCCTATGCCGGCGAGCCGACCTATTACCTGCTTGGATGCTGCCACGACCTGCATCTGATGATGTTCACCTGCATGTTCCTTGGCCAGTACCGCCCTGCCTTGTGGGCCGCCGACAAGGTGCGCAGCCTGGTGACGCGCGACGTCGTCAGCATTGCCGGGCGGCCGAAACTGACGCAGACGGTCGAGGGCTACCACGCGATGAAATCGCATGTGCAGGTGCGCTTCGGGCGCTGGCGCGAGATCATCGACGAGCCGATGAATGGCGAGCCTGAACTCTATGTGGTGACCACCGCATTGCAACACTACGCCAAGGGCGTGGCGCATGCGACGCTGCGCGAATTCGCGGCGGCCGAGCGCGAACGCGAACTATTTAGCCGGCAAATCGACAGCATTGCACCGGAGCGCCGCTTCCTCAGCAACCCGACGAAAGCCTCGCTCGCCGTGGGCGCGGCGTTGCTCGATGGGGAACTCGCCTATCACCAGGGGCGGTATGATGAAGCCTACGAGCATCTGCGGCGCGCGGTCGAGCTCGACGACAATCTCTCCTACACCGAGCCGTGGGCCTGGATGCACCCGCCGCGCCACGCGCTGGCAGCACTCCTTCTCGACCAGGGCCACGCCGCGGAGGCCGAGCAGGTCTATCGCGACGATCTGGGCCTGAGCGGCGCCGTGCAGCGCTGCGCCCAGCACCCGGACAATATCTGGGCGCTGCACGGGCTGGTCGAATGCCTGAAGCGACGCGGCGAGAAGGAGGAACTGCTGGGATTGCAGGCGAAGCTCGCGGCAGCACTTGCCAAGGCGGACGTGGCGATAACCTCGTCGTGCCTGTGCCGGACCAGCGTGCAGGCAGACCATTGCTGTTGTCATTGAGGCTGCGGGGTTCGGCGCCCCGCGGCGTTTCTTACGAGAATATCTCCGCCAGTTCGTCGATGCTTGCACCTTCCTTCGCCTGGCGCAGTTCGACGTAGCTCACCGCCGTGGCGATCGACAGCACCATCGACACCACGGTCTGCACCAGCGCGGCTCCGATCTCGGCTATGATGCCGCCGAACAGCACAAGAACGAGCAATATTCCCCACTGGATGATCATCGCGATGATGATGAGAATGAGGAACAGGCCGAACAGCGCCCAGCGGCTGCCCTTGGTCAGAACCCGGCTGCGCGACATCGAGCCGAACACGCCCCGCCGCTCCTGGATCAGAACCGGCACCGACATCGACCAGCCGAGCCAGAGGATGATGCCCGGCACGATCAACAGCATCAGGCCGATACCCGCGCCGAGACCGACGAGAAGGCCGATGCCAAGCGTCGGCAGCAGAAAGCGGATCGCAATCTGGATGCAGTCGCCGAAGGACGGGCGCTTGCCGTTGAGGTCCTCGATGGTCGCCCGCACCAGCGCCGACTGCAGCAGCAGCGCGCACACAAAGGAGATCAGCCCGGCGATGATGGTGATGTAGGAATTGCGAAACATGGCGCCCGGGTCGGCCATGGTGGCGGGGTCGCGCTGCATCATTGCGTCGATCTGCGGCTGGGTCCACAGCCTGACGAGCAATGCCGGCAGGCCCGCAAACAAAGCCGCCAAGCCCACGCAAAGTCCGATGTTTCGGCCAATCACGCCGAAGGTGTTGCTGAATACCCTGCCGATCTCGAATCTGCCGGGTTGCCCCAATGTCGCAGTAGTCATGATAATTTCCCCCGAGTCACCACCGTATCCGACCGATGACTTCAAAGTAAATTTGCCAAGGTTGAAGGGCTAAGTCCAGTGCGCTTGCAATTGTCATGGCGTATTGCCAGTGTCGGCCCCGAACCGCAGGTTGCAGGGGGAATGAGCGGGTGACAGCCGCAGCGACGGATGAGGCCGGACGGCTGGCGCAGTTGCACAAGCAGCTGCTGGCCGACGATTCGATCCAGTTCGGGCTGCCGACCTATGTGCGGCCCGAGCCTCCCGAATGGCTGAAGCCTGTACTGGAGGGCCTAGCTAAGCTCGGCCCTTACATGATCTATCTGTTCTGGGGCGCGGTAATCATCGGCGTCGCGATCATTGCTTTCCTGCTTTTTCTCGAGGCCAAAGGCGTTGCCTGGCGCCTGCCATGGCGGCGGAAACGCGAAGAAACCGAAGCGAGGGAAGAATGGCGCCCTGACGCGGGGGCCGCCCAGGTTCTGCTCTCCGAGGCCGATGCGCTCGCAGCGCGCGGCGAGTTTGACGAGGCGGTGCATCTTCTGTTGCGCCGCAGCGTCGCCGACATAGCCACCCGGCTGCCCAACTTCCTGCGCCCGTCGCTCACCGCGCGCGATATCGCCGCCGCGGGCTCTATCCCCACGCGGCCCCGCGCCGCGTTCAGCGAGATCGCCCGCATCGTCGAGGCGGCCTTGTTTGCCCGCCGTCCCGTCGGCGCCGAGGGCTGGCGGCAGGCGCGCGGCGCCTATGAGCGGTTCGCCTTCCGGGACGCCTGGGCATGACCGCGCAGATGACAGGCGCAGCGCAAGAACCGTTCAGCCGCAGAACCCTGTTCTGGGGCATCTTCGCCAGCCTGCTGGCGGCGGCCGGGTTTTTCCTTTTGTCCACTTATGCGCCCGATTTCCGCCAGCCCGAGGGCGGCGCCACGCCGTTTTCGAAGGGTGGCACCGGCTATGCAGGGCTTGTCGAATGGCTGAAGCTCGCCAACGGACAGGCGCCACCGATGGAGCGCGGCGAGAAGGACCTGGGGTCGCCGCTGGCCTCGACTTTTCTGCTCATCGTCACCATCGCGCCGGGCAGCGACCCGGCCGCGCTCGACCGCATCATCAAGCTGCGCTCCGGCAAGGACACGCTTTTCGTCCTGCCGAAATGGCAGACCTTTCCCTTGTTCAGCCATGACGGCTGGGAGACCAAGGTCGAGCGGCTGCCCAATACTGTTGTCAACGACTGGCTCGGCCGCATCGCCAAGGCGAAGCTCGGCGAGGTGAAGAACACGCTCTCGCAGATCAATATCGCCGGCCGAACGGTGCCCGCGCCGGAGGAACTGCAATGGGTGGCGGACGACCATCCGCTGATCGCGGCCGGAAACGGCAGGGCTATCCTGACCGAGCTCGACAACGAACCCTTCTACATCCTCACCGATCCCGATTTCATCAACAATGCCGGGCTCAAGGACGAGCGGACGGCAGCCGCCGCGCTCGACATGATCGCCATGATCGAGCCCGCCAAGGGCGCCGTCATGTTCGACCTGACACTGCACGGCATCGGCCAGAAATACGATCTTGCCAAGCTTTTGGTCGAACCGCCCTTCCTGGCGCTGACGCTGTCGGTGCTGGTGGCGGCCGCGCTCGCCTTTCTGCATGGGCTCGGCCGCTTCGGCCCGCCGCGCGCGGAAGGCCGCGCCATCGCCTTCGGCAAGCAGGCGCTGGTCGACACGACGGCGATGCTGCTCAGGCGCGCCGGGCGGCTGCAAGAACTTGGCGACCGCTATGCAACGCTGATGCGGCAGCGCGCCGGCGCCTTGCTCGGCGCGCCGCACGGGCTGCAGGGCGAAGCGCTCGACCACTGGCTCGATTCCCGCGACAAGGGCGAGACGCATGGCTTCAGCCGGCGCTTCAAGGCCGCGAATGAATCCAACAATTTGGCCGCAATGCATGAAGCAGCCGAACAGCTGCATGACTGGACGGCAAGGAGGCTCGGTGAACGTCGATGAAGTGAAAGCCCTGGCGGGCGCGATCAGGGAAGAAGTCGCGAAAGCGATCACCGGACAGCGCGATACCGTCGACCTGATGCTGACGGCTTTGTTTGCCGGCGGGCATATCCTGCTCGAAGGCCCGCCGGGCACCGCCAAAACCATGACGGCGCGCTGCTTCGCGCAGGCGCTCGGCGTCGCCTATGGCCGTATCCAGTTCACGCCCGACCTGATGCCCGGCGATATCGTCGGCTCCAACATCTACAATTTCCAGAGCGGGCAGTTCACGCTGACGCGCGGCCCGATCTTCTGCGATCTTCTGCTCGCCGACGAAATCAACCGCACGCCGCCGAAGACGCAAGCCGCGCTGCTCGAGGCCATGCAGGAGCATGCCGTCACCTTCGACGGCACCACCCATTCGCTCGGCCGGAATTTCATGGTGGTGGCGACGCAGAACCCTATCGAGCATCAGGGCGTCTATCCACTGCCCGAGGCGCAGCTCGACCGCTTCCTGTTCAAGCATCGGGTGAGCTATCCGGATCTCACCGAAGAGCGCGCCATCATCGTCCATCACGGCGGCGGCTCGGCCTCGCATGATATCGAGCAATACGGCATCAAGGCGCGGACCGACCGCAAGACGCTGGAAGCAGCGCTGGCCACGGTCGGCGACGTCACGCTGGTCGACGATGTCGTCGGCTATATCGCGGCACTTGTGCGCGGCACGCGCGAAAGCCCTGACCTAGAAGTGGGAGCGAGTCCACGCGCGGGCGCCATGCTGGCGAGAGCCGCGCGCGCCAGGGCGGCGCTCGACGGCCGCAACTATGTCATCCCCGACGACGTCAAGGCGCTGGCCGTGCCGGCTCTGCGCCACCGTGTCGTTCTCTCGCCGGCCGCGCAGATCGACGGGCGGCTGGTCGAGCAGATCGTCTCCGACCTCGTCGACAATACGGAAGCTCCGCGTTGATCTATCCGAGCGGCCGAGCGGTCTGGGCAGCGGCGGCGGGGGCGATCCCCGCCTTCCTGATCGCGCTCGTTTTGCCGCATGTCTGGTATCTCGGCCTGTTGTGGATCTGCCTACTGCTTGCCTTCCTGGCGGTGGACGCGGCCGCAGGCAGGGGCCGCGCCTCGCTCAAGGCCACGCTGACGGCGCCGCCGCAAGTCGGCGTCGGCGGACGCTTCACGCTGCACGTCGCGGCCGGCGCCGGCGCAAAGCTGCGGCGCCTGCAGGCGCGTGTCGGGCATGACCAGCGGCTGCAGCCGGTCGCGGGAACCGGCGGTGCGCTGCCGGCCAGTGGCGGCACGCTCGATCTCGAATTCGAGGCCATCCGCCGCGGCATCGCCGGCTTCGACCGTCTCTGGCTGCGCTGGCAGGGTCCATTCGGGCTGATCTGGAATCAGGTCGTGTTGCCGGTCGACCGCAAGGTCGCGGTGCTGCCCAATGTCGACAGCGCGCGCGACGAAGCGATCACGCTCTTGCACCGTTCCGCCCTTGCCGACGGCCATACGCAGAAGCGTGCCGGCCAGGGCCGCGAGTTCGAAGCGCTGAAGGATTACCAGCCCGGCATGGGGCGGCGCATGATCGACTGGAAGCGCAGCGCTCGGCACGGCAAGCTTCTGGCGCGCGAGTTCCGGATCGAGGAGAACAACAACATCGTTCTGGCCATCGATAGCGGCCGGCTGATGTGCGAGCCGGTCGACGGGGTGCCGAAGGTCGACCGGGCGGTGACGGCGGCGCTTCTGTCGGCGTTCATCGCGCTCAAGGGCGGCGACCTCGTCAGCCTATTCTCCTTCGATGCCAGGCCGCGCGTGTCGAGCGGCGCGGTGCGCGGCTCGCCGAGCTTCACCATGATCCAGAAGCGCGCCGCCGAGATCGACTATTCGACCGAGGAGACCAACTTCACCCTGGCGCTCACCACGCTTTCGGCGAAGCTCGACCGGCGCTCGCTGGTCATCGTCTTTACCGATTTCGTCGATCCGATCAGCGCCGAATTGATGCTGCGCACCGTTGGCCGGCTTACCGAGCGGCATCTGGTGCTGTTCATGCTGATGAAGGATGTGGAACTCGAAACGCTGGCCGACATGGCGCCGGCGGCGCCCGAGGATGTCGCCCGCTCCGTCACCGCCGGCGACCTCTTGCGGCAGCGGCAGGTGGTGATCGGCAGGCTCAGGCTGCTTGGCGCGCATGTCATCGAGGCCGACCACCAGCGGCTCGGTCCGGCGCTGGTCGAGCGCTATATCCAGCTCAAGGAGGAGAACCTCTTATGACGCTGTCGGCCGGCACCGATTCCGTGCGCCAGTCGCTGGCAAGCTTCCGCCAGGAGCGCGAGGCCGACTGGAAAGCCTTCGAGGCGCTGCTCGCGCGCGTCGAAAAACGCGCGCCGCGCGCGCTCTCAGAAGACGAGCTGCTGTCGTTGCCGCTCCTCTACCGTTCGGCGCTGTCGTCGCTTTCGGTGGCGCGCGCGACCTCGCTCGACAGCGCGTTGATCGCCTATCTCGAGGCGCTGTGCCTGCGCGGCTATTTTTATCTCTATGGCGCCCGGCGGAGCTTGAGAACGCGCATCGGCGATTTCTTCCTGCACGACTGGCCGGCGGCGATCCGCGACCTTTGGCGCGAAGTATGGACATCGGTCGGGCTCACCGTCATCGGTGCCATTGCCGGCTATTGGCTGGTCGCTTCGGACAAGCGCTGGTACGACGCCATCATCGCGCCGAGCCTGGCGGGCGGGCGCAACCCGGATTCGTCGGCCGAGACGCTGCGCAGCGTGCTTTACGGCGGCGGCGATCATTTCCTGTCGGGCTTCGCGGCCTATCTCTTCACCCACAACACGCAGGTGTCGATCCTGGCCTTCGCGCTGGGCTTCGCCTTCGCCGTGCCGAGCGTGCTGATCATCCTGATGAATGGCTGCATGCTCGGCGCCATTTTCCAGATCTATGCCGCCAAGGGCCTGGGCTTCGAGCTCGGCGGCTGGCTTTCGATCCACGGCACGACGGAGCTGTTCGCCATCGCCATCGCGGGTGCGGCAGGCATGCGCATCGGCACCAGCATCGCCTTTCCCGGCGAGCTGACCCGCATGGCGGCCGCGGCGCGAGCCGGGCGCGTGGCGGCGACCGCCATGATCGGCGTCACGGTGATGCTGCTTTTTGCCGGACTGTTGGAAGGCATCGGCCGGCAGACGATCACCAGCGACCTCGCCCGCTATTCGATCGGCGGCGGCATGCTGGCGCTCTGGATCTCATATTTCTACCTGTTGCGGATGGTGCGGCATGGCGACCGCTAGGACAGCCAAGGCAAAGAACCCTGCCGCGCTGATACGTCCGCTGGTGACACCCGAAGGCGTGGACCTGCGGGTCAAGCTGGCGGATGCCGGCACCCGCGCTTCCGGATTCCTGCTCGACGTGGTGATCATCGCCGTCGCGGCCGTGGTCGTCTCGCTGGTGATGATCTTCGGCCTTGCCGGGCTTGGTATCCAGGATGCCCAGCCACTGTTCATCGTCTGGATCATCTTCATCTTCTTCCTCCGCAACGTCTATTTCATCGCCTTCGAGGCGGGCCGGCGGGCAGCCACGCCGGGCAAGCGCATGGTTGGCGCAAGAGTCGCGTCGCGCAGCGGCGCCGGCCTCACCATCGACCAGGTCATCGCGCGCAATCTGATGCGCGAGATCGAAGTGTTCCTGCCGCTGTCGATCCTCGCCGCGCGCGCCAGCGCCGATGTCGCCGACACGCTGACGACCATCTTCGGCCTGGTCTGGGCGCTGCTGTTCTCGCTGTTTCCGCTGTTCAACCGCGATCGGCTGAGGATCGGCGACCTGCTCGCCGGCACTTGGGTGGTCGAGGCGCCGAAAGTGGCGTTGGTCGAAGACCTTTCGCAGCGCAAGGACCTGGTCGCGGCCCGCTTCCAGTTCAGCCCCGCACAGCTCGACGCCTATGGCATTGCCGAGTTGCAGAAGCTGGAGGAAGTGTTGCGCCGCGATGACTATTCGGCGCTGAAGGCGGTGGCCGAGACCATCGCCCGCAAGATCGGCGCCAGGGTCGAGCCGATCGATTCAAAGGCTTTTCTTACCGCCTATTACGGCGAGCTCCGAGCGCATCTGGAACGCAAGCTGCTGCTTGGGAACCGCAAGGCGGATAAGTACGCTCGGTAGTGAAGCATCCCTCGCCTACCCCACCCACTTCTCATAATCCGACACCAAGAGGTGCAGCGGCGCGACGTCCTCGTCGATGTTGGAGAAGCGGCCGATCGGCTCGCGGAAGACGTTGTCGGTCAAATCGTCGTTGACGGTCGAGACCTCGCCGATCAGCACGTCCTTGCCCTCGGCCCAGAAGGCGTGCCAGACGCCGGGCAGGAGCGTCACGCTCTGACCCGGATCGAGCTTCAGCAGGCCGCCGGCCGGCATCCGGTGGATGGTGCCGTCGACCGGCACAGACACCTCCGCCTTCGGGTCGATGCCGCCGTCGCGATCGTGCATGAAGAGTTCCAGCACCAGCTTGCCGCCGCCGCGGTTGATGATGTCCTCGGCCTTGATGTTGTGTCGATGCATCGGCGACAGCTGGTCCTTGCGCGAGATCATGATCTTTTCGGCATAGAGCATGCCCATGCCGAGCTTCATGTCCTCGTAGCGGCCGTTGCGTACGGTGAACAGGAACAGGCCTAGCTCGTCGAACTTCTCCTGGCCGTAATCGGTGATGTCCCAGCCGAGGCGCGAGGTGAAGATGGCCGAGGAGTCGGCCTTATGCGCCTTCATCTCTTCTGGCGACCAATAGGCGAAGGGTGGCATGATATAGCCGAAGGAGCGGATGAAGGCGTCGGCTTCGCGGATGATGTCGTTGATCTTGGAGCGCTTCATGGTCGTGTTTCCTCCCGGCCGTTGCCTGCTGAAATCTGCCCATCCGAATAGCCCAATGCCCGCCCGCTGTCGACGCAAACTGACGGGTTGGCCCCGTGACATGGGCGGCTTTCGGGGCCATAAACCCAACTGATTTGTTTTAACGCAATGTCTTATCCCGCAGCGGTTGCCGCTCGGAAGACATGCTTTGGACGGTGATCCCATGGCAAGCATAGACGACCTCGACACCCCGGCGATCCTCATCGATGCGGCCCGCGCCGAAGCCAACATCAAAAAGGCGCAGGCGCATGCCGATGCCCGCGGGTTGAAGCTCAGGCCGCATATCAAGACGCACAAGCTGCCTTACTGGGCAAAGAAGCAGGTGGCGGCGGGCGCCATCGGCATCACCTGCCAGAAGATCGGCGAGGCGGAGGTGATGGCCGATGCCGGGCTGACCGACATTTTCCTGCCCTACAACATCCTCGGCCGCGCCAAGCTGGAGCGGCTGAAGGCGCTGCATGGCCGTGTCATACTCTCGGTGACGGCGGACAGCCACGATACGCTGGAAGGGCTTGCCGCCGCCTTCACCGATGCCGGTCATCCGCTGTCCGTGCTGGTCGAGTGCGATACGGGCATGGGCCGTTGCGGCGTGCAGAGCGCCAACGACGCGCTGGCGCTGGCGAAGGTGATCGACAAGGCCGAGGGCCTAAGCTTCGGCGGGCTGATGACCTATCCGGCCGCGGGGCGCGCCGGCGAGGCGGAAGCCTGGCTGAAGACCGCGCGCGATACGCTTGCCGCGGCGGGACTCGAATGCGAACGCATCTCCAGCGGCGGCACGCCTGACATGTGGCGCTCCGGCGAAGACAGCGTCGTCACCGAATACCGGCCCGGCACCTATATCTATCTCGACCGCTACCAGGTCGCCAAAGGCGTCGGCACGTTGGACGATTGCGCGCTGACGGTGCTTGCCACGGTGGTCAGCCATCCGACTGCGACCCGCGCCATCCTCGACAGCGGCAGCAAGGCGCTGTCTTCAGATACGCTCGGGCTGCCCGAGTTCGGCGAGCTGCTCGGGGTGCCGGGCGCGCGGGTCACCGGATTGAGCGAAGAGCATGGCACCGTGACACTCTCGGACGGCGCGGGCCTTGGCATCGGCCAGCGCGTGCGCGTCGTGCCCGATCATTGCTGCGTGGTGACGAATTTGTTCGACCAGGTGCACCTGATCGACGGCGACAAGGTGCTGGAAACGCTGCCGGTGGCGGCAAGGGGACGGATGGGGTGAGCAGCGCATTTCCTTCTCCCCTAGGGAGAAGGTTAAGCCCGCTCCGCCTGTCGCGCCGCGACCCTGCGCATCGCGGTCACGCGGCGCCTGAAAATCTCCGTGCGCATCGCCATCAGATGCAGGGCGAAGAACAGCACGGTGAAGCCGAGCGCCATCACGGCGAGCGGCCACAGCATCGAGGGATCGATGGTCGGGCCGCCGAGGCGGAAGACCGAGGCAGGCTGGTGCAGCGTGTTCCACCAGTCGACCGAGAATTTGATGATCGGGATGTTGATGAAGCCGACCAGGGTGATGATGGCGGCGGCCCAGGCGGCGCGGCCGGCATCATCCAGCGCCCGGGTCAGCGCGATGATGCCGAGATACATCAGGAAAAGCACGAAGACCGAGGTCAGCCGCGCGTCCCACACCCACCAGGTGCCCCACATCGGCTTGCCCCAGATGGAGCCGGTGATCAGGGCCAGTGCTGTAAAGGTGGCGCCGATCGGGGCCGCCGATTTCAGCGCCACGTCGGCCAGCGGATGACGCCAGACAAGGGTGCCCAGCGCCGCGATCGCCATGATCGTGTAGCACATCATGGCCAGCCAGGCGAAAGGCACGTGGATGTACATGATGCGCACGGTGATCCCCTGCTGGAAATCCTCCGGCGCGGTGAAGCTCATATAGAGGCCGACGGCGAGCAGGATCGCCGCGACCGCCGCCAGCCACGGAATGATCTTGTCCGCCAGCCCAACGAAGCGCGTCGGGTTGGCGAGATCGGTCCAGGCGGCTAGCCGTGAGGTGGTGTCGCTCATGCCGACCTAAATAGACCGGCATGAGGTTTGGGGCAATTGGACGGATGTCGCAGGCGGGAGCGCGCCCTTGCCTTCTCCCCTTGCGGGAGAAGGGGGAGCTCTAGGATTACGCCGCTTCCGTAACCGGACGGCTGAGGCGGCGGACCTCTTCGTCGTTGAGCAGGCCGCCGGCGCGCAGCAGGGAGGCGAAGCGGCCGTTGCGCAGCGACAGTTCGGTGAAGCCACCGGACTCGACCACCTTGCCCTTGTCCATGAAGACGACGAGGTCGGCGTCGCGGACCGTGGTCAGGCGGTGAGCGATGATAAAGGTCGTGCGATTGCGGCGCAGCTCGTCGATCGCTTCCTTGACGCGGTCCTCGGTTTCCACGTCCAGCGCGCTGGTCGCCTCGTCGAGCACGAGGATCGGCGCGTCCTTCAGCACGGCGCGGGCAATGGCGATACGCTGGCGCTCGCCGCCCGAGAGCTGGCCGCCGCGCTCGCCGACGACGGTATCGTAGCCGCAGCTCTTGGAGAGGATGAAGTCCTGCGCGGCGGCGGCATTGGCGGCAGCGTGCACCTCGTCATTGCTCGCATCGGCGCGGCCGACGCGGATGTTGTCCTCGATCGAGCGGTTGAGCAGGCCGGCATCCTGGAAGACGGTGGCGATCGAATGGCGCAGCGACTTGCGGGTCACCGTGCGGGTGTCTACGCCGTCGATCAGGATGCGGCCGCTGGACGGGGTGAAGACGCGCTGCAACAAATTGATGAGCGTCGTCTTGCCGGCGCCGGTCGGACCGACGATGGCGACCGTCTGGCCGGCCTGGACTTCGAACGAGACGTCCTCGATGCCGTGACCGGAATTGGCGAACTCGAAGCTGACGTCCTCGAAGCGCACATGGCCGGTGACGTTGGCGAGCTCGCGCAGGCCATCGGGCTCGACGGTTTCGGCGGCCGAGTCCTCGAGGCGGTAGAAGTCCTCGAGCTTGGCGCGCGCCTCGGAAATCTGGGTGGTGAAGGCAGACATCTGGTCGAGACGGGCGATCAGCATTCCGGCAAAGCCGGTGAAGGCGACGACGTCGCCGACGCGGAGCTGGCCCCGGGTAACGAGATAGGCGCCGATCGACAGCACGATCATCATCGAGATGGTCGACGACAGGCGGTTCAGCGCGTTGGCGATCGCCCACCAGTCGAGCACAGGGTTCTGCGCGTCGAGCAGGTCCTTGACGTAACGCTTCAACGTCGCGGTCTCATGACCGATGCGGTTGTAGCTCTGCAGCACGGCGACATTGCTGACGCTGTCGGAGACATGGGCAAAGACGGTGTGGTAGTGGCGCTCGACGGCGGTCTGCCCCGACTTGGTGCGACGCATGACGATGCGGCCGATGCCAACGTAGAGCACGCCGAGGCCGAGCAGCACGATGGACATGCGGATATCCATGGCGAGTGCGGTGGGCACCAGCAGCACCAGCGCGATGGCGGTCGAGAGATGCACGCGCATGAATTCGAGCCACAGGCTGAACAGGGTCTCAACGGCGCGCAGCAGCGTGTGCAGCGAATTGGACGTGCCGCGCTGGTGATGCCAGGCGAGCGGCATGGTGATCACGCGCTCGAAGGACTGGCACAGCACTTCGGAGCGGCGGGCATGGGCGAAGCGATCGGCGCCGCGCGCCACGAGCACGAAAGCGACGACGTTGAAGATGCCGAGCGCGGCCCAGACGGCGAGCGTCGAAAACACCGGGCCTTTTTCCGAGATGGCACCAATCACCCGCCCGAGCAGGATCGGCTCGAGGATTGCGATCGCCGCGAGCGCGACATTGGCGCAGCAAATCAGCGCGACGCGCTTCTTGTCGGCCGCCAGATAACCCAGCGCTCTAAAGTAGATCTGCAGAAGTGACACTTCAGCTACTCCGCCAAACTCTTGTCCGTGCTCAATGCCCGTATTGTGCACCGCACCATTTTTTGACACGTATCGGTTAATGTGTCGCGAAACAATGCGTCGTCTATCCCTTCCGTTCCCATTTAGCGAACAAAAGATGACGACGGTACGAAATCTGACGTGATCGCCTAACGGTTTGAGATAAAAGGTGAAATGTCAGCCTTGCGGCAAAATAATGGCACTTGCCCCGCGCTGCCACATTTTTAATCACAAGCTCTTGCTTAGCCTGCCCTAAAGTAAGGCACGCGCCCGGGCGCGGGAGCCTCGCCAAGTAAAAAACGGCGATCGGCCGCGCATCCCGATGGACGCGCGGCCGATAGCCCAAGCCTTTGATTTTACGCTGGTATCCTGACGACGACCTCTGCCTTGCCGCCGGCCTTCGGCTCAAAAGAGGCCGATTTTTTCTTCGAACCGTCGACTTCTAGCGAGATCGACTTGGTCTTTTTGTCGCGGATGACGCGAAGCTTGATCTCGCCGTCGAACATCTTGAGCGTCGCGGCGTAGCCGTCCCAGTGCACGGGCAGCTTCGGCCTAAACGTGATCTCCTTGCCGCGCCGCTCGATGCCGAGGATGCCTTCCACCGCGGCGCGGTAAAGCCAGCCGGCCGACCCCGTATACCAGGTCCAGCCGCCACGGCCGCCCTTGCCTTCGCCGGCATAGATGTCGGCGGCCACGACATAGGGCTCGACGCGATAGTGCTCGGCCGCTGCCTCGTCCGCAGCATGATTGACCGGGTTCAGCATCGAGAAGCAGCGGTAGGCCTCGTCGGTGCGGCCCATCTCGGCCAGCGCGATGACGAACCAGGTGGCGGCATGGGTGTACTGGCCGCCATTCTCGCGCACGCCCGGCGGATAGCTCTTGATATAGCCGGGGTCTTTCTCGCTTTTCGAGAAGGGTGGCGTGAACAGCTTTACGATCTTGAGATCGTCGTCGACCAGCATCTCGGTCGCCTGTTCCATGGCCGTCGTCGAGCGCGCGGGATCGCCCTCGCCCGACAGCACGCTCCAGGACTGAGCGATGGAATCGATCTTGCACTCGTGCGAATTGTGCGAGCCGAGCGGCGTGCCGTCGTCGAAGCTGCCGCGCCGGTACCACTGGCCGTCCCAGGCGGTGCTTTCCAGGGCCCGCTTCAGCGCGTCCGCGTGCTTCACCCAGGCCTGCGCCCGCTTGGCGTCGCCCTGTCCCTTGGCGACAGGCGCGAAGTCGGTGAGCGTCTTCAGCAGGAACCAGCCCAGCCACACGCTCTCGCCCTTGCCGCCCTCGCCGACACGGTTCATGCCGTCGTTCCAGTCACCGCCGAGGATGAGCGGCAGGCCGGCAGGACTGCTGCGCTTGATCGCTAGATCGAGCGCCCGCGCGCAATGGTCATAGAGCGGCGCGGTGTTCTTGGTGATCTCGGGCGTGAAGAAGGCGTCATGCTCGTCCTCGCCGAGCTGCTGCCCGTCGATGAAGGGCAACTGCTCCTTGAGGATGGCGGCGTCGCCGGTCACCTCGATGTAGCGGGCCGTCGCATGCGCCAGCCAGACGACGTCGTCCGAGATCATGGTGCGCACGCCGGCATCGGTGCGCGGCAACCACCAGTGCTGCACGTCGCCTTCCGGGAACTGCCGGCGCGCGGCATTGAGGATCTGGTCACGCGCCAGCTTCGGGTCGTGCGCCAGAAGGGAGAGCGTGTCCTGCAACTGGTCACGGAAGCCGAAAGCGCCGCTCGCCTGGTAGAAGGCCGAGCGCGCGCGGATGCGGCAGGCAACGGCCTGATAGGGCAACCAATGGTTGACCATGGCGTTCATCGCCTCGTCGGGCGTCTCGACCTGGATGGTGTCGAGGAAGCCGCGCCAGGCCTTTTCATTGTCGGCCAGGCGCTGGTCGAAATCCTTGCCGCGATGGGTCTGCACCAGGGCGCTTGCCTCGGCGGGCGTGGCCGCGTCGCCAAGCAGCCAGAGCAGCGTCACGTCGCCACCGGCCGGAATGTCGATGTCGCTGGCGACAACCGCGCAAGGGTCGTCGCCCGCTTCGATGCGCCCCGAAAGCGCAAGCCCGCCGAGCACGGCTTGCGGATACTCCGTCGTGCCGTGCCTGCCGACGAATTCGGAGCGGTCAGCGGTCACCGAATGGATCGGATGGCTGGCCCCCAGAAAGGCGACACGCTCGCCGAAATCGAGGCCATAGGGGTTCTGCGCCAGAAGCGCGCCTGTCGCCGCGTCCCGAGTCGGCACTATGGTCGCCGCGGTGCGCGAGCGGTGGCCGCCCAGCACCCATTCGGCATAGGCATAGACACGCAGGCGCGCCGGCACGGAGCCCGAATTCTGGATGCGCAGCCGGGTGATCTTCACCGGATCGACGGGATCGACCACCTGCGTCAGGTCCATCGACAGAGGCCCGCGCTTCGAGCGGAAGGTGGAAAAGCCCTGGCCGTGCCAGGTCTCATAGGTCATCGACGGATCGCGGACCGTCGCGGCCATCGGCGAGAACGCCTTGCCGCTGGCGTGGTCGAAGACATAGAAGCCCTCGCCCGGCCGGTTGGACACCGGGTCGTTCGACCACGGCGTCAGCTGGTAGTCGCGGCTGTTGCGGCTCCAGGTGAAGCCGGCGCCTTCGGCCGAGACGTGGAAGCCGAAGGCAGCGTTGGAGATGACGTTGATCCAGGGCTGCGGCGTCGAACGCCGTCCGGTCAGCCGCGTCACATAGTGGCGGCCGTCACCGTCGAAGCCGCCAAAGCCGTTCCACAGGCTGAGACCGCTGCCGTCGGCGGCGACATCACTTCCACCATGGCTTGCCGGCACCGGCAAAGGCAGCGGCGGAACAGGTTCGCGCGGCGAGCCGCCCTCGGCCTGAAGCAAGGCATCGCGGGCCTGCAGGGCCGCGGTCTCGGCGCGTTCGAGCTGGTCGAAGATCGTGCCGTTGCGCGTGTGCAGCACGACGCGCGCCACCGACAGCAAGGTCTTGTAGGTCGGCTCATCCATCAGGTCGCGGCGCACCGCGAAGATGTGCTGGCGCGGCCCGAGCTCGCGGCCGCGCAGGCGGCTGTTCTCGCACAGCGTCTCCACCGCGCGCTGCAGGTCCTGCACATAGGACGAGGCCTGCTCGTTGACGACGACGAAGTCGATCATCATGCCCCGCGCCCGCATATATTCCTGGAAACGGAGCGCCTGGGCGACGATCTCGAGATCGGCGACGTCGCCGATGCGCACGAGGAAGATCGGGAAATCGCCGGAGATGCTGGTCGGCCACAGGCTCGACTGGCGGCCGAGGCCCGACGCGATGGATTCCGCCGGCAGGCGCAGGAACGGATCGGGATAGATCAGGTAGCGCGCCAGCTTCTGCACATTGGCGGCGTCGGTGAGGCTGAGGCCCAGATGGCGCGTCTGCACCTGGCTCCGCGTCCAGGCCAGCATGGCCTGGCGGGCGAAGCTCTCCTGGTGGTCGAGGCGGGCGATCGCCTCGTCGAGCTCGGCGCGATTGGCGCCGACGGCGGTCCAGAAGGTCAGCGAGATCTTCTTGTTGGCCGGCACGCGCACCTGGCGGCGAAGTGCTGCCACCGGGTCGAGCGTGAAGCCCTGGCTGCCCGAAAGCCTGACGCCGGGATCGAAAGCGACGGCATCGGCAATGGTGCGGCCACGGCCGATGAAGGCGCGCCGGTCGGTCTCGGCCTCGGCATCGCGCGACGGGCCCGACGGGTCGGTGACGAAATGCACCATGGTGAGGTCGGGGTCGTTCTTGTCGCGCTTGCGCCGCGTGGCGAAGATCGCGCCGTTGTTCGGCGCGATCTCGGTCTCGACGAACATCTTGGAGAATGCCGGATGCGCGTTGTCAGAGGCTTCGTTGCCGAGCACCAGTTCGGTGAAGGAGGTCACCTCGATATGCCGGTCGGCAGCGCCGTCATTGTAGAGGGTGATGCGGCGGCCTTCGCCATTGCCTTCGGAAATGACGATGCATTCGACTTCGGAACGCAGCGAGCCCAATGTCTTGGTGAAGCTCGCCTTGTCGTCGCCGAACAGCGTCTGGACGCGTTCGCCCTCGGCGCGCTTCGGTTCCGCCGTGGCCGACCACCAGTCACCCGTCGCGGTGTCGCGCAGGAAGATGTAGGAGCCGAGCCGGTCCTCGCTCGGATCCGGCTGCCAGCGGGTGACGGCAAGCTCGCCGAAGCGGCTGTAGCCGGAGCCCGTCGCGGTGACCATGACCGAATAGCGGCCGTTGGACATGACGTTGGTCGCTCGCAGCGCCTTGATCGGATCGAGGATGACGCGGCTGTCGGGGCTCTCGGTCTCGGTTTCGTCCTTGGATCGCTCGTCCGCTTCTGTCCTGACGGTTGCGGTCGGAATGTCGCGCGGCGCCTTCTCCTGCAACAGAAGCTCGGCCGACTCGATCACCGGATCGCTGTGGAAACGCTCGCGCAGCCGGCCCTCGAAAATGGCGTCGGCTACCGCGGCGATCGACATGCCGGAATGGTGCGCCATGTAGTTCTGCACCACGGCGTGGTCGGTGCCTTCAGGCACGCGCTGCGGTGTGAAATCGACCGCGTCGTAGAAGCCGTGGCGGCCAAGCGCGCCGATCGAGCGCAGCCGCTGCAGGTTCTGCACCGCCTCGCGCGGACTGAACTGGGCGGCCAGGATCGTCGCATAGGGCGCGATCACGGTGTTCTGGCCAAGGCCGCGCTTCAGGCCGAGCCCGGGCACGCCGAAATTGGTGTACTGGTAGGTGAGCTCGCGGTCGCGGGCATTGTAGGCCGCTTCCGAAATGCCCCAGGGCACGTTCTTGGAACGCGCATACTGGATCTGGCGCTTGATGATGAGCTTGCTGGTCTGGTTGAGGATCGAGCCCTGCGGCTCCTTCATCACCAGCGGCGGCATCAGATACTCGAACATCGAGCCCGACCAGGACATCAACGCGCCCTGGAAGCCGATCTCGACGATCGGCCGTCCGAGACGGAACCAATGCTCGGTCGGCAGGTCGCCCTTGGCGATGGCGAACAGGCTGGTGAGCCGCGCTTCCGAGGCAAGCAGGTCGTAGCAGCTCTCGTCGAGCTGGCGGTCCTCGACCCGGTAGCCGATCGAGAGCAGCTTGCGCTCCTGGCGCATCAGGAAGGAGAAATCCATCTCGAAGGCATAGCGGCGGCAGCGCTCGCGCAGCGCAAGCAGCTTGGCGCGCAGAGCGGCGACCGCGCTCTCGTCATTGTGCGAATCGTGCACATGCGCCTCGCAGGTCGCTTCCAGCCGCTCCGCCCAGTCGGCGATGACATCGCTTTTCGGCGAGGCCGCCTCGGTGTGGATGGCGGTGGCGAGCTTGCGGATCTCGCCAGCCAGCACGGCAAGGTTGATAGTGCGGATCGACGCCATCTCAGGCTGTGCCTTGATGGTCGCAACCGCGCGACGCATCCCGTCGAGACGGTCGGCCAGGCGCTGGCGCAGCGGCCGCAGTTGCCGACGGTCGTCCGGCAGCTCGTCCAGGCTTTCGTCGAGAATGGTGACGGTGTCGATGATGCCTTCGAAATCGCCCTGCAGGTGCACCGACGGCGCTTCGGCCCATTCGGCGCAGGAGGCGGCCACCGCAACCAGATGTCCAGCGAGATTGCCGCTGTCGACAGCGGAGATGTAGAGCGGATAGAGCGGCTTCAGCGTCGTCGTGTCATACCAGTTGTAGAGATGGCCGCGATCGCGCGGCATGTTCTCGATGGTCGTCATCGTGGCGTCGATGCGGGTGATGGCGTCCGACAGGCTGATCCAGCCGAAATCGCGCGCTGACACCACCGAAAGCAGATAGACGCCGATATTGGTCGGCGAGGTGCGCGGCGCCACCACCGGCGCCGGGCTTTCCTGGAAATTGTCCGGCGGCAGATGATGCTGCTCGGCCGTCACGAAGGTCTCGAAATAGTGCCAGGTGCGGCGCGCGAAGGTGCGCAGCGCGTGGATGTCGGCGCTCGAGATGCGCAGCCTGTCCTCGGTCTCGGCCGAGCGGCTGATCCAGCAAGCGACGGCGGGCGAAGCGATCCAGAAGATGGCGAAGAAGAAAGCGACGAAAGCGCCGGTGGAATCGGCCAGCACCGGAATCGCGAGGCCGACGACGCCGATGATCACCGCGCCATACATCATGCCGTAATAGGCGCCGAGATCGCTGCCGCTGTTCTTGGCGGCCTGCGAGGCGGTGCGCCATTCGAGCAGGTTCTGACGGCTGACGAAGAGCCGGTAGATGGTGCGGACGATGGCATCGCCCATCATCCAGGCGAGATGCGCCATCAACAGCACTTTGAGCGCCACAAGCGCGGTGCCGAACACGGTGTCGCGCGCCAAGGCGGAGAAATGGCCACGCGGCGTCTGGTCGCCGCTCTTCGGCAGGATGCCGTTCACGATGTCGAAGGTCGGCGCCATGAACAGGCTGAGGATCAGAAGGGCCTGCCACTGCGCCGCCTGGGTGAAGGGCAGCAGCGTCCAGCCGGCGATACAGGCCATCACCCAGAAGATCGGGGTGACCGAGCGGCGCAGATTATCGACCATCTTCCAGCGCGACAGCGCAGGCACGCCGGAGCGCGGGTCGAAGATGTAGCCGAGCAACTGCCAGTCGCCGCGCGCCCAGCGATGGTGGCGCGAGGCGTCGACCGAGTAGCGTGTCGGATAGTCCTCGACCAGTTCGACATCCGTCACCAGTGCGGCTCGCGCGAGCGCGCCTTCGAGCAGATCGTGGCTGAGGATGGTGTTTTCGTCGATGCGGTTCTTCAGCGCCGCCTCGAAGGCGTCGACATGGTAGAGACCCTTGCCGGTGAAGGAACCGTCGCCGAAGACGTCCTGATAGACGTCGGAAACGGCGAACACATAAGGGTCGAGGCCGCGATTGGCCGAGAAGACGCGCTGGAAGAAGGAGGCGTCGTCGCCGCTGGTGAGCGAAGCGGTGATGCGCGGCTGCAGGATGGTGTAACCGGCGGTGACGACGCGCTTGACCGGATCGAAATGCGGGCGGTTGAGCGGGTGGGCAAGCTTGCCGACCAGGTCCGAAACCGCATCGCGCGTGGTGCGCGTATCGGCGTCGAGCGTCATCACATAGACGACCTTTTCCGGCAGCGGCACGTTGAGCGGCAGGAAGGTGGTGTCGCTGTCGCCGCGCAGCAGGAGGTTCAGCTCATGCAGCTTGCCGCGCTTGCGCTCCCATCCCATCCAGCAGCCCTGCGCCTGATTGTAGAGCCGGCGGCGATGCAGGAGATAGAAGCGCGGCGAGCCTTCCGACGGATAGCGGGTGTTCAGCCTGGCGATCTCGTCGCGGGCATATTGCAGGATCTCGATATCGGCGGCGTCGATCTCGGTCTTGGAATCCGGCCAGTCGGACAACAGCGCGAAGTGAATCTCCTCGGCCGTGTTGGCGAGATGATGCACCTCGATGTTGCGGATATTTTCCTCGACGTCGTCGCGCGAGCCGATCAGCGAAGGCACCACGACCAGGGTGCGCGATTCAGCCGGGATGCCGTGCTTGTTGTAATCGTAGCCGACAAGCCTGGTCGGTTTCAGGAACAGTGCCACCACGGTGTTGAAGAAGGCTAGAGCGCCTTCGCTTGCCGGCACCGCGAACAGCGCCAGCATCAGCGTGATCGATTCCACCGACAGGCCGAGATTGGCAAGCGCCCTGCCCGACAGCACGAGCAGCAGCGCCGTCAAAAGGAAGACCGGCACGACGATGCCCAACCAGCCGGCGCTGGCAAAGCCGCGCTTGAAGGTCACATAGAAAGGCGGCCGGTAGCCGATCGCCTTTTCCAGTTCCTGGCGGCGCGGGCCAACCAGGAAGAAGCCGACATCGGTATGCACGTCGGGGTCGGCGGTTTCGGGCACGCCGGACGCGTCGGTGACGCCGGGCGTGTGGCCGGCAAGCTCGATCGCCTTTTCGGCCACCCGGTATTCGGACAGATCCGAGCGGCGCGCCAGCTGCTCGATCGCTGTGCGGTACTGGTCGCGCGAGAAGAAGTCGAGGTCGGCGAAATCGGTCTTCTGGCGCAGCAGCGTGTCGATGCGGCTGACGCCCTCGAACCAGACCGTCCAGTCGACGTCGTTGATGAGGCGCAGGCCGCGGATGATGTTGCCGGTCGTGACGTTGCCGCTGGAGAGCGTCTGATGCTCGGAGATGATGATCTCCTCGGCGTCGGAGCCGGTCTTTTCGAGCTCGCCTTCCAGCCATTCCAGCGCGCGGCCGGCGTTCTGCGACCCGTCGCGCAAGCGGTAGAGCAGCTGGGTGGCGAAGGTGGTGTCCTGCGCATGCGTGCCGTAGTTGGACAGGATCCTCGTGCGGTCGGCATTGTCGTCGGTCGCCAGAACACGGTCCGCGACCTCGTTGGCGATGTGGCGCATCTGCCTGGTACGATCGACGCGCACGGCGATGCGGCGCAGGTTCTCGATCAGCACAAAGCGCAGCAGCGACGGCAGCGCCCAGAGCTCGCCGATCTTCATCGGCTCGACCGACTGGAAGCCCTCGACGATCGCCTTGAACATATTGGCCGAGACGGAGCTGTCGGAATGCTCGACATAGCCCCAGGCAACGACGAAGGCGCGCGGCAGCACCGTGCCGTCGCCGAGTGTCAGCGTCGGCAGTTGGCGATAGAAGCGGCGCGGCAGGTCGCGCTTGACCTGGAAGATGGTCTCTTCGACCAGGTAGTTGTTGTCGAGCAGCCATTGCGCGGCCGGCGTGATGGTCTCGCCCTCGGCCTGGGCGGCGTTGGTCGAGCGGTAGACTTCGAGTATTTTCTTGGCGCTGTCGCGGATGCGGGCCTGGAACTCGAACGGAGCGAGCCCGAACAATTCCTTGACTTCGCCCTTGGCGAGCGCAACGCCCAAGGCGCGCAGCCGGTCCTCGGGCAGGAAATTGGAGCGTATCGGCGCTTCCGTCACCACCGGGAAGCCGGCGCTTGTCTGTTCGATCTTGTTCGGGTTCGTCTGAATGTTCATTGAAAATTCCGTAAGCGGGGGCGCAATGCGGCGTCACCGCCACGGCAATGCCCCTAAAACCGGTTCAATTGCAATTGGTTGCATGACTGGTTGGCCGAAAGTTTGTCTTGCGCACCACAACAGGGCGTGCCCTTTCGACAGCTCGTGGGCGAACGCCCCTCGCTCTCCGCCCCGATTGGATCAGGGCAAGAATTCAGGCTTTTTCGTGATACATGCAAGGGGCCGGGCGATAATTCACCCAAGCCGCGATCATGTTTGGCAACAGCCGTTAATGGTTGGCGGCGAGGCGATGGAGTTCGATCACGAAAAGCCGGCCCTGCCCCTTGGGTTGAAGCCGCAATTCCGGGCTGTCGCGGTCGAGGATCAGCGTGTCGAGCGGTCCCAGGCTCGGCGCATCGCCCGTGAAGAGCGTGAAGCTTCCGCCGACGGCCAGAACCAGCGTCGTGTCGGCGCGCGGCGTGATGCGAATCTCACTGGCAAGCGGCCGACACTCGACCTTGTGGGCCATGCGACCACGCCGGGTCATGACGTTGAGATCGGTAATCGGACCGCCAATCAGCGCTGCCCCGGTCGGCACATCGCCCGGAAAGGCGAGCGGCACTGAAGCCGTGGTCAGCCGCGCCGGCGGCTGGCCGGCGATGTCGAGGATAACCCCCTCGCCCTCCAGCACCGACAATGTGCGGTCAATGCCGGCGAAGCTGGAGAACGGCCCGCTGGTCTCGACGCGGGCCATGGAGATGCGCCAGTCGAAATCCTCGAGCCCGGCGTCGGCCGGGGAAACGGCGATTTCGGTCGTCGTGCCGCCGCGATTCTTCCACGGCATGACGCGGTAATCGGCGGCACGAAGGATGCGCATCGGCCTAGCCCCGGACGATTTCAAGTCGATTCGACCTGAAATCATCCGGCTCTGTCTTTTTGGTTGGGAGCATGATGTTGTCCGAAAACCGCTTCACACTTTTCGGCATCATGCTCTAGCCCAGAATGCCCGGCAGGTTGAGCTGGTGCTCCTTGGCGCATTCAATGGCGATGTCGTAGCCGGCATCGGCATGACGCATGACGCCGGTCGCCGGGTCGTTCCACAGCACGCGCTCCAAGCGCTTGGCGGCATCCGCCGTGCCGTCGGCGACAATCACCATGCCGGCGTGCTGCGAGAAGCCCATGCCGACGCCGCCGCCATGATGCAGCGACACCCAGGTGGCGCCGGACGCGGTGTTGAGCAGCGCGTTGAGCAGCGGCCAGTCGGAAACGGCGTCCGAGCCGTCCTTCATCGCTTCGGTCTCGCGGTTCGGCGAGGCGACCGAGCCGGAATCGAGGTGGTCGCGGCCGATGACGACCGGCGCCTTGAGCTCGCCCTTGGCCACCATCTCGTTGAAGGCGAGGCCGAGCCGGTGGCGATCGCCAAGGCCGACCCAGCAGATGCGCGCCGGCAGGCCCTGGAAGGAGATCCGCTCGCGCGCCATGTCCAGCCAGTTGTGCAGATGGGTGTTGCCGGGGGTGAGCTCACGCACCTTGGCGTCGGTCTTGTAGATGTCTTCCGGATCGCCGGAGAGTGCCGCCCAGCGGAACGGACCGATGCCGCGGCAGAACAGTGGGCGGATATAGGCCGGCACGAAGCCCGGGAAAGCGAAGGCGTTCTCGAAACCCTCGTCCTTGGCGACCTGGCGGATGTTGTTGCCGTAGTCGAGCGTCGGCACGCCGGCGTTCCAGAACGCCACCATCGCCTCGACATGCTCGCGCATCGAAGCGCGGGCGGCCTTCTCGACGGCCTTGGGGTCGGAGACGCGCTTCTCGCGCCATTCGGCCATGGTCCAGCCCTTGGGCAGATAGCCGTTGATGGGGTCGTGCGCCGAGGTCTGGTCGGTGACCATATCGGGACGGATGCCGCGCCTGAACATCTCCGGCACGATCTCGGCGGCGTTGCCGAGCAGCCCGACCGACTTCGCCTCGCCGGCCTTGGTCCAGCGGTCGATCATTTCCATCGCCTCGTCGAGCGTCTCGGCCTTCTCGTCGAGATAGCGGGTGCGCAGGCGAAAATCGATCGAGTCGGGGTTGCACTCGATGGCAAGGCAGGAGGCGCCGGCCATGACGGCGGCCAGAGGCTGGGCGCCGCCCATGCCGCCGAGGCCGCCGGTCAGGATCCACTTGCCCTTGAGGTTGCCGTTGTAGTGCTGGCGGCCGGCCTCGACGAAGGTTTCGTAAGTGCCCTGAACGATGCCTTGCGTGCCGATATAGATCCAGGAGCCAGCCGTCATCTGGCCGTACATCATCAGGCCCTTCCTATCGAGCTCGTTGAACTTCTCCCAGGTTGCCCAATGCGGCACGATGTTGGAGTTGGCGATGAGCACGCGCGGCGCATTGGAATGGGTCTTGAAGACGCCGACCGGCTTGCCGGACTGCACCAGCAGCGTCTCGTCCTCGCCCAGCGTCTTCAGCGACGCGACGATGCGGTCAAAGTCGTTCCAGGTGCGCGCCGCCCGGCCGATGCCGCCATAGACGACGAGCTCGTTCGGATTCTCGGCGACCTCCGGGTCGAGGTTGTTCATCAGCATGCGCAGCGGCGCCTCGGTCGTCCAGTAGCGGGCGTTGAGCTTGTCGCCGCGGGGGCTGCGCACTTCGCGGATGTTGTGGCGGGGATCGTTCATCATTGTCCCTTTCGAGTAAGGCGGCGCCTCAGCGCCCGGCCCATTCAATGGCGGTTTCGAGGATGGTTTTCAGCGTGGCGCGGATCGGCGCTGCGTAGGTGGCGTCGTAAGGCACCGGCCAATTTTCCGGCGAACCCCTTTCCGACGGCTCACGCATGTAACCGCGGTTGGAGAGCTCCATCTGCAGCGCGTGCACGCCATTTTCGGGCCGGCCGAAGCTTCTGGTGATCCAGCCGCCCTTGAAGCGGCCGTTGACCACCCAGGTCTCGCCGGTCGCGGCGAGGATGGCGGCAACCTTTTGCTGCAGCACAGGATCGGTGCTCTTGCCGTCATTGGTGCCGAGGTTGAAGACCGGCAGCGTGCCTTCGAACAGCCGCGGCAGCACCGAGCGGATCGAATGGCAGTCGTACAGCACGATCTTGTCGTGCATGCCGCGCAGCCGATCGATCTCGGCCTGCAGGGCGGCGTGATAAGGCTTGAAATAGGCCTCGCGGCGCTGGTCGATCTCGGCCGGCGTCGGCTCCTCGCCCATGCGGTAGAGCGGATCGCCATCGAAGGTATCCGTGGGGCAAAGCGTCGTCGTCGCCTGCCCGGGATAGAGCGAAACGCCCGACGGATCGCGGTTGACGTCGATGACGGTGCGCGAGATCGCGGTGTGCACGACGGTCGCGCCGAGATCGATCGCAAAGTCATAGAGCTTGTCGATCCACCAATCGCAGTCGCGGCGGCCGAGCCACGTCGAGACCAGCCGGTTGTCGAGGCCAGCGAGGTCAATGCCGGTGTGCGGGATGGAGACCAGCAGGGGTGCCGTGCCTTGGGTGACGGTGAGCCAGGGCGAGTCAGCCATCATGCGGCTCCCGCAATCGACGGCAGCGCCACGGCGCTCGCCGCCTTCACGGTGGCGCCGCTGCGGACCATGGCGATCGCCTTTTCCATGTCGGGATGGAAATGCCGGTCATTGTCGAGATGCGGCACCTCGGCCCGGACCAGCTTGCGCACCGCTTCCAGCGCTTCGCTGGACGCAAGCGGCTGATGGAAGTCGCAACCTTGCGCCGCGGCCAGTAGCTCGATGCCGATGACGGCGGTCGCATTCTCGATCATGCCAAGCAGGCGGCGAGCGCCGTGCGCCGCCATCGAGACGTGATCTTCCTGGTTGGCCGAGGTCGGGATCGAATCGACGCTTGCCGGATAGGCCTTCTGCTTGTTTTCCGAGACAAGCGCCGCGGCCGTGACCTGCGGGATCATGAAACCCGAGTTCAGGCCGGGCTTCGGCGTCAGGAAGGCCGGCATGCCGGACAGCGCCGGATCGACCAGCATGGCGATGCGCCGCTCCGACAACGAGCCGATCTCACAGACGGCAAGCGCGATCATGTCGGCGGCGAAAGCCACAGGCTCGGCATGGAAATTGCCGCCCGAAAGCGCGGTGTCGTCCTCGGCGAAGATCAGCGGATTGTCGGTGACGCCATTGGCTTCGGTCTCAAGCGTGTCGGCGGCCTTGCGCAGCACGTCGAGCGCGGCGCCCATCACCTGCGGCTGGCAGCGCAGGCAGTACGGGTCCTGCACGCGCTCGTCGCCGACGCGGTGCGATTCACGGATGGCGCTGCCGGCCATCAGATTGCGCAGGGCATCCGCCGTTTCGATCTGGCCGCGATGCTTTCTCAAAAGATGGATGCGCGGGTCGAAGGGCGCGTCGGAGCCTCGTGCCGCGTCGGTCGACAGCGCGCCGGCGACCAGCGCCGACTGGTAGAGCACCTCGGCCTCGAACAGGCTGGCCAGAGCATAGGCGGTCGAGAACTGGGTGCCGTTGAGCAGCGCAAGGCCCTCCTTGGCGCCTAATGTCACCGGCTCCAGCCCATGCGAGACGAAGGCGACCTTGGCCGGAAAGCGGCCATGTGGGGTAAAGCATTCGCCGACGCCGATCATCACCGCGGTCATATGCGAGAGCGGCGCAAGGTCGCCGGACGCGCCGACCGAGCCTTGCGCCGGCACGACGGGGATGACGTCGTTGGCGAGCATGGCTTCCAGCAATTCGATGGTCTGAGGCCGCACGCCGGAGGCGCCCTGGGCCAGGCTGGCGAGTTTCAGCGCCATCATCAGCCGCACGACGGCGACGGGCATCGGCTCGCCGACGCCGGCGGCATGCGAAAGCACGATGTTGCGCTGGAGGGTTTCGAGATCGTCGGCCGGGATGCGGACGCTCGCGAGCTTGCCGAAGCCGGTGTTGATACCATAGACGGGCTCGCCCTTGGCGACGATGCGGGCGACCGCCTCGGCGCTGGCCTTGATCTTCGGCCGGCAAGCGGCGTCAAGCTTCGGCACGGCGCCGCGATAGATGGCGCGCCAGTCGGCAAGCGTCGCGTTGCCGGGCGTCAGGGTCAGTTCGGTCATTGTCCTCTCCAGATACGGGCACGGAGCGGATTGAAGCCCATGCGGTAGACGAGTTCGGCCGGGCGCTCGATATCCCAGATGGCGAGATCGGCCGATTTGCCGGTCTCCAAAGTGCCGGTCTTGTCGAGAAGCCCCAACGCACGCGCGGCCTCGCGGGTGACGCCGGCAAGGCATTCGTCGACAGTCATGCCGAACAGCGTCGCGGCCATGTTCATGGTGAGCAGCAGCGAGGTGAGCGGCGAGGTGCCGGGATTGGAATCGGTGGCCACAGCCATCTTCACGCCGTGGCGGCGGAACAGGTCGACCGGCGGCTTCTTCGTCTCACGGATGAAGTAGTAGGCGCCAGGCAGGATCGTCGCCACGGTGCCGGCCTTGGCCATCGCCGTGGCGCCCTCCTCGTCCGTATATTCGAGATGGTCGGCCGACAACGCGCCATAGCGGGCGGCAAGGGCCGCGCCATGCAGGTTGGAAAGCTGGTCGGCGTGCAGTTTTACAGGCAGGCCAAGCGCCTTGGCCTTGTCGAAGACGCGTGCCATCTGCTCCGGCGAAAAGGCTATGCCCTCGCAAAAACCGTCGACGGCGTCGGCGAGCTTTTCGGCGGCGACTTCCGGCAGGATGGTGCCGGAGACGAGATCGATGAACGCGTCCTTGTCGCCCTTGGCTTCGGGCGGCAGCGCGTGCGCGGCAAGACAAGTCGTGCGGACCGTGACAGGGCGCTCATTGCCCAGCCGGCGGGCGGCGCGCAGCGACTTCTTCTCGTTCTCGAGGTCGAGGCCGTAGCCCGATTTCACCTCGACGGCGGTGACGCCTTCGGCCATCAGCGCGTCGAGACGCGGCAGCGTCTCAGCGACGAGCTCGTCCTCGCTGGCGGCGCGCAGCGACTTGACCGAGGAGACGATGCCGCCCCCAGCGCGCGCCACTTCTTCATAAGTGGCGCCGGCCAGCCGCATCTCGAACTCGTTGGCGCGGTTTCCGGCATAGACAAGATGCGTGTGGCAGTCGATCAGGCCGGGCGTGATCCAGCGGCCTTCGCAATCGACGGCCTCGGCGCCCTGCCCGGCAGCGGCCGGCATGTCGGCCTCGGGACCGGCATAGACAATAAGCCCATCACGCGCGGCGACCGCGCCTTTCTCGACGATGCCGAGGCCGGCCGCCCCCTCGGCCATGGTCGCCAGGCGCGCATTGCGCCAGACCCGAAGGCCGCTCTTCCCGTTTGCTCCACCCATCATCTTTTCCGTTTGCTTGGACGACCATTATGTATATACATATTGAAAAGCGGCGCAAGTGGTAATGTCGCTCTCGCATCGAGATTCGGAGATAAAGGTGACGTTGATCTTTGCGGAACAGGCGCTGCTGCCCGGCGGTTGGCAGGGCAATGTGAGGATCGCTTTCGATGGCGGCCGCATCTCCACGGTCGAGGCCGGCGCTTCCGCGCAAGCCGGCGACGAGCGTCATGCCATCGTCCTGCCCGGCATGCCTAACCTGCACAGCCACGCCTTCCAGCGCGGCATGGCGGGTCTTGCCGAATTGCGCGGCCCTTCGGCCGACAGTTTCTGGAGCTGGCGCGAGGTGATGTACCGCTTCGCGCTGTCGATGACGCCCGACCAGGTCGAGGCGGTCGCGTCACAGCTTTATGTCGAAATGCTGGAGGCCGGCTTCTCGCGCGTCGGCGAATTTCATTACCTGCATCACGACCGCGACGGACAGCCTTACGCCAATATCGCGGAGATGGCGGAGCGGATCGCCGCCGCGGCTGCCGACACCGGCATCGGGCTGACGCTGCTGCCGGTCTTCTATGCTCATTCAGCCTTCGGCGGCGCCGCACCCAACGAGGGCCAGCGGCGATTCATCAATGATGTCGAGCATTTCGGACGGCTGCTTGAGAAAGCTCGCGAGGGCGTTCGCCCATTGGAGCAGGCTGTCGTCGGTGTCGCGCCGCACAGCCTGCGCGCCGCAACGCCGGACGAGCTCAATGCCGTCGCGGCGATGGCGCCGAACGGGCCGATCCATATCCATATCGCCGAGCAGGTGAAGGAAGTCGAGGACTGCATCGCCTGGTCGGGCAAGCGTCCGGTCGAATTCCTGCTCTCCAATGCCACGGTGGACGAGCGCTGGTGCCTGATCCACGCCACGCATATGACCGAGGCCGAAACGATCGCCATGGCCAAAAGCGGCGCCATCGCCGGGCTCTGCCCTATCACCGAGGCCAATCTCGGTGATGGCACGTTTGCCGCGCCGCTGTTCATCGAGCATGGCGGCCGCTTCGGCGTCGGCTCCGATTCCAATGTGCTGATCGGTCTGCCGGACGAGTTGAGGCAGCTCGAATATTCGCAGCGCCTCGTCCACCGTGCCCGCAATGTGCTGGCCCGCGCCGGCGGATCCACGGGACGCGCGCTGTTCGACGCTTCGCTCGACGGCGGCAGCCAGGCGCTTGGCGCCGGCCCGTCGCGAATTGCCGCCGGCGGCCCTTCCGATCTCGTTTCGCTTGACCAAAACCATCCATCGCTGGCCGGCAAGGCGGGCGACGCGATCCTCGACGCCTGGATCTTTGCCAATGGCAGCAATGTCGATTGCGTCTGGGTGCAGGGCAAAAAGCAGGTCAGCGGCGGCAAGCATGCGAGGCGCGAGGCGGTTGCCAAGCGGTTCCGCGATGTCATGACCGCGCTCTCGCAGAGCTGAACAGGAAACATCCAATGAGCCTTGTCGAAACGGATGATGTCGAGGGCGGCGAGATCCTCTCGCTGCATCAGCGCATCCTGTCCGACATCCGCGAAAAGATCCTCTCGGGCGCCTGGGCGCCGGGCCATCGCATCCCCTTCGAGCATGAGCTGACGGCTCACTATAATTGCTCGCGCATGACGGTGAACAAGGCGCTGTCTCAACTCGCCAAGGCCGGGCTGATCGAGCGCCGCCGCCGCTCCGGCAGCTTCGTGCGCCAGCCGCAATCGCAGGCAGCGGTGCTGGAACTGCACGACATCCGGATCGAGGTCGAGGCGCTCGGCCTGCCCTATCGCTATGAGCGGCTGGAACGCCTCAAGCGGCGCAGCAGCGCCGAGGACCGCGCGCTGCTCGGGCTTTCCGCTCCGGGTCCGGTGCTGGCGCTGGAGGGCCTGCATTTCGCCGGCGAACGGCCGTTCGCGCTCGAGCAGCGGCTGATCAATCTCTCAGCCGTGGCCGAGGCCAGCGAGGAGGAATTTCTCGAGATCGCGCCCGGCCCCTGGCTGATCGGCCGCGTGCCGTGGAGCGAGGCCGAGCACCGAATCCGCGCCATGGCCGCCGACGAGACAATCGCCGACGCGCTCGACATCGATCCGGGCGCGCCCTGCCTGGTGGTCGAACGCCGCACCTGGAGCGCCGAGCACCCGGTGACGCATGTGCGCTTTGTCTATCCGGCGGAGAGCCATACGCTGGTGGCGCGGTTCACGCCGTCGCAGGGGTGAGTGATCCCCGCCCATCGCTGTCGTCATTCTAGGGCGAAGCAAGGAGCGAAGCGACGCGCGCAGACCCTAGAATCCATGCCGTGACGCTAAGGCTTTGCAACGTTTACAGAATTCTGCACCGTTGCGCCCTACGTCAGAGGTCACCGCATGGATCCTCGGGTCAAGCCCGAGGATGACGATCGCGGTGGCGTGGCGGGACAGCGCCCCCCTCTGCCCTGCCGGGCATCTCCCCACAAGGGGGAGATTGGCAGTTCCGGCACCGCGCCCTTACAGCGCCGCCGTGACAATAATCTCGACCAGATATTCCGGGGTGGCGAGCTTGGCTTCGCCGGTGGCGCGGGCGGGCGTGTGGCCCTGCGGCACCCACTTGTCCCATTCCGCGTTCATCTCGGCGAAGGTCTTCATGTCGTCCAGCCAAATGATCGCCTGCACGATCTTGGTCTTGTCGGTGCCGGCCTTGGCCAGCAATTCGTCGATGGTCTTCAGGATGTCGCGGGTCTGCGATGCGACGTTGCCACCGGGTTCGCCGACCTGGCCGGCCAGATAGACGGTGTTGCCATGAATGACGATCTGGCTCATGCGCGGGCCGACATCGATGCGACGAATGCTCATTGGAGGTTCCTTCGTTTGAGGGTCGCGCCTGTTTAAAGTCGCTTCCAACTCCGGGCAAGGCCGGGTCGCCAAATCCATGCGGCGCGCAAGAAGATTGAGTTGTGCCAATAGCCCGGCATGCCACGCTCTGCTGCGGATCCAGGCGCGTTCCCAACCGGGTCAAAATTGGCCTAGTTGGATTTTCCAGCCGGCTATGTCTATTTGGCAGGGAATTGCGGCGGCATGGATTGCCGCCCCTCACCCGGAGTGGCAAGACTGCGGCCAAAGAGATTGCGAGGATGATACCATGGAATACCGCCAGATCAGCGACGACTATTCGGTCTCCGGCCAGATCCAGCCGCAGGACATTGCCGCCATCAAGGACGCCGGCTTCAAAAGTGTGATCTGCAACCGGCCGGACTACGAGCAGCCCGGCCAGCCTTCCGCCGGGAGCGTCCAGGCGGCGGCCGAGGCAGCCGGGCTTGGCTTCCGCTATATCCCGGTGATCAGCGGCCAGATCACCATGGACAATGTCGAGGACCAGGCCCAGGCGCTCGACGAACTCGAAGGCCCGGTGTTCGCCTATTGCCGTTCAGGGGCGCGCTGCACCAACCTTTACGGGCTGATCCAGCAGCAGAGAGACTAAGGTTTAGCGCGTTGGCACGATGCCAATCCGCGAAATCCGCTTCTCTATATCGGCAGCGCGCCGGTTTCCTTCAGCGTCTCCAGCACGATCGCCGTCTTCACGTGCTGTACGGATTCGTGCGGCAAGAGCACGCCGTTGACGAACTCGGACAATGATTTGAGGTCGCGCGTCACCACCTTCAGGATGTAATCCATCTCGCCGGTCAGCGCGTGCGCCTCCTGCACTTCGGGCAGGCGCGCCACCAGTTCGCCGAAGCGGCGCGCGTTGTCACGGTTGTGGGTGGCTAAAGTCACGGAGATGACGTTGACCAGCGAAAAGCCCAGGCGATCGCGGTCGAGCACGGCGCGGTAGCCCTTGATATAGCCATCGTCCTCCAGCCGCAGGCGGCGGCGCGAGCATTGCGATGGCGAGAGGTTCACCCGCTCTGCCAGATCGTTGTTGGTGAATCGCGCATCATCCTGCAAAAGCGCCAATATCTTGCGGTCAAATTGGTCAAGGCGCGCATCATCCATGGATTTTTCTCCAACCATGCACAATTTGCGCGCATGATGAGCATTTCAAGCGGTTGAATGCAAGCACCGTGCGGACGCTCCGCGCTATTGTCATGAAAGTTGGCCGAGCACGGCCGCAACAGCTTTCGGAGGACTGCCATGGGCCCCTTCCCGCACGACGCCCCACCCGCCAGGATCAGCAAGCAAAACCCCGCCGGCACCGACGGTTTCGAATTCGTCGAGTTCGCGCATTCAGAGCCCGAAAAACTCGCGGAGCTTTTCACCCGCATGGGTTATGTCGCGGTGGCCAAGCATCGCAGCAAGGACATCACCGTCTGGCGCCAGGGCGACATCAATTATGTCGTCAATGCCGAGCCCGGCTCGCATGCGATGAAGTTCGTCGAAAAGCACGGCCCCTGCGCCGCCTCGATGGCCTGGCGCGTGGTCGATGCCAAGCATGCTTTCGACCACGCCGTATCGAAGGGCGCCACGCCCTATGAAGGCGCCGACAAGGCGTTGGACGTGCCGGCCATCGTCGGCATCGGCGGCTCGCTGCTCTATTTCATCGAGGCCTATGGCGAAAAGGGTTCGGCCTATGACGCCGAGTTCGAATGGCTGGCCGAGCGCGACCCGAAGCCCGAAGGCGTCGGCTTCTATTTCCTCGACCACCTCACCCACAATGTCTATCGCGGCAACATGGACAAGTGGTGGGATTTCTACCGCGACCTGTTCGGCTTCAAGCAGATCCATTTCTTCGACATCGACGGCAAGATCACCGGCCTGGTCAGCCGCGCCATCACCTCGCCCTGCGGCAAGATCCGCATTCCGCTGAACGAGTCCAAGGACGAGACCAGCCAGATCGCCGAGTATCTCAAGAAGTACAATGGCGAGGGCATCCAGCACATCGCGGTTGGCACCGACGCCATCTACGAGGCCACCGACAAGCTCGCCGCCAACGGGCTGAAGTTCATGCCCGGCCCACCCGACACCTATTACGAGATGTCGCAGACCCGCGTGAACGGCCATGACGAGCCGATCGAGCGCATGAAGAAGCACGGCATCCTCATCGACGGCGAAGGCGTCGTCGACGGCGGCACGACCAAGATCCTGCTGCAGATCTTCTCCAAGACCGTCATCGGACCGATCTTCTTCGAGTTCATCCAGAGGAAGGGCGACGAAGGCTTTGGCGAAGGCAACTTCCGCGCGCTGTTCGAGTCGATCGAGCAGGACCAGATCAAGCGCGGCGTGATCAAGCTGGACGGCAAGGCGGCGTAGCCAGCCGAAGGACCAAACCGCCGGCTATCCTAAAGGCCGGCGGCCTTCCGCAGAATCTCGTTTATCCGGCTCTGCCAGCCCGGTCCGCCGGCACGGAAGCGGGCGACCACATCGCTGTCGAGGCGCGAACGCGCCTCGATGCGGTAGCTCAGCCGCGTCGCCTGGACGAAGACCACCAGCATGGCCAGCGCCCAGAGCCCGAACAGCACATAGAGCGCTTCGCCAGGCATCGCCTAGCCCTCGTATTTCTCGACCTTCTGCTCGATGGCGCCGAAGATCGAATGTCCGGCCTTGTCCTTCATCTCGATGCGCACCGTGTCTCCGAAACGCAGGAAAGGCGTCTTGGGCTCGCCGCTGTCAATGGTCTCGATCATGCGCAGCTCGGCGATGCAGGAATAGCCGGCGCCTCCCGCCGAAACCGGTTTCCCCGGGCCGCCATCGAGCTTGTTGGAGACGGTGCCCGAGCCGATGATGGTGCCAGCGGCGAGCGGCCGGGTCTTTGCGGCATGCACGATCAGCGCCGGGAAGTCGAAAGTCATATCGATGCCGGCATTGGCGCGGCCGAATGGCTTGCCGTTGAGATCGGCGAGCAGCGGCAGGCTGACCTTGCCGCCGTCCCAGGCGTCGCCCAATTCGTCCGGCGTGACCGCGACCGGCGAGAAGGCCGAAGATGGCTTCGACTGGAAGAAGCCGAAGCCCTTGGCCAGTTCCGGTCCGGTGATGGCGCGCAGCGTGACATCGTTGACCAGCATCACCAGCCGGATCGCCTCTCTTGCCGCGTCCAGCCCGACGCCCATCGGCACGTCGTCGACGATGACGGCGATCTCCGCCTCCATATCGATGCCGAAGGCTTCCTCGGCCATACGGATCGGGTCGCGCGGCGCGATAAAGGAGTCGGAGCCACCCTGGTAGATCAGCGGATCGGTCCAGAAGCTTGCCGGCATCTCGGCGCCGCGCGCTTTGCGCACCAGCTCGACATGGTTCACATAGGCCGAGCCGTCCGCCCATTGATAGGCGCGCGGCAGCGGCGAATGGGCGTCATGCTCGTGGAAGCGCGCCGAAGGCACCGCATTGGTCTCGAGCGATTCCGCCATCGCCGCCAGATGCGGGGCGATGCGGCGCCAATCGTCGAGCGCGGCCTGCAGCGTCGGCACCAGAAACGAAGCGTCGGTGAACCGGGTCAGATCGCGCGAGACGACGACCAGTTTTCCATCGCGCGTCCCGTTCTTCAATGTGGCAAGCTTCATGCGGTTTCCTCTCCTGACGCGGCCTTCTGACCGCTTAACCCCACAACAAGGCCGTCTCGGGCAATCGTCAAGTCACCGGCCCACGATTTCCTAGCAGCGGCGACCCAGTCCGCCTCGCCGATCGCGGGATCGTCGGCTGGAATGAGGTGGTTGAGCACCAGTCGCTTCACGCCGGCATCGTTGGCGATGTGACCCGCCTCCTCGGCGAGGCTGTGGCTGGCGAAAAGGTGCTCTTTCAGCCGAGCGCCATTGCCGGTCCTAGCGACCAGCCTTTCCACACCTTCCTCCAGCATGGCCTCGTGGACGAGGACATCGGCCCCTTTGGCAAAGTCGGCCAGCGGCGGAAAGAACGCCGTGTCGGCGGAAAACACCACGCTTCTGCCGCCATGTTCGAAACGCAGCGCGAAACAGTCGATCACCGGCGGGTGGTCGACGCGCAGCGCCGTCACCGTCAGGCCACCCTCCGCCAGGATGGTCCCCTCGCCAAATTCCTTGACGGAGACCAGTTCGCGAATATCTGGCCGCCCCTCGTCGACGATGCGGATCTCGATGTCGAACTCCATCGCCCGGCAGAAATGCAGCCAGTGGTCGTGGGTGCCTGACGGCCCGTAGACCGTCACCGGTGTCGCCAAACCCGCCGTCCATGCGGTGTGGATCAGCGGCCCGAGCTCAAGAAGATGGTCGGAATGGAGATGCGTGATGAAGATCAGGTCGAGCGCCTTGAGGCCCATGCCGGCATCGACCAGGCCGCGCGTGACGCCCAGCCCGCAATCGACGACGATATTGCGCCCGCCGATCTCCAGCAGCGACGAACTCGGCCAAGGTCCGCCCGGCCGGACCGCTGGGCCGCCCTTGGAGCCAAGCACGACCAGCCGATCCAGCTTTTCGGTACTCAAGACCAGTCGCCCTCGGGCGTGCCGTTGAAACGCTTCTTCAGGTCGGCCCAGCAGTCGATGTAGTTCTCCTGCAAGGTGCCGAGTTCCGCAGCGTAGCGCGTCAGCATTTGCGGGAATCGCGTCTCGAACATGAAGGCCATGGTGTGTTCGAGCTTGACCGGTTTCAGCTCCGCGCGCGAGGCCTTTTCGAAGCCGGAGGCGTCCGGCCCGTGCGCCAGCATCTGGTTGTGCAGGCTGATGCCGCCGGGGACAAACCCTTCCTCCTTGGCGTCGTACTGGCCGTGGATCAGGCCCATGAACTCGCTCATGATGTTGCGGTGGTACCAGGGCGGCCGGAACGTGTTTTCCGCCACCAGCCAGCGCGGCGGGAAGATGACGAAATCGACATTGGCCGTGCCCTCTTCTCCGCTCGGCGCCGTCAGAACGGTGAAGATCGACGGGTCGGGATGGTCGAACAGGATGGCGCCGACCGGCGAAAACGTCGCCAGATCATATTTGTAGGGCGCATAGTTGCCGTGCCAGGCGACGACGTCGAGCGGCGAATGGCCGAGCTCGGTGACATGGAAAGAGCCGCACCATTTGACGATCAGCCGGCAGGGCGTCTCCTTCTCCTCGAACCAGGCGCAGGGCGTCTTGAAGTCGCGCGGATTGGCCAGGCAATTGGCGCCGATCGGGCCGCGGTCGGGCATGGTGAACTTGGCGCCGTAATTCTCGCAGACATAGCCGCGCGCTTCCTTATCGGCGAGCTCGACCTTGAAGACGAGGCCACGCGGCAGCACGGCGATCTCGCCGGGCCGAAGCTCGATCACGCCCATTTCGGTGACGAAGCGCAGCGCGCCGACCTGCGGCACGACCAGCAACTCGCCGTCGGCGTTGAAGAAATGGTCATCCACCATCGAGCGGTTGGCGACATAGACATGCGCGGCCATGCCAGACTGGCCGACCGCATCGCCGGCCGTGGTGAAGGTGCGCATGCCGGAGATGAAGTCCGTCGGTTCGCCGGGCATCGGCGTCGGATTCCATCTATATTGGCCGAGCGCCAGCTCGTGGTCGCCGATATTCGGCCCGGTCTTCCATAAGGGATAGCTCGCCCCCTTGAAGCGGCCGGTGTGTTTCACACTCGGACGGATGCGGTAGAGCCAGGACCGCTCATTGGTGCCGCGCGGCGCGGTGAAGGGCGAGCCGGAAAGCTGCTCGGCATAGAGGCCGTAGGCCGGCCGCTGCGGCGAGTTGCGGCCCTGCGGCAGCGAGCCGGGCAGCGTCTCGGTCTCGAAATCATTGCCGAAACCCGGCATGTAGGAAAAGCCCATCGGTTCCTCCCGGATTGACCAAACTGGTTTCATTTGTAACCATTGAAAATGTAACTATCAATGGCAACGCTGAGACGCGGGACATGATAAACGGAAGCGACGCGGTCAACGACCCTGAAATCCTCGAACTGGAAAGCTTCTTGCCCTACAGGCTCTATCGGCTTGCCGATGCGGTCAGCCGCGAGTTCTCGCGCATCTACAAGGAGCGCCACGGTCTGACGCGGCCGGAATGGCGCACGCTTTCCGGGCTGGGTGAACGCGGAACGATGACGGCGACGGAGCTCGGAGAGCAGTCGGCCATGCACAAGACCAAGGTGTCGCGCGCGGTGGCCGAGTTGGAGCGCCGGCGCTGGCTGGTGCGCACGCCGGACGAGAACGACCGGCGTGTCGAGCACCTAGCGCTGACCAAAGCGGGGCTCGCCGCCTATCGCGAGATGGTGCCGCTGGCGAAGATGTTTGAGCAGGCGTTACTGGGGAGGTTGAGTGCGGAGGAACGGACGGCGATAGCGAAGGGTGTGGCTGCGCTGGAGGCCAGCTTGGCGTCAGACAGGGTATAGATGTTGACGCGAGGCCCCCCTCTCTGTCCTGCCGGACATCTCCCCCTCAAGGGGGGAGATTGGCCGTCACGCTGGCCTTCGCCAATCGCAGACGTTGCAAGATGAGCGCCGCCGCCAAAGCTGCTGATCTCCCCCCTTGAGGGGGAGATGTCCGGCAGGACAGAGAGGGGGGCGAAGGAACTCTACTTCTCCTCAGGCCCCTACCAATCCATCACCACCTTGCCCGAACTGCCGCTGCGCATCGCGTCGAATCCGACCTGGAAATCGTCGATCCCGATCCGATGCGTGATAAGCCCCGAGACATCCAGCGGGCCTTGCACCAGGGCGATCATCTTGTACCAGGTCTCGAACATCTCGCGGCCGTAGATGCCTTTCAGATGCAGCATCTTGAATATCACCTTGTTCCAGTCGATCTCGAAGCCGGTGGGCGCGATGCCGAGGATGGCGATCTTGCCGCCATTGTTCATGGTGTCGATCATGTCGCGGAAGGCGGGGGCGGCGCCCGACATCTCCAACCCGACGTCGAAACCTTCGGTCATGCCGATCGACGGCATGATGTCGCGTAGCTTTTCCTTCGAGGCGTCGACGACGTGCTGGACGCCGAGTTTTCGCGCCAGATCCAACCGCACCGGGTTGATATCGGTGATGACGACCTTGCGCGCGCCGACGCATTGCGCGACCAGCGCGCCCATGATGCCGATCGGCCCGGCGCCGGTGACCAGCACGTCCTCGCCGACGAGATCGAAGGACAATGCGGTGTGTACCGCATTGCCGAGCGGATCGAAGATCGCCGCGATCTCGTCCGGCACGTCGTCGGGGATCGGCACGACATTGTGCTGCGGGATGGCCAGATACTCGCCGAAGGCGCCGGGGCGGTTGACGCCGACGCCCAGCGTGTTGCGGCAGAGATGCCCCCTGCCCGCGCGGCAGTTGCGGCAATGGCCGCAGACGATATGGCCTTCGCCCGAGACGTGCTGGCCGACCTTATATTCGGTGACCGCGGCGCCGTAGTCGGCAACGGTGCCGACGAATTCGTGGCCCGTCACCATCGGCACCGGCACCGTCTTCTGCGCCCACTGGTCCCAATTGTAGATATGGACGTCGGTGCCGCAGATCGCGGTCTTCTTGACCTTGATCAGCACATCGTTGGGGCCGATCTCCGGCACCGGCACCTCTTCCATCCAGATGCCCGGCTCGGCCTTGGCTTTCACCAGCGCCTTCATCATGTTGGACATCAGACGCTCCTCAAAAATCTTGCCTGTCTCGATGGATCGGTTTCATCAGTGCGCCGCCTCCAGAATGTTCTTCAGCCGGAGCAAGTCTCGATCGGTCGAACGCCGAACGGCCAGGGCGATAAACGGTGCCACGAGACGGGAAAAGCCTGTCGGGATGCCGCGGTTCCGGAGCGCCATATGGGTAGCGCCTTCTCGGGTATCGCGCCATGCATAACTCGTTTCCATGGGAAACGGTCCTTCGGCAGTTCGCATCACCAGCCGCTCGCCCTGCACGAGATCTACAATTTCGTAGGTGTAAACAAGCCGCCGTCCGAGGAACTGCGCCACGAATGCAATTCTCGATCCTACCTGCGCGGGTCGGGGCGTCTTCCATTCGACCGATTTGATATTGACGTACCAGCGGGGCACGTTGTCCGGATCGGCGGAAAAGGCGGCGACGACCGCGCGTGGCCTGGCGATCTCGATCCTGCTCGTGACATCGATCGTCATGGCCGACTTCTGTTTTCCTCGGCGTGGGTCAAGCGATTACACCCAGTTCTTTTCCCACATCGCCGAAGGCCGCGACCGCCCTGTCGATATCGGCGCTGGAATGGGCGGCCGACATCTGCGTGCGGATGCGGGCCTGGCCCTTCGGCACCACCGGGAAGGAGAAGCCGATGACGTAGATGCCGCGCTTCAGCATGCGCGCGGCCATCTCCTGCGCCAGTGCGGCGTCGCCCAGCATCACCGGGATGATCGGATGATCGGCGCCGGCCAGCGTGAAGCCGAGCTTGCCCATCTTGGAGCGGAACCGGTCCGCGTTGGCATATAGGCGCTGGCGCAGCGCGTCGCCATGACGGATCAGGTCGAACACCCTGATCGAGGCGCCGGCGATCGCCGGCATCAGCGTGTTGGAGAAGAGATAGGGCCGCGAGCGCTGGCGCAGCCAGTCGACCACCTCGCTCTTGCCCGACGTGTAGCCGCCGGAGGCGCCGCCCAGCGCTTTTCCGAGCGTTCCGGTGATGATGTCCACCCTACCCTCGACGCCGCAATGCTCGGCCGAGCCGCGGCCGTTCTTGCCGACGAAGCCGACCGCATGGCTGTCGTCGACCATGACCATGGCGTCGTATTTCTCGGCGAGGTCGCAGACGCCGTGCAAATTCGCGATGATGCCGTCCATCGAGAACACGCCGTCGGTGGCGATCAGCCGGAAGCGGCAGTCCTTCGCCTCCTTCAGCCGCGCTTCAAGATCGGCCATGTCGTTGTTGGCGTAGCGGAAGCGCTTGGCCTTGGAGAGCCGGACACCGTCGATGATCGAGGCGTGGTTCAGCGCGTCCGAAATGATGGCGTCCTCCTCGCCGAGCAGCGTCTCGAACAGGCCGCCATTGGCGTCGAAACAGGAGGAGTAGAGGATGGTGTCGTCCATGCCGAGGAAAGACGAGATCGTCGCCTCGAGCTGCTTGTGTTCCTCCTGCGTTCCGCAGATGAAGCGCACCGAGGCCATGCCATAGCCATAGCGGTCGAGCGCGTGCTTTGCCGCTTCGCGCAAATCCGGGCTATCGGCGAGGCCGAGATAGTTGTTGGCGCAGAAGTTCAGCACCTTTTCGCCGCCGACCTCGATCTCGGCGGACTGCATCGAGGAAATCACCCGCTCGGACTTGTAGAGCCCGGCCGATTTGAGGCCCTGGAGCTCGCTGTCGATGTGGGAAAGGAATGCTTTGCTCATGGTCCTGCCCTGTTCGGTTCGAGGCCGGACTGTCGCGCCATGGCTGCAAAAAATCCATCGCAAAAGCGACCGCTTCGGTGGCGCCGCGAAAGCCCGCTCGCAATTCTTTGCGAAGGCGCGGCCGCGATACGATCAAAAATGGGGTGAGCGGGAAAGGACATGATAACCATCTTGCGAGCTTTGCCGCGCCGCCGCTCATGCCGCCAGCGTCCCTTGCCGACCTGTTAACCCTTTCAAGGCAAGCGTTTTCCCGCCACGAATCCAGGCAGAAATCCGTCGACCGGAGGGGTCACCCAGTTATGTCGCAGCAGCCAGTGCATAGCGTTTCGCGCAAGCTGATCCTGCTCATCAAGACCGGCTACTGGCTGGCGCTGGCGATCATCGCCGCCATGGTGGTGGCCTCCTTCATTCTTCTGCAGCAATTGATGGCGCAGCAGCAGCACAATCATGCGCTGCTCGACATCGTCTCGACGCAGAAGGCGCTGTCGCAGCGCATCGTCTTCCTGGCCAGCGCCACCGGCGCCGCCTCGCGCGACAAGCAGCCGGCACTGGTCACCGCGCTCAAGCAGGCGACGGGCGAGTTCGAGACCAACTACGACCGGCTGCTCAAGGAGACCGGCGCCGACCCGCTCTCGCCGGCGCGCAACGACCCGAAGTCGATCGAATACGTGCTGTTCAGCAAGCCTTTCCACCTCGATTACTTCTCGATCGGCCTCGTCGCCAATGGCGACAGGCTGGTCTCGTCCTTCGCCTCGCAGCTTGGCATGCAGAACGACGGCTATAAAGGCAGCGGCGAACGCGTCGGCCTCGACGCCTCCGTCGCCAATGCGACGATGTCCGGCTATGCCGCGCTCGGCCAGCGCATCAGCGCCTTCGCCGACGAAAAATCCAGCAACATCCTCGACCTGCATCGCACGCTGTTCTTCGCCACGCTCGGCGTCATCGTGCTGGTGGCGCTGTTCATCTTCCGGCCGATGTCCAACGCCATCCTGCGCAAGACGCGCGAGCTGGTCGATGCCCGCAACTCGATGGCCTTCATCGCCGTGCATGACGGCCTGACAGGGCTGCACAACCGCACCTTCCTCACCGACCATTTCGAAACGCTGATCAAGGGAGCGCACCGCCGCCGCGAGCGCCTTGCGGTGATCCAGCTCGATCTCGATCGCTTCAAGCAGATCAACGACACGCTTGGCCATGCCGCCGGCGACTATGTGCTGGTGGTGACGGCGCAGCGCATGCGCGATTCCTGCCGGGCGTCCGATCTGTGCGCCAGGCTTGGCGGCGACGAGTTCGTCATGATCCTCAACGGCGCCGGCACCACCGAGGACATCCATGCGCTGGCCAAACGCATCCTCGATGAGATCAACGAGCCGATCACGTTCCAGGGCACGACCATCATGCCCGGAGCCAGCGCCGGCATAGCGGTTTATCCGGTCGACGCCGACAACGCGCAGGACCTGCTCGTCCATGCCGATCTCGCGCTCTATTCCGCCAAAAAACTCGGCGGCGGCAATTTCTCCTTCTTCTCCGAAGAACTGCGCCGCGAGCTCGACTATCGCAAGCAGCTCGAACAGGACATCCGTACGGCGATCGCCAACAGGAGCTTCGAGGTCTATTTCCAGCCGCAGGTGTCGCTGACCAGCGGCAAGATCAGCGGCATCGAGGCGTTGGTGCGCTGGAAGCACGAGACGCGCGGCATGATATCGCCCGGCGAGTTCATTCCGGTCGCCGAGAAATGCGGCTTCATGCCGGATATCGGCCGCATCGTCATCGGCAAGGCGATCGAGGAAGCCGCCGAATGGGACCGCGCCGGCATCGATTTCGGGCGCATCGCCGTCAATGTCTCGGGCACGGAGCTGCGCGAGTCCGATTTCGACACCTTCCTGTTCGGCACGCTGGAGCGTGCCGGGCTGCGGCCGCAGAAGCTGGCGCTGGAAATTGTCGAATCCGTCATCCTCGACGACGAGAAGACCGGCATCGCCGCCAAGCTCCGCCACATCCGCGCCGCCGGCGTGCATCTCGAGCTCGACGATTTCGGCACCGGCTACGCCTCGCTCAGCCACGTCAATCCGAACGAAATCGACCGGCTGAAGATCGACCGCCGCTTCGTCCAGAACATCAACGAGAACGGCGACAATTCCAAGATCGTGCGCGCCATCACCGAGCTTGCCCGCGGGCTCGGCATCTCGATCGTCGCCGAGGGTGCGGAGACTGAAGCCGAGCTCGACTCGCTGATGGCGATCGGCTGCGATCAGGTGCAGGGCTATTCGATCGCCTTCCCGATGCCGCAGGACAAGGCGCGCGAATGGCTTTTGGCGCGCAGCCCGAAAAAGGCGAAGCTGAAAGTGCTGCAAGGCAGCTTGGCTTGAGATGCGCCGATATTCAGGTGAGGCCGGGCAGCAAATGGCGGCTTCCTGCGCTTCCGGCCTTCGCCGGCCGAAGCATTCCTGAGTGACGTGGCAGTTAAATTAGGGCTACGGCCGGCCTAGGCCGGTTCTCGGAAACCACCATTTTCGATTCGGCCTGACCTGAATCTCAACGCATCTCGGCATCCAGCCATGCTCGATAAGACCCACGCTGCCATAGCGTCTTGCCATGATCGCAAGCAGTTCTTGCGGATGCCGCTTCGTTTTATCCTGTCGCTTCTGCTGCTTGTCGCGTCGCCGGCTTTGGCCGCCGACTGCACCGTGTATCTCACCTTCGACGACGGGCCGCTGAACGGCACCAGCAACATCCTCGACGTGCTGCAGGCCGAGCAGGTGCCGGCGACGCTGTTCATGGTCGGCATGCATGCCGAGGCGAACGCCACCAACCGGGCACTGCTGCAGCGGGCGAAATCGATGCCGCTGGTGACGATCGGCAACCACAGCTACAGCCATGCCTACAATCACTACCGGCATTTCTACGGCGACACCGAAGGCGTGGTCGCCGACATGCTCAGGGCGAACGCCGTGCTGGGCTTGAAGCCGGCCGTGCATGCGCGGCTGCCAGGACGCGACGTGTTCCGGCTGCCCAATTACTCGAAGGACGACAATTCGCTCGGGCTGGCGGAGGCGGGGCGCGAGGATCCGGACTACAAGTTCGTCGCGGCGTCGGGCTTCTGGCTCTATGGCTGGGACACGAATGGGTACATGAGGACAGCGGCAAGCCGGTGCAGAGCGTCGACCACTTGATCAGCGAGATCGATCATCTGTTCGGCTACGGTCATTTCGCCAAGCCGAACAAGCTGATCCTGCTCATGCATGACGAGATGTTCCAGGACACCTTCGACGGCAAGGCGAAGCTGACCGCGTTGATCGCGGCGCTCAAGCTGCGCCACTACGCCTTCGGCGCGATAGCGGGTTACGACTGAGGCGGCTCAGCGTTGCGCCTAAGTGCGGCAAGCACCTCCGTGAATTCGGCGAGCTTGTCATCGGGGATACCAGCCCGCAGACGCTTGTCGAAGGCGACCGCCGCGAGGCGCAACTTTTCGAACAGCGCTTCGCCGGCTTCCGTCAACGCCACCTGGTGGACCCTGCGGTTTTCCGGATCGCGGCGGCGTGTCAGCAACCCTTGCGCCTCCATGCCGTTGAGGTGATGGGTAAGCGTCGCGCCCTGGATGCCGATCATTCCGGCAAGCTCGCGCTGGTTCGCCAGTTCCTTCGACTTGACCGAGAGCAGGGTCACCCAGACCGGCAGCGTGCCGCCAGCCTCGACCATCGCGGCATCGAAAGCCTGCGCCACCACTTTCGAGGTGCGGGCGAGATTCATGCCGACGGGCGGACGGTCAAACGGTGTCATGACCTGACAGTAGAGCAAAGCGATTGGAACATGAAACCTGGCTTCATGATTGACATCTAACCGTTAGATATCTAACTTTGTCTTATTGATGGCGTCGACATGCTGCGACGCGCGGCGGGCGGCAGAGAGGAATGCGGTCATGCAATATGTCTATATCGTCACCATCGGCCTGCACGTCATGGCCGGCGTATTCTGGGCCGGCACGACCATCGCTGTCGCCCGCGATCCGGAGATCAAAGCGGAGCGTTTCATCCGGCCGCAGCTCGGCGCCTCCGGCATAGTTTTCCTGACCGGCATACTGCTTTGGTATTTCTTCCACGAGGGCGCGTTCGGCTCGATGGAGAAGGTGCTGGCGCTCGGCATTTTGACGGCGCTGATCGCCGCCGGCGTGCAGGGCGCGCTTGTTGCCTCCGCCAGCAGGCAGCTGGCCGGCGCCGATCAAGCCACGCAGACCCAGTTGCGGGCGAAAATGACCAGAGGCGAACGCATCGCCGGCGGGCTGCTGGTCGTCACCGTGTTTTGCATGGCGACTGCCAAGCTATTTTGAAATCGCACGGCCGGCGAAACCGACCGGGCGCGGCGCGCAACGGACCGAAGCGGCAGGTGGCTCTTCTTGCAATGGTCCGTTGCGCGCCTGTTTTTTGAGCATGATCTCGGGGATCATGCCCCGGCCAATCAGATCCGGATCCCGAAGCGGATGCCGTCATAGATGGCGGCGTGGATGTTGCGCGAGGCAACCGCGTCGCCGATGCGAAACATCACGAAGCCGCCTTCGGCATTGCGCGCGGGGAAGATGTCGCCGCCGCTCACCAGCCGCTCATAGTCGACCGCACCGCCATTCTTCGACAGGGGCTTGAGCGACAGATAAAGATCGTCGAGCGGTGCGGTGCCATGCTCGACCACCACCTGGTCGACGCGCCGCTCGCCACGCCAGCCATCGGCGAAGTCCGATGCCAGCTCGGCGATGAGCTGGTTGCCCTCGCGCCGCACCGAGCGCAGGCGCGTGTTGATGGTGACGGTGACGCCCTTTTCATGGAAAACGCGCATGTAGGGCACGTGGTTCAGGCCACCCATTTCCGGTGCGAAGAAGCGCTCGGGCGAGACAAGCTCCAGCCTGGAGCCACTGTTGGCGATGAGCTCGGCGGCGCCCATGCCCTGATGGCCGCCATTGTCGTCGTAAAGCAGCACGTTCTCGGCCGGCTTGACACTGCCGGCCATGATGTCCCAGCTCGAGGTGACGAGATTGTCGCCGGCCGTCAGCGGCGGGTTCTGCGGCAGGCCGCCGGTGGCGACGATCACCACATCCGGCGCCAGCGCCAGCACATCGTCCTTCTCGGCCCAGGTATCGTAGCGGATCTCGACGCCGAGCCTATCCAATTCGGCGAGCCGCCAGTCGATGATGCCGATCAGCTCCTTGCGGCGCGGGTTCTGCGTGGCGAGCCGCACTTGGCCGCCCGCCTCGCTGGAGGCTTCAAGCACCATGACCTGGTGGCCGCGCTCGGCCGCCACGCGAGCCGCTTCCAGACCGCCGGCGCCGGCGCCCACGACCACGACTTTCTTCTTCGGTCCTTCGCTCTTTGCGATGATGTGCGGAACGGTTGCTTCCCGGCCGGTCGCGGCGTTGTGGACGCAAAGCGCCTCGCCGCCCTCATAGATTCGGTCGAGGCAATAGGTCGCGCCGACGCAAGGGCGGATCTCGTGCTCGCGGCCTTCCATTACCTTCTTGATGATATGCGGATCGGCGATATGAGCGCGCGTCATGCCGACCATGTCGAGCTTGCCGGTGGCGATGGCGTGGCGGGCGGTGGCGACGTCGGAAATACGCGCCGCGTGGAAGGTCGGGAACTTCGTCGCCGCCCTCACCTCGCCGGCGAAATCGAGATGCGGCGATGAGCGCATGCCGGTCACCGGAATGACCTTGGTCAGCGACGCATCGGTCTCGATCGTGCCGCGGATGATGTTGAGGAAATCGACCTTGCCGGAATTGGCGAGCCGCTTGGCGATCTCGACGCCCACTTCCTTCGAGATGCCCTTTTCGAAATCCTCGTCGGCGACCATGCGGATGCCGACGATGAATTCTTTACCGACCGCGGCGCGCACGGCGTCGAGCACCATGTCGGTGAAGCGCAGCCGATTGTCGAGCGAGCCGCCGAACTCGTCGTCGCGATGGTTGGTGAGCGGCGACCAGAAGCCGTCCATCAGATGGCCGTAGGATTCGAATTCGATGCCGTCGAGGCCGGCCGCCTGGCAGCGCTGCGCGGCCGAAGCATAGTCGGCGACGATGCGCTCGATGTCCCACTCCTCGATGGTCTTCGGGAAGGCGCGATGCGCCGGCTCGCGCACCGGCGAGGCCGACAGCACCGGCAGCCAGTCGGCCTTGTTCCAGCCCGTGCGGCGGCCGAGATGGGTGATCTGGATCATCACCTTGCAGTCATGCTCATGGCAGGCATCCGCGAGCTCAGCCAGCCACGGCACGATCCTGTCGTCATAGACATGCAGATTGCCGAAGGCGGCCGGGCTGTCGCGCGAGACGATCGCCGAGCCCGCTGTCATGGTCAGCGCCATGCCGCCCTTGGCCTTTTCGGCGTGGTAGAGCCGGTAGCGCTCCTTCGGCATGCCGTCCTCGGAATAGGCCGGTTCATGGCTGGTCGACATCACCCGGTTCTTCAGCGTCAGGTGCTTGAGTTGGTAAGGTTGGAGAAGCGGGTCGTTGCTGGTCATCTTCTTCCTGCCGTTTCAAAATCAAATTGTGCTAATGAGCGCGCCGCGCCCGATTGAACGCGGCGCCAAATGATTGCGCTGCCGCCCGTCGAACCCGTCGGCGGCAGCAAGGAGTTGCCCATGACCGACGCCAAGAACCTCACCCAGCTCGGCAAGCACGTCGAGACGCCACAGAGCCCCGAACAGGCGGTCCTGGAGACCGTGCCGTTCCAGCGCGGCGACGGCCCGCCGGCGATCGTGCGTTTCACTTGCCCGGAATTCACCTCGCTCTGTCCGGTCACCGGCCAGCCCGACTTCGCCCACATCGTTATCGACTACGCGCCCGACCGGACGCTGGTGGAATCGAAGTCGCTGAAGTTGTTCATGACCTCGTTCCGCAACCACGGCGCCTTCCATGAGGAATGCACGGTGATGATCGGCCGCCGCATCGTCGAGGCGACGAAACCGATCTGGCTGCGCGTCGGCGGCTACTGGTTCCCGCGCGGCGGCATCCCCATCGACGTCTTCTGGCAGACCGGCGCGCCGCCCAAGGACGTATGGCTGCCGGATACCGGCGTCGCGCCTTATCGCGGAAGGGGCTGAAATTTGTTGCGAGAAGCCGGCGGGACAGCGCCCCCCTCTGTGCAGGACAGAAGGGGGCGCGAAGGATTGCCGGCGCGGATCTTTAATCGCCATCACTCGCACTGGTACTGGCTGAGCGCCCATTCGCCGGTCACCGACAGAAGATCGGAGATCTTCCAGCCGCCGCCGACCTTCTTCAGCTTCCATTCGAGGCGATGCTGATGGCCTTCGACGACGAAGGCGACGACCACCTTGGCCTCATCGCCGTTGACGGCCTCGATGGTGCGCAGGCTCTTGTCGATGGCGAGCTTGTCATAATCGGCATTGTCGAGCGCCATGTTGGGATCCAGGCATTCGCCCTGCCCCGAGGCGCGCAGCGCATCGCTCTTGTCGAGCACGGTTTTCGCCGGATCGACGAAGTTCTTGCGCTGGACCGGATCGAGCTCGAGCCCGAGATGTTCGTAGAAAGGCTTGACCACCGCCGTCGGCGATCCAGGCAGGACAGGCGCGGGCGGCGGCAGTTCGACCGGCTTGCTTTCCGGCGCCTGGGTTGCGGCGGGCGGCGAGGTATCGACCGCAGGCGGCGACTTGTCGACCGCCGGAGGCGAAGTGTTATCCGCCGGCGCATTGTCGCCCGAGGACGCGCTCGGCGGCGGCGCGCCGAAGAGCCCCTGCGCACAGGCACCGCCGTTCAGCCCCGCGGCCAGCATCGACAAGCTCGACAGCGCAAGGACGAGATGACGAAGCACGGCATCACTCCGTCGAGGCGCCGCATTCCAGCGCGCTGAGCTTCCAGCCGCTGGTCTTGGAGGTGATGTCGGCGATCTTCCACTTGCCGTCCACTTTCTTCAGCGACCACACCATTTCGCGTTTGGAGTCATCGCCTTCCGGAAAAAGATTGAAGTTTGCTGTCACCTCGGCGGTGTCGCCATTGACGGTCTCGGCGAGCTTCAGCGTCTTCGACAGGGTCTTTTGATCGAAATCCTGGGCGTCGAGGCCCGGGTCGAAATCGATGCAGGACACCTCGTCGGGCTTCTCCTTCTGCGCCTTGTCGTTGGCTTCGAACAGCCTGGTGACCGGCTCGGTGAAGCGGTCGCGATATTTGGCGTCCGCCTCGAACTTCACTTCCGGCACGTAGAAGAACTTCACGGCGTTGGACGCCGGCCCGGCAAGCGCGGCGCCGGGCAACGCAATCGACATGGCAGCGGCAAGCACTATCGGCTTCATGCAGGATCTCCGGACGTTCGGCGGCGTGGTGGCAAGATCGCCACCACGCATCCTGCATATCGGCTTTTTTGCGGCTCATGAAGTCCTTGCGCTGTCCTTCTCAGGCATCCAGCCAGACGTTCTGGAAGTCCATTTCATAGGTCTGGTGCATCGAGTAGTTCTTCACCTTCTTGTTCATATGGCAGTAGAGCTTCTGCCAGAAGGGCTGGACGATGACGCCGGAGTCCTGCAGGATCGTCTCGACATCCTTCATCACCTCCTTGCGCTTGGCGACGTCGACGAGCGACAGCGCCTCCTTGAGCTTGGCGTCGAAATCCGGGTTGGAATAAGCCGTTTCGTTCCAGGCCTCGCCGGTGCGGTAGCCGAGCGCCAGCACCTGGACGCCCAGCGGGCGCATGTACCAGATGGTCATGGAATAAGGATATTTCGTCCAGTCGTTCCAGAAGGTCGAGCCCGGCAGCACCGTGCGCTTCACCTTGATGCCGGCGTCGCGCAACTGGCCGGCGATCGCGTCGCCGGTGTTCTTTTGCCATTCGTCCTCGACCGTGATCAGCTCATGCTCGAAGTCGGCCTGGCCAGCGTCGGCCATCAGCTTCTTGGCGCCAGCGGCGTCGCGCTCCTTCTTGGGCAGCGGATAGTATTCGGGATGGATCGGGCTGACGTGGTGGTTCTCGCCGACCGTGCCGCGCCCATTGTAGCCGAGCTGCATCACCTGGTTGTTGTCGACCGCCATTTGCAGCGCGTTGCGCACCCGCTTGTCGTCATAGGGCTTGTGCGTGACGTTGGTGCGGGCAACGAGCGTGGTTGCCGTCGCCACCTCCGATTTCACCAGATCCATCTTGTCGAGCGGGTCGATGAAGTCGGCCGGCGTCTCGAAATCGAGATCGATCTCGCCGGAATCGAAGGCATTCAGCGTGGCGTTGAAGTCAGTGCCGTAGTCGATGAACTCGACCCCGTCGAGCGGTGCTTCGCCGCCCCACCACTTGCCGTTCTCGCGGCGCTTGACGACCGCCTTCGACCCCACCGAATAAGACACCAGCTCGAAGGCTCCGGTGCCGATCGGCTTCTTGATCGGATCGGCGCCATCCTTGTCGAAGTCCCGGTGGACGACCAGGGCCGGATAGTCGGTGAGGCCCGGGATAATGGCGATATCGGCTTCGTTGAGCTTCAGCTTGACCGTGTGGTCGTCGACCTTGGTGATCGCGCCATCCTTGGCCTTGCCGGTCTTGGCGTCGATCAGCGCGCCGACACGGGCGGCCATGGAATTGCCGGACGCCCCCTTCTCGCACCAGCGGTTCAGATTGGCGACCACGTCGTCGGCGTTGAAGGCATCGCCATTGTTCCAGGTGACGCCCTTGCGCAGATGCAGCGTGTATTCGGTGGCGTCGTCATTGACGTCCCAGCTTTCGAGCAGCACCGGCTCGAAGGTGAACTGGTGCGTGTAGCGCACCAGCGGCTCCAGCCAGGTGCGGGTGATGTTCGCCATCTCCGTCCAGTCATAGGTGCGCGGGTCCTTCTGCGCCTTGACCGACATCGCGACATGCAGCGTTCCGCCCTTCTTGGGCTCATCGGCGAGTGCCTTGGTCGGCACGGCAAGGCCGAGCATGCCATAGGCGAAAGCCGTCGACGCGCCGAAGGCGCTCGCCAGAGCCAGGAATTCGCGCCGGTCGACACGACCCGCCCGCGCTTCCTCTGCCATCGCTTCGATAGCGGCCGGGACCCTGTCACCATTGCTTCTGAAAAGTGTCATTCTCGTTCTCCCATTGATTTCTTCAGGTCTTCGCCCGGTTGGTTTCAACTAACGCTGCTATCCATCAACTAACGCTGTCCGGCAGCTTTTCCTCACGCCGCGCGATCAAATCCGCGAGACCCTCGGCAATGCCCTCGTCGAGCTTCGGTTCCTGGTAGTCGGCGAGCATGGCGCGCGCCTTTTCGCGACCGCGCGTGTCATGGTCCTTCGCGCCTTCGGCGTTCCATTGCTCGAAGGAATTGAAGTCCATGATGTTCGGCATGAAGAAGGCGCTCTCGAAATGCTCGAGCGTGTGCTGCGTGCCGAGGAAATGCCCTTGTGGACCGACCTCGCGGATCGCCGCCATCGCTTCCTTGAAATCGTCGAAAGGCACGCCGCCGGCATATTTGTACCAGCCGACCAGCTGCTCGCAGTCGGTGGCGAATTTCGAATAGCCGCAGGTGAGGCCCGCTTCCAGCCAGCCGGCGGAATGCCAGATGTAATTGGCGCCGGAGAGGATCGCGGCATGCATCAGCATGTTCGCCTCATAGCCGGCCTGCGCGTCGTTGAGCTTGGAGCCGACATGGAAGCCGGAGGTGCGCCAGGGCAATTTGTATTTCCTGGCCAGCGCACCCATCAGATACATCATCTGGGCCGCCTCCGGCGTGCCGCCCATCGGAGCGCCGGTCTTCATGTCGACGGTGACCATGAACTGGCCGTAGATCTGCGGCGAGCCCGGGCGGATGAGCTGGGTCAGGGCCACGCCGGCAAGCGCCTCGGCGTTGACCTGCGCCACGGCCCCGACGGCGGAAGCCGAGGTCGACGCGCCGCACAGCGCGAAGGGCGCCAGGATCAGCGGCTGATTGTGGCTGGCATAGACCCGCATGGCGTCGATCATGGTGGCATCCCACACCAGCGGCGAATTGCAGTTGGTGATCGCCACCAGCACAGGGTTGTCGCGCACGAAGTCCTCGCCAAAGACGATGCCAGCCATCGCCATCGTGTCCTCGGCGCGTTCCTTCGACGTCACGATGCCCATGAACGGCTTGTCGGAATGTTTCAGGGCCGAATGGATGATGTGCAGATGCCGCTTCGGCACGGCGATTTCCATCGGCTCGCAGATGACCGAGCTCGACGAATGCAGCGCCGGCGCCATGTAGGCCATCTTGTGGAAATTGTTGAGGTCGGCGAGCGTGCCGTAACGGCGCTGGTTGTCGAGGTCGCGGATATAGGGCGCGCCATACATCGGCACGAAGATCGAGTTCTTGCCGCCGACGCGCACGGTGCGCTCGGGGTTGCGCGCGTTGAGCGTGAATTCCGCCGGAACCTTCGAGACGAGTTCCATCAGCAAAGCGCGGTCGATACGGACGCGCGTCTCCCGCACGTCCGCGCCGGCCGCTTTCCAGAGCTCGATCGCCCCGTCGTCGCGGAATTCGCACCCCACCTCCTCGAGGATCTTGAGCGATTCCTCGTGGATCAGCTCCACCGCCTCGTCAGGCACGATCTCGTAAGCGGGGATCTTGCGGACAAGGGTCGGGAAGGACGCGATCGGCGTGCTTCTCAGCGCCTTGCGGCCAAGACGGCCACCGCCGCGGCGGTGGGTCTGTTCGGTCAATTCAACGGCCGGTGCGTTCATGGAGCCTCCTTCTTCCCGCCACTCACGTTAGCGAGGCAAAATATGGCTGTGACGCTGGAAAATCCTGATCTTCTGTATAAGCTCACCTTATGCGAAGCCTGCGCCACCTCCTGCCCTCAGCCGGCAGCCTCATCGTCTTCGAAGCCGCGGGCCGGCTGTCGAGCTTCACCGCCGCCGGACGCGAGCTCGGCATGACCCAGGCGGCCGTCTCCTATGCCGTGCGCGGCCTGGAGGAGCAGCTCGGCGCCAAGCTCTTCCAACGGCGCCACCGCCAGGTGATTCTGACGGAGGCCGGCGAGCGCTTCCATGCCGACGTCTCGCTCGGCCTGTCGCATATCCGCAAATCGGCGGAGGACCTGCGCCTGCAGGCGACGGGCGGGCACGTGACGCTTGCCGCCTCGACAGCCTTCGGCTCGTTCTGGATGATGCCGCGCCTGCAGCAGTTCCGCGACGAACTGCCGGGCGTCGACCTGCGCATCCAGACCGCCGACCGCGATCTCGACATCATCGCCGAGGGCATTCCGCTCGGGGTGCGCGGCGGCGTGCCGCGCGACTGGCCGGACTATCACTCGCTGTCGCTCTCCGATGAGGAGATCTTCCCGGTCGCGGGACCGAGCTATCTCGCCAAATTCGGCAAGCCGAGGACGGTCGAGGAACTGGCCACGCACCGGCTGATCCATCTCGAGGAGCCCTATCGCGAGGCGCCGAACTGGGACGAATGGTTTGCTTCGGCCGGAACCAGCCTGCGCAACGCAGAGCGCGGCTTGCGCATCAACGATTATGCGCTGGTGATCCAGGCGGTGATGGAGGGGCAAGGCATCTCGCTCGGATGGCGGCATCTGGTCGAGCGGCTGGTTGCGTCCGGGCTGCTGGTGCCGGTGACGGACCATGTGATGCGGACCGGCATCGGCTTCCACGTGATCTGGCCGAAGAACCGCGACCTCAGCGACAATGCGCGCAGGGTCAGGGACTGGCTGGTGGCGCAGGCGTGAAACTGCGCACCGCAAGCCGGCGCATAGCCAGTTCACGGTGCGGCCGACAGGCTCACACCGAGCCGTCGTTCTTCAACCCGAGCACATCGATCCTGTCGATGGTCGGCGGTCCGGCAAACAGCGTCTCGGCATTGGCCATCAAGGCCTTGGCGATCTCGCCGGTGAGATGCGCCTCGCGCCCGGCTTCGTCGTGAAAGGCGTCGAAAACGCCGAAGACGCTTGGCGAAAGCTGCAGGGCAAACCAGATCGGCGTCCCGGCCTCCCGGTTGGCAAGCTGCAGCCCGGCCTGCAGGAAGGCGGCGACGTCCTTTTCCTTGCCGGGCTTGGCTTCGAAACGGGCGAACAGTGCAAGCTTGATCATTTCTTCTCTCCTTCGGTTTCGGTGCACGGCCAGATCGACCGTCGCGGAGCAGGGTCGCAGCACTGAAGCGAAAACAGTATTGGCAGAAATGACTTCTTTGATACCATTCTTGCCATGAACATTTCCGTACTTGTTCTCGACGGCGCATTCGACACCGGGCTGGCCTGCGTTCTGGACGTCTTCGGCACGGCCAACGAACTCGCCGCCATGCTGCCGGCGCCGCCCAACCGCTTCGTCACCACCATCGTGGGGGTTAGCGACAGCGTGCGCACCGCACAGGGAATGCAAGTGCCAGCCGTGCCGATTGGCAGCGAACCAGCCCCCGACTGGCTTTTGATCCCTGCGCTCGGCCAGAAAATGCCCGAGCCACTAGGCGCTGCCCTGAAGCGGAACGATGTCGGCGCGGCGGTCGAAGCGCTGCAGGCTCGTGCCGGCGACGGCACACGCATCGGCGCGGCGTGCATCGGCACCTTCGTTCTCGCCGAAAGCGGCCTGCTCGACGGACGGCCATCGACGACGACATGGTGGTTGGCGCCGATGTTCAGGCAGCGTTATCCCGGAGTACGGCTCGACGCTTCACGCATGCTGGTCAATGACGGCCAATTCGTCACCGCGGGCGCAGCGCTCGGCCATATCGATCTCGCTTTGCTGGTGATCCGGCAGGCAAGTCCGGAACTCGCTGCGATGACCGCGAAATATCTGATCGTCGACAGCCGGCCGCTCCAATCTGCCTACGCAATTTCAGATCACCTTGCCCATTCGAATCCGCTGGTCGAGCGCTTCGAACGCTGGGCGCGTGGACGGCTTGCCGACGGTTTCAACCTCGATGAGGCGGCCGCGGCGCTCGGCGCCAGCAAGCGCACACTGTCACGGCGCGTCAACGATGTGCTGGGCAAGACGCCGCTGTCCTTCTTCCAGGATCTGCGCGTCGAACAGGCGGTGCATCTCTTGAAAACCACATCGGACAGCGTCGAGGAGATCGCGGCCAAGGTCGGCTACGGCGATGGGGTGACGTTGCGCAACTTGTTGCGGCGACGGCTGCGCAAGGGGGTGCGCGAGATCCGCGCCGCCAGCTGATCCACCGCCGCCGTCATTCTGTCCCTCCCCCACCGGCCGCGAATCCGCCTATAATGACCGCATGCCCATCCGCCAGCTTTCCGAAACGATGATCAACCAGATCGCTGCCGGCGAGGTCATCGAGCGTCCGGCGAGCGTGGTGAAGGAGCTGGTCGAGAATGCCCTCGATGCCGGCGCCTCGCGCGTCGAGATCGTCACGGCGGGCGGCGGTCTGAACCTCATCCGCGTCACCGATGACGGCTCGGGCATTCCCGAAAAGGAGCTGGCGCTGGCGATCGCGCGGCACTGCACCTCGAAGCTCTCCGACGACATCCACGACATCCGCTCGCTCGGCTTCCGCGGCGAGGCGCTGCCCTCGATCGGTTCCGTCGCGCGGCTGTCGATCCGCTCGCGCACGGCAAGCGGCGACAGCGCGGCCGAGATCGCCATCGACGGCGGGCGCGTCTTACCGGTGAAGCCGGCGGCGGCCAATCGCGGCACCACGGTCGAAGTGCGCGACCTCTTCTTCGCCACGCCGGCCAGGCTCAAATTCATGAAGGGCGAGCGCGCCGAAAGCTCGGCCACCAGCGACGTGGTGAAGCGCATCGCGATCGCTTTCCCGGCCGTGCGCTTCACGCTTGCCGGTCCCGACCGCTCGACGCTGGAACTGCCGGCTACGGACGACACGCCGGAAGGCCGCCTTGCCCGCGTCGCGCAGGTGATGGGCAAGGATTTTCCCGACAATGCCATTGCCATCGATGCCGCGCGGGAGGGTGTCCACCTCGCCGGCCACGTCTCGATCCCGTCCTACACGCGGGCGAACGCGCTGCAGCAATATGCCTATGTCAACGGACGGCCGGTGCGCGACAAGCTGATCGCCGGCGCGATCCGCGGTGCCTTCGCCGACGTTCTGCCGCGCGACCGGCATGCGGTGACGGTGCTGTTCCTGTCGCTTGATCCATCGACCGTCGACGTGAATGTCCATCCGGCCAAGGCCGATGTGCGGTTCCGCGATCCCGGACTGGTGCGCGGGCTGATCGTCGGCGCCATCCGCGAGGCGCTGGCCGGCGCCGGCATCCGCGCGGCGACCACGGGGGCCGCCGGCATGATGGCGGCATTCCGGCCGGGGGCGGCGCCCTACTCGCATGCCGGCCCGGCCAACGGCCATCGCAGCTACGAGGCCGCTTATCACGCTTCCGGCTCCGGAGGCTTCGATCCGTTGCGCTCGGCGCAGCGGCCACTCGACATGGGCTACGCTGAACCAAGGCCGCGGTCCAATGGCTTTGCCGAAAACGAGCAGGCCGCCTTCGACACCGGCCCGCTCGCCAGTGCCGACGCTCGGGCCGGCGTCGCTGAGCCGACTGAGGCGCTGCTCGGCATGGTGCTGGGTGCGGCGCGCGCGCAGGTGCATGAGAACTACATCGTCGCCCAGACGCGGGATTCGCTCGTCATCGTCGACCAGCATGCCGCGCATGAGCGGCTGGTCTACGAGGCGCTGAAGAATGCGCTGCATGCGCGCGCGGTGCCTTCGCAGATGTTGCTTTTGCCCGAGATCGTCGACCTGCCGGAAGAAGATGCCGAGCGGCTGGCGATGCATTCCGACACGCTCGCCAAATTCGGCCTCGGCCTCGAGCGCTTCGGCCCCGGCGCGGTGGCGGTGCGCGAGACGCCGTCGATGCTGGGCGAGACCAATGTACAGCAGCTGGTGCGCGACCTTGCCGACGAGATCGCCGACAACGACACCGTCGAGACGCTGAAGGAACGGCTGGACAGAATAGCCGCGACCATGGCCTGCCACGGCTCGGTGCGGTCAGGCCGGCTGCTCAAGGCCGAGGAGATGAACGCGCTGCTGCGCCAGATGGAGGCGACGCCCGGCTCCGGTACCTGCAACCACGGCCGCCCGACCTATATCGAGCTCAAGCTCGCCGACATAGAAAGGCTGTTCGGGCGGCGGTGATCTCTTGGCTGTTGCGCATTGCCAAGGTTTGGTGAGATGTGCCTGAGCATCATTTCTTCAGATGGTATTTTCTTGTCTTGAGGTTGAGGACATAGTCGTTCGCGCTTGCGAATTTGCCGCCTCCAAAATCCACTGAAATGATGACCTTGCCGCCCTCCACCCATTTTTGCACGTTCATGTAAATGGGCGTCGTCGAGATACCGGCGTTGCAGTCCTCGTCGTCGAAGCCGATCTCCTGAACGGCCTTCTTTTTCTTCTTGTCGATCACCAGCATTTTCGTCATGCAGATGCCGGCGTCGGACTTTGTGTAGATCCCCGCAAATCTGTCGCGGTTCGTTTCAGCCCAAAAGGGAATTTCGACGGTCCCGTCGATCTTCAGGTCGCCTGTATCGTCGAGACTCGCGACCTTTCTGAGCGTAACGGGAAGCTTGTCCGCGCCTTTGCTCCAGCTTCCCACCCCGCCGCTGTCACTGATCTCGAGAGAGAAAGGACATCCCGTGGTGTCGACGGGTGTCCTCGACCCCATGACGAGGACGCGTTGAAATTCCTTGTCGTCCGCGATCTCGCACAGCGTCAGCTTTGAGCCCTCCGCCTTGCCGTAGATCGCAATCGGGTTTTGCCTGGCGTCGTAGAAATAGCTTCCTTCGACGGTGATGCCGCTGCCGAAGCTGGCATAGCGCTGCAGGGAGAAATGGACCGGGTTCGGCCCGATGGAGCCTTCGTAGTTTTCCACTTGATACCAGCCCGCGAAGGCTTTCCCGCTCAGCATGAGCAAACAGAAAAACGCGGCTACAAGCCCTCTTCCCATCCCGGTCCCCCTCATCAAGTCCGATCAGGATAGCTCGCCCTGTGCCTACATCACAGAGGGCATCGGTGACGGATCGCAAATCATCAATCGAGTCGGGAAACGATCACAACTCTCTGATCTACCGCTTCAAATTCACCACGATCACGCCGCCCAGCGCCAGCGCGCTGCCGAGGATGCCTAGCAGCGACGGCACTTCGCCCAGCCAGAAGAAGCCGATCAAGGCGGAGGTCGGCGAGACGAGGTAGAGAAAGTTCGACGCACGTGCGGCAGGCAGGCGCGAGAGCGCGGTCGCCCAGGCGGCATAGGCGATCAACGAGGGCACGATGCCGAGATAGATGACGGCGCCGAGACCGGCGGTGTCGGCGACCACCGCCTGCGAAAACGCTTCCGGCAGAAACGGCGACAGGCAGAGCGCGCCGAGCACCATATTGGAAGCGGATATCGTCAGCGGATGATGGCGGGCAAAGAGCGGCTTCTGGACGATGGTGTTGACGGCGGAGCACAGGGCGGAACCCAAGACAAGCAGCGCGCCGGCGTTGAAATGCAGGCCGTGCCCATCGGCGACCGCGATGATGCCGATGCCGGCGAAGGAAATGACGGTGCCCAGCCAGGCAAGCCCCGAGAAGCGCTCGCCAAGCAGCGCCATCGCCATGATGGCGGTGAAGATTGGGCTGACATTGATGATAAAGCCGGCCGCGCCCGCCGAGACGGTGAGCTCGCCGAAATTGAGCATGGCGGTGTAGAGCGCGACGAAGATGGCGCCGCCGAAGCCGAAGCGCCACAATTCGTCGATCCTGGGCAGCGCCGGGCGCTTCACCGCGAGGAAGATGGCGGCCGGGACCGCCGCGATGGTAAAGCGCAGCGCGCCGAGCTCCAGCGGCTGGAAGGCGGCAAGGCCGGCGCGGATTGCCGGGAAAGCCGAGGCCCAGCCGATGACCGTCAACGTCACCGCGATCGCGGCGGTGGTGTCCATGCGCTGTGTCTCATTCAACGTGCCGGTGTAAGCGCTCATTGCCGTAACCTCGTCTTTCCGTGTCATGGACGCAGAAAACGCCATTGCCGGGCAATTGACAAACGACCAATTCGAGGGTCAGCTGTGAATATGGATCACAGCTCTAACCAGATACTGCCGCTCGAAACCTTGCGCGCCTTCGATGCGGCGGCGCGTATGGGGAGTTTTTCCGCGGCGGCTGAAAAACTCAACCTCACCCATGGCGCGGTGAGCCGCCAGATCGCCAAGCTGGAGGACTGGCTTGGCTTGAAGGTGTTCGAGCGCAACGCGCGTGGCGTGACGCTGACGATCGAGGGCAACCGCCTGCATTTGCGGACCACCGAGGCTTTCGCGCTGATCTCGGTCAACTCCGACCGCTGGGTCGAGCCGCGCGGCACCGCCGTGGTGCGGCTGGCTTCGATCCCGTCGGTGAGCGGGCTATGGCTGATGCCGCGCATGGCCGCATTGGAGAACCATCCGACCAAGCTGCGCATCGTGCTCGACGTCGACAACCGCCAGGCCGACCTCGCCGACGAAGGCATCGACCTTTCGGTGCGCTGCGGGCGCGGCCGCATCCCGGGCCGCGTCTCGGTGCAGCTGTTTGAGGAGCATATTTTCCCGATCGCCTCGCCCGAGCTGGCGAAGGAGATCGGACGAGGCGACCCAGCCCGGCTGCTGAAATTCCCGCTGATCAACGATTCCGACGCTTCCGCTTGGCGCGCCTGGTTCGCGGCGCAGGACGTGGATTATCGCCCGCGCCCGCAGGACCGGCGTTTCGAAGACTATAATCTGGTGCTCGACGCGGCGGCGCACGGGCTGGGTATCGCGCTGGCGCGACCGCCACTCACGGCGGACCAGATCGGGTCCGGCCGTATCGTCGCCGTCGATGAGCGCGTCGCGCTCAATCCGGTGTCTTATTGGATGGACCGCCCGGTCGGCCGGCCGCGCGCGGCGGCGGCGGACCTTGCCAGGCGCATCGCCGAACAGGCAGGGCTTGCTCCGGAAAAGCCCGAAGCTTTCCTTCAGGACGACGGCTAAAGCGCGTCGCGCTGAAACGGATTCAGCGACGAGCTTAAGTCTTTGTTTTGATGCATGTCGTTGTCCCAGAACCGCTGCGCACTTCCGGGTGACATGCATCGGAGCGTTTCACCGTTTCACGAAAACGGCGAACCGCTCCATCTCCTTATTTTTTGACGCAATTCCGGACGGAAAGGCTACGGCGAAGTCGCCGGACCTAACCGCTCGCGCTTTTCCTGGAATTGCTCTGAGCGGGGTTAGCGAAGCAGCAGCACCATGATCGTTGCCGTCACCGCAGAGACGATGGCCGTGACAACCGAGATCGTCCAAAGGGATATCGGCGGGGCTTCCGATCGCGGGGCGTGTCCAGCCGGGCGGACGGAGGCACCGCGCGGCTGAGGCGCATTGGCATTGGCCGCGACCAGCGCTGAAGCGGAAGCGATGGCCGGCGAAAACGTGGATAATGTGGGCGCAACCGCGGGCCTGGACGTATTGTCGGTAACCGCTGCCGGTGGCGGGACGAAGCCGCGTGGGGCCTGATCGGTATCCGTCGCCGCCCTGCCGGTCGAGGGTCTTGCCGGCGTACCGTCGGCGGCGGCATCGGGCTCCATGACGGCCCGGTAGGCGTCCTCGACCTCGGAGGACGACAGGCGTTGCGATGCCTGAGCGGCCTGGCGCGGCTGCGCGCTTTGCAGCGACTGGGCCGCGATTTGCGCCGCCTGCCCCGTCGTGGGCGCCGGCGGCTGGATCAGCGCCTTGATCAAAGCCGTCGTCGCCGGATCGGCCTTGGGCGACGGCACCGCCTGCGGCGTGAGCGCCTCATTGATCAGCGTGTTCAGGCGGGTCGAGGCGATGTCCATGCCGGATTCCGGAAACCGTTTTGCCGCTCAGCCATACTGGATGAGCATTGCGTCAAGCTTGACGTTGCTTGCGATTTGTGGCGATTGAAACCCGATGAACTCAAGCGCCCTTTCATGATGAACCGTTTTGAAGGCCCGGGCGGCAGGGAAGCCCGGATCCGTTATCTCGACGGCGACTTCCAGGTCACCAGTCCCGGCTCTTTCGTGCGCTGCGCGGTGACGGGCGAGAACATTCCCCTCGACGAGCTCAAATATTGGAGCGTCGCCCGGCAGGAGCCCTATGTGAACGCGGCGGTCTCGCTTGCCCGCGAGATCGAGATGCACCCGGAATTGCGCAAGCGGGGATAGGCCATGCGAGCCCATGGCACCGCGGCCATCGACCTCGACCGCTTAGGGCACTGCATTGAAAAACTTCAGGAAATCTCTCAAGACCCTTGTTCGCATGCCGCTTGTCATGCGTGCGAGATTGCGCGATCGGGCGGTGTCGAGAGCGCCCCGATTCAAGCTGACGGCCTGCGCCATCTTCCGTGAGGAAGCGCCGTTCCTGGCCGAATGGATCAGGTTCCACCAGAATGTGGGATTTGAGCATTTCTATCTCTACAACAACTTCTCGACCGACGACTTCAAAGCCGTGTTGAACCCGTTCATCCAGGAGGGGCTGGTTACGCTGGTCGACTGGCCGCGGCCGGTGGGGCAGTTGTCGGCTTATAGGGACTGCATCCGCAGGCACTGGCGTGACGCGTTGTGGATCGGATTCTTCGACATCGATGAGTTTCTTTTCGCGCCCGACGGACGTGACGTGCCCTCGGTTCTGAGGGACTATCGCGACCTGCCAGGCGTTTGCGTCTGGCAAGCGTTCTATGGCTCCTCCGGCCATGTCGAGCGACCGGAACGGCGGGTGGTCGAGGCATACACGATGCGAGCCGGGCCGGACATCACGACGGTCAAGACAATCCTCAATCCCCGCATGGTCTACAAGCCGGGCGTCCATCAGTCGAAATTCCTGTCCGGTGAAGGGATGGACACCCATCGACGAACCATCGCGCCCGGCGTGCCTCCCCAGCTCGATATCCTGAGGATCAATCACTATTGGTCGCGCTCGCTCGCCGACCTCGACCAGAAAATCCGGCGCGGCGACGCCTCGACTTCCGCGCTGCGCGACAGGGATTGGCATTTCGACTTCGAGAGCAAGCTCAATGTCGAGCGCGACGAGGCGATCCTGAAGGCGATGCGGCGCGCACGATAGCCGTAGCCACCTCCTCTTCCCCTCCCATCGACGGTCCCAGGCCGTCATTTCAGTGCTGACACTTTCGCATTTCTGAGGCTATTGGACAGCAAAGGGCGATGGGTACGGGGGTTATCGTGAAGGTTCTTGTGACGGGTGGGGCCGGCTTTATCGGCTCGCATCTATGCGACCTGCTGCTCGCACGGGAACGCCAGGTAATATGTGCCGACAATTTTTCGACCGGCTCGGAGGAAAACATCCGTCACCTTCTGGGCAATCCAAATTTCGAGTTTCTCAGGCACGACGTTACCGTGCCGCTCAAAGTCGAAACGGATGAGATCTTCAATCTCGCCTGCCCGGCCTCGCCCGTTCACTATCAGCGCATTCCGATCGAGACGACCAGGACCTGCGTCTATGGAGCGATCAACATGCTCGATCTCGCAAGCGCTTCCGGAGCCAGGATTCTTCAGGCATCGACATCCGAGGTCTATGGCGATCCGCAAGTCCATCCTCAGACCGAGGCCTATTGGGGCCACGTCAATCCGATCGGGCCGCGCAGCTGTTACGACGAAGGCAAGAGATGTGCCGAAGCGCTGTTCTTCGACCACTGGCGCCAGTCGAAACTACCGATCAAGGTGATGCGCATCTTCAACACATACGGGCCGCGCATGCACCCGTCGGATGGACGGGTGGTCAGCAATTTCATCGTCCAGGCCCTGCGGAACGACCCCATAACCATCTACGGCGACGGAAGCCACACGCGCAGCTTCTGCTATGTCGACGACCTCGTCGACGCGATGGTTCGGATGATGGCTACGCCCGACGATTTCGTGGGCCCCCTCAACGTTGGGAACCCGACGGAAGTCACGATCCTGGAACTGGCCGAACTTGTATTGGGTATCGTCGGCGGCAAGTCCAAAATCGAGTTCAAGCCCCTCCCGCAGGACGATCCCCGCCAGCGCCAACCCGACATAGGCCTGGCGCGAGCGACGCTGGACTGGTCTCCTCGCGTCGCTCTCGAAGATGGGCTCGGCGAGACGGTTCGCTACTTCCGCCGGCTGATCGACGGCAATTGACGGCGGGCACCGGGCAAGCCGGCGCTGGACCTGAAGACCGCTTGACGCTTTTCGGCACCACGCTCGAAGCTCAGCCCCGCATCTTGCGCAGGCGCCAGGCGTCGAGCGTCTCGTCTACGATGCGTTCGGGCACATGATCGAGCTCGAACACGGCCTCGATATCGAGCACGTCCAGTTGGTCGAGGAAACCGGAGGGCGTCTCGCCATGGCGCAGCCGCGCGGCGTCCTTTGCCGTGGTGACGAGGCGCAGCCCCTCCTGCCGGGCAAGCGTCAGGAGGTCGCCTAGCTCGTCCTGGGCGTAGAAATGATGGTCCGGGAAGGCTCGCGACAGCGCGACTTCGCCGCCCGCGCCGCGCACCGTGTCGAAGAATTTCTCCGGATGGCCGATGCCGGCGAAGGCCAGGAAGCGGCCGCCGGCGAAGCGTGACGGGTTAGCCGGCTCGACATGCGCCAGGAAGATCGGCCGGCCGGCGCGCGCCGCCTGGCGCACGACGCCGTCGGCGGCGGCCCCCTCGCCCATCTTCAGCAAGCCGCTGGTGAAGACCAGTTGGTCGACGACCCTGGCGCGGAGCGGCCCGCCCGGGATGACGCGGCCGTTGCCGATGCCGAAGCGGGCGTCGACCACGACCAGCGCATAGTCGATGTGGATTCGCGCCGACTGGAAGCCGTCATCCATGATCAGGAAGTTGCAGCCATGTTCCTCGATGAGCAGCTTCGCGCCGGCGGCGCGGTTCGCCGTCACCGCGACGGGCGCATGTTCGGCCAGCAGCAGCGGCTCGTCGCCGACATGCTTGGCGGCGTCGTGATGCGCATCGACCACATGCGGCCTGGCGAACGAGCCGCCATGGCCACGCGACAGGAAGCCCGGCGTGAGCTGCATGCGCCTGGCCTGCCTGGCCAAGGCGATGGCGACCGGCGTCTTGCCGCTGCCGCCGACGGTAAGGTTGCCGACGCACAGGACCGGCGCTGCGACCTTCTCGCGCGGGGCGTGGCGCATGCGGCGGCCGGCGACCAGCCCATAGATCGCCGATGCGGGCGACAGCGCAAGCACGCGCCAGTCCGGTTTTTCCCACCAGAAGGGTGGCGCTTCGCTGGTCATCGCGCTTGCCCCATGCGTCTCGGCTTCGCGCATGGACTTTTCCAAAAACCGGTCCCGATTTTTGGCATCATGATCTAGCGCCCGTTTGCGCCTTTCAGGCGCGCCTTGACGACCAGCGGCTGGATATAGGGCTCCAGCGATTTCAGCGTGCGGGCAAGCGCGCCGCGCATCTCGTCGACGGTGGCAGCACCGGCCGCCATCATTTCGTGGCGCGCCACTTCGTTACTCAAAAGGAAATTGACGGCTCCGGTCAGCATGTCGCGGTCGCGCACCAGCTTGGCGCCGCCGCTGTCGAGCAGACGCTGATAGGCCTCGCGGAAATTCTGCACGTTACGGCCGGCCAATACTGCGGTTTCGAGCATCGCCGGCTCGAGCGGGTTCTGGCCGCCTTGCGAAGTCAGCGAGCGGCCGACGAAAGCGATCTCCGTCAGCCTCAGATAAAGGCCCATTTCGCCGATCGTGTCGCCGAGAAGGATGTCGGTATCGTGGGAGATGCGGTCACCCTTGCCGCGCCTTGCCACGGACAGGCCCATGCCGGAAATCTGCGCGGCCAGCGCATCGGCGCGATCGGGGTGACGCGGCACGATGATGGTCAAGAGCCCGTGATGGCGCTTGTGCAGGCTGGCATGGACCTCCGCGGCCACGACCTCCTCGCCATCGTGGGTCGAGATCGCAGCCCAGGTCGGACGGCCGCCGATCTGGCGCTGCAGGGTGGCTAAGGCCCGCTCGTCGGCCGGCGGCGGGCTGGTGTCGACCTTGAGGTTGCCGGAGACGGTGACCGGCCTGGCGCCCAGCGCGCGGAACCGCTCGCCGTCGACATCCGACTGGGCGATGACGTGGGCAAGATTCTCGAACAGCGCCTCGGCAACGCCGGCGCGCTTCTTCCAGGACATGAAGGAGCGGTCGGACAACCTGCCATTGACCAGAACCTGCGGCACGTTGCGGGCGCCAAGCTCCAGGATGGTCATCGGCCAGATTTCCGATTCGGCGATGATCGCCAGTTCCGGCCGCCAGTGATCGAGGAAGCGGCTTACCGCCGGCTTGAGATCGAGCGGCACATATTGGTGGATGATGCGGCTGCCGAGACGCTCTTCGGCGACCTTGGCCGAGGTCACGGTGCCGGTGGTCAGGACGATGTTGACGCCATAGTCGAGGATGCTCTGGACCAGCGGCACCACCGCGATCGTCTCGCCCACGCTTGCGGCATGGATCCAGATCACCGGCCCTTCCGGACGGGGACGGCCGGCGACGCCATAGCGTTCGCGGCGGCGGACGCGATCCTCCTTGCCGCGCGAGGCGCGCCAGGCGACATAGGGGCCGATCAGCGGATAGGCGGCCGCCCCCGCATAGCGATAGGCAGTCAGGGCCGCACGCGCCCAGCGCTCGCTCATTTGCCGCCGTCCACGAGGCGATAAGCCTCAGCCGTCGCGACATTGAGAGAGGCAGTGAGCTCCTGGCGCTTGCGCTCCATCTCGGCGTCGTCGGCATCGGCGGGCACGAAGACAGGCGGCCCCACGATGACCGCGGAGCGGCCGAAAGGCAGGTTGATGGTGGTCTTGTCCCAGCTCTTCTCCAGCACCTTGCGGCGGCTGGTGGCGATCGCCGAGGGCAGGATCGGCCGGCCGGAAAGCCTTGCCAGGAGAACGATGCCAAGCCCGGCGTCGCGCGGCGTGCCGTTCGGGATGTCGGCGATCATGGCGACGTTCTTGCCCGCGACGAGCGACTTCTTGAGCGCGATCAAGGCCTTGGCGCCACCTTTGTCGAGATGCCTCGAACTGTTGCGGCCGCCCGAGCCGCGCACCGCCTCGATGCCGAATTTCTCGATCATCAGCGCCTGGAGCTCGGCGTCGGCGCTGCGCGAAACCATGGCGACCAGCTGCCGGCCCTTGGGATAATAGGCGGGGGTCAAAAGATGCTGGCCGTGCCAGAGCGCGATGATGCCGGGCTCGAGATGGGCATAAGCGCCACCAGCTACCTGGGTCGAGCCCTCGACCAGCGGGCTGGTGAGGCGAATCAGCCGCAGGAACCAGGCGAACAGGCTGGCGATGAAGTTCTTGACGAAACTCGACTGCGCCAACGGCTCGCGGATACGCCGCCACAGCGTGCGCGTTCCGCCGCGCCTGGCGGCGCGCCGCCTGGTCGCCCCTTTCACCGCTTCATGCTCCATCGACGTCAACCGCCGACCTTCGATTCTGGATCGAGCAGACGGTGCAGATGAACAACGAAATAGCGCATATGGGCATTGTCGACACTGGCCTGCGCCTTGGCTTTCCAGGCGCCAAGCGCGGTCTGATAGTCGGGATAGATGCCGACAATGTCGAGGGAGTCGAGGTCACGGAACTCGGTTCCACCCAGCTTTTTCAGCTCGCCACCGAAAACCAGGTGCAAAAGCTGCTTCTTTCCGTCTTCCACGGCCATGCCGACCCTTCGCAGATTCATGAGTTTTGTGAAACGTTTAGCCCAAAGCGGCCGATTTTGGAACTGCGGGCCGACTCACCCTTGGTCAATGCCGGCAATTACGCCGGCGAGCACAGCAAGCAGCTCGCCGCTGCCGGCGGCGAGCGCGCCGTGATTGATCACCTCGCCGGCGTAGCGCGGCGGCTTGCCGGTACGGTCGAGCAATGCGCCGCCGGCCTCGGTGAGGATCAGATCGGCGGCGGCGATATCCCAGTCATGCGCGCTCGGCTTGACGAAGGTGGCGTCGAGCTTGCCGGCGGCGATCATCGCCAGCCGATAGGCAAGCGAAGGAATGTAGGCCGTCCGCCGCAGCCTGTCTTGCCAGGCCTCCGGCATCAAGTCGACCAGCGGCTTGGGTCCGCCGATATCAACGCTTTCGCCCAGCGGACGCACATGGATGCGCTTGTCGTTCAGATAGGCGCCCTCGCCCGGCAGCGCCCAATAGGTCTCGCGCTTGGCCGGGCATTCGAGCACGCCGGCCAGCGAACGCCCGTCCTCGACCACGGCGACGCTGACGCACCAGGAATGCAGGCCGTCGAGAAAGCCGCGCGTGCCGTCGATCGGGTCGACGACGAAGGTGCGGCGGGCCGACAGCCTGGCATGGTCGTCGGCGGTCTCCTCCGACAGCCAGCCATAATCCGGACGCGCCTTGAGCAAGGTCTCGCGCAGATAGGCGTCCGCGGCATGGTCTGCCTCGCTTACCGGCGAGGTGCCGCCCTTCATCCACACCTGCGGGCTGTTGCCGAAATAGCGCATGGCGATGGCGCCGGCCTCGCGGGCGGCCTCGCGCAGCAGAGCGAGGTCGTCGCGGGCCTCATTCGAAGTCAATTGGTCAAGCGCCGGCAAGGGTCATCCCTTCAATCAGGAGCGTCGGCGCCGCCGTGCCGAAATTGCGGTCGAGATCGTTGGCCGGCACCATGTTGAGGAACATGGTCTTCAGGTTCGAGGCGATCGTCACCTCGGCCACCGGATAGGCCAGCGCGCCGTTGTCGATCCAGTAGCCGGAAGCGCCGCGGCTGTATTCGCCGGTCACCATGTCGACGCCCTGGCCGAAGACCTCGGTGACATAGAAGCCGCTCTTCAACGACGCGATCAAATCCTGCGGCGAACGCTCGCCCGGCTCGATGGCAAAGTTGGTCGAGGACGGCGAAACCGACGAGCCGCTGCGCGAGCCGCGTCCATTGGTGACGAGACCGAGCTCGCGCGCGGCCGAGGTCGACAGGAACCAGTGGTTCAACACGCCCTTCTCGACCATCAGCAGCTTGTCGCCCTCGACGCCCTCGCCATCGAACGGGCGCGAGGCCTGGCCGCGCCGCCGCAAAGGCTCGTCGGTGACGGTGATGGCGGCCGAGGCCACCGCTCTGCCCATCATGTCGCGCAGGAAGCTGGTCTTGCGGGCGACCGCGGCGCCGTTGATGGCGCCGGCCAGATGGCCGGCTATGCCGCGCGCGACGCGCGGATCGAACACCACGTCGACCGGGCCGGTCGCCGCCTTGCGGGCGCCGAGGCGGCGCACCGCGCGTTCGCCGGCCTTGCGGCCGATCTCTTCCGGCGCGTCGAGATCGGCGAAATGCTGGCGCGAGGAGAATTCATAGTCGCGCTCCATCGCCGTGCCCTCTCCGGCAATGACGCTGGTCGAGCGCGAGAAACGTGAGGCGACATACTGGCCGACAAAGCCATGCGAGGTGGCGAGAACCAGGCCGCCAAGGCCCGCGCCAGCGCTGCTGCCCGCGGAATTGGTGACGCCCTTGACCGCCAATGCGGCCGCTTCGGCGGCAAGGGCAGCTTCCTTGAGCTGGTCGGCGGAAACTTCGGTCGGGTCGAAGAGATCGAGATCGCGCAAATTGCGGGCGAGCAGCGCGGGATCGGCGAGGCCCTGGAACGGATCCTCGGGCGAAACCCTGGCCATGGCAACGGCACGCTCGGCAAGCGCCTTCGGGTCGGATGCGGCGGTGGCCGAGACGCTCGCCACACGCTGGCCGACGAAGACGCGCAGCGACACATCCTCGCTCTCCGACGATTCAGTGCCCTCGACCTTGCCCAGCCGGACCGAGACGCCGGCCGAACGGCCGCGCACCGCGACCGCGTCGGCCGCGTCGGCGCCGGCGCGCCTGGCAGCCTCGACGAGCGCCGCGACGCGATCGGTCAATTTCGCTGCGTCGAGCTTATCGGTCATAAGGTTGTTCCTGTTTGTTCACGCCGTCTGCCAAGCCGGATCCGGCCGCGTCCATCCGTGGCTGCCACCGCACCATCTATTGTTCCATTGCCGCTTGTGCAATGGGCGGCGGGCAATCAGGATACCGCGACCAAATCGCCCAAAGCGACAGGAAGGGGTTCCGATCGCGGGAAGAGCGTTCACGCTCTGATGAAGGGGTTTGGCCGCCTGCGTCAGCGCCGAGCTGATGGCGCCCGGCTAAAATGGGGGAAGGATGGACTATTTCGTCGGTGGAGAGTTTGCGTATGACTGGACCTCCCATCACCTGAAGCTTTGGGAGGAGCTTCTCGGCGACAAGGCCGGCACGGCGACGGCGGTGCTCGAAATCGGCTCCTTCGAGGGCCGTTCGGCGCTGTTTTTCCTGCAGTTCCTGCCAAAATCCCGCATCACCTGCGTGGACAGCTTCCAGATCGGCGAAGAGCATGTCGGCTCGAAGTATGAATCGGACATGGCCGAGGTCGAACGGCGCTTCGACCGCAACCTCAAGCCCTTCGCCGGCCGGGTCGAGAAACGCAAGGGCCACACGGTAACGATCCTGCCGGGCCTTGCCGCCGAACACCGGCTATACGACGTGATCTATGTCGACGGCGACCATTCCGCCACAGCCACTTACAGCGATGCCCGACTGGCCTGGGACCTGCTCGACAATGACGGCGTGATGATCCTGGACGATCATCGGTGGGGACCGGATCTGCCGATGGCCAGGCGCCCCGAGGCAGGGATCGAAGCCTTTCTGAACCAGGTCGCCGGGGAATACGAGCTGTTGCACCGGGACCGGCAGATCGCCATTCGCAAGAACGGGATCGTCGCGGCCAAGTCATTCACGATCGCTGGACGCGACATCGGGGAACTGGCCGGCGGCGCGCTGTCGCCGCCGCTCGTCAGCTTCGTCGTCATCAACTGGAATTACGGCCGCTATGTCGGCGCCGCGATCGATTCCATACGCCGGCAGGACTATCCGCATTTCGAGTGCATCGTCATCGACAACGGCTCGACCGACGACAGCGTGCAGGTGATTGCCCGGCATGTCGAGGGCGATCCGCGTTTCCGGGTCGAGACGCTGGCGCAAAACGGCGGCCAGCTCGGCGCCGCCCTGTGGTCGCTGGACAAGGTGAATGGCGGATTCGTGACCTTCGTGGACGCGGATGATGTGCTGTTCGACAACTACGCTTCGACGCACATCCAGGTGCACATGGCGTTGCAACGAAGCGTCGGCTTCACGTCAGCCAACGTCGCCGAGATGGATTCGACTGGCAAGGCCCTGACGGCCTCCTACCAGCAACTCCAGTTGAACAGACCGGACGCGCAACGAGGCCTTCGAGGCGAGCAGACCGTGTTGAGACTGCCGACGGTGTCCCCCTCGCAATACCGGCTCCTCGACGCCAACACGGCGACCATACCGCGGTGGCAAATAGGCTGGCTCTGGGCACCGGGTAGCGCGAACATGTTCCGTACATCGGTGCTGCGTCTGTTGAGCCTGGACGACGGCAGCAACCCGCGGATGACGTCGGCGGACGGCTATTTCAATACGATCTGCCATGCCGTTGCCGGTAGCGCTCTGATCGACATGCCCTTGTCCGGCTATCGCCTGCACTCGAGCAACTATTTCGCGACCGGTGAAAGCATCGAGGGCATGCGTAGCGGAACAAGAGATTACACTGTCAAGTTGGAGCAATTCACATATGAAAGCGTAAGATTCCTGATCGAACAAAGCGACCGTTTCGACTGGCTTCTGGGGGCAGAGTTTTGGCCTGTCGTAGACCGGGTCACACGGGAAAACCCTGATAAGTTGCGCGACTATTTCAGCAATGAGACCGCGGTCGAGATATTCAAGCGCAACGCGCCGCAATTGAGGTCTGTCTTCGGTGCCAAAGGATTCAGCAGGGAGGTCACGGCCCGGTTTTCCGGCGCACAGGCAAGATCTATCCTCAGAGCCGGTTTCGGAGGCGGAATTCCGATGCGCGTCCTTCGCAAAATGTTGTCCCGCGATCTCCGCGCCTTCCTGAAGAGGAAGCCGAGACGATAATGACCGCGCCGAAAATCAGCTTCCTCATCATCAACCACAATTACAGCCGCTATGTCGGCCAGGCGATATCGAGCGTTCTGTCGCAAACTTATGACGACTTCGAATGCCTCGTCGTCGACAACGCCTCGACCGACGACAGCCGCGATGTCATCGCGGAGTTCGAGAATACCGACCCCAGGCTGGCGTTCGAATATCTGGACAGCAACCTGCACCAGATGGGCGCATTCCTTCACGTCGTGGATCGCCTGGCGGGGGAATTGGTCTGTATCGTGGACGCCGACGATTTCCTGTTCGCGACCTTCGCGGCCTTCCACGCCCAGCTTCATCGCGACTGCCCGACGATCGCGGCAACGTCGAGCGGCGTTCTTGAAACCGACCATGCCGGGCGGCCGCTGTCTTCCGGTTTTGCATGGCTGCTGCACCGCAGGGTGGGCAGGCCCTTCGATCCCGATCGCTCAAATTCAGATCACATGATCTTGGGAGGACGAGAGCGCGAGTTGCTCTGGCAACACTCAACAGTGATAGAACCGCACGAACCCGGCTGGCACTGGTCGCCTGGAACGGCGAACATGTACAAGCGGCATTATCTTGCCCGATGCAAGCCATCTCGGGCCGTTGTCGGCAATGCCGCGACCGACAATTATTTCATGCCGTTCGTGCATGCCTTGGCTGGTTCGGCCTGCATAGATCTTCCGCTTTCGGCCTACCGAATTCACGGAAGCAACGCGCATGGCGCGCAGCCCTCCATGCCGGGCCTGAGGACATTCAGCAAAGCCGCCCATCAGCGCTCGTGCGCGCGGCGAAGCGCCATCGTGCGCGAACTGGCTTCACGTGCCCGGGATTTTGTCTCGACCCACGGACGTGCTTTCTGGACCCTGATGGATGCCCCCAGCGTGCCGGATGGGGTTCCGTTGAACGCATATTTCAACGACCCTGCAATTCAGGATATTTTGGCCGATCATTTCGACGAGATCCTGGCGGCATGCGGAGAAGCCGAGACGCGCGAGGCTTTGCGCGCCCGCATGGGGCGCAAAGGTTACAAACAATTCCTGGCCTTGCAGAGTCGGGGAAAATCCCGACCTGACTCAAAGGCCAACGGCCGCTGACATCACGCCACCGGCGCCCAAATCACGTCGTCGATCCTTGCGGCGCCCGTCGCCAGCATCACCAGCCGATCGAAGCCGAGGGCCGAGCCGCTGGCTTGCGGCATGTTGGCCAGGGCAGCGAGGAAATCCTCGTCCAGCGGATAGCGCTCGCCATAGACGCGCTCCTTCTCGTCCATCTCGGCGATGAAGCGGCGACGTTGCTCGGCAGGGTCGGTGAGCTCGCCGAAGGCGTTGGCGAGCTCGACACCGCAGCAATAAAGCTCGAAGCGCTCGGCAACACGCGGATCCTCGGCACTCGGCCGGGCGAGTGCCGCTTCCGAAATCGGATAGCCGTAAAGGATGGTGGCGCGCCCCTGCCCCAGCGCCGGCTCGATCTTTTCGACCATCACCCGGCTGAACAGGTCGGCCCAGTTGTCGTCGGGCGCGGTGCGCAGTCCGGCTCGGACCAGCGCTTCGTGAAGCGCGTCGCGATCGGTGCCGCCGTCGACCGAGACGGTCGCAAGAAGGTCGATGCCTGCATATCGAGTAAAGGCTTCGGCCACGCTCAGCCGCTCCGGCTCGGCGAACGGGTCGGCCTCGCGACCGCGGAAACGGAAGCTTGTGGCGCCGGCTTTTTGCGCGGCGAGCGCCAGGAAGTCGGCGCAATCGTCCATCAGACGTTCAACTGTATCGCCGACGCGGTACCATTCGAGCATGGTGAATTCAGGGTGATGCAGCGGCCCGCGCTCGCGGTTGCGCCAGACGGGGCCGAGGCTGAAGATGCGTTCCTCGCCGGCGGCGAGCAGCTTCTTGCAGGCGAATTCGGGCGAGGTGTGGAGATAGAGCGGCCGGCGCGACGCGTCGGGCCCGATCGCCTCGGTGGCGAAGGCGGCAAGGTGCGCCTCGTTGCCCGGTGAAACCTGCAGCGCCGAGGTCGTCACCTCGACGAAATCGCGTTGCGCGAACCAGCCGCGAAGGGCGGCGGCGATGGCATTGCGCGCCATCAGCCGTGGCCGGCGGTCGGCATGGATATACGGCGTCCACCAGGGCGAGGCGGCGGTCATGGGCAGGAAAATCGCTCGGCAGGCTGGCGGTTCAGCGCAAGATGCGCTACGGCGCAGGCGATGGCCGCCGTCGCCGCTTCGCGGAAATCGACGCTTGCAGGCCGACAAACTCGAATGGGATCGAATACCGTGGTCAAGGTCATCGCCAGTTCCTTACGCAAAGGCAACGTCGTCGATAAGGACGGCAAGCTCTATGTCATCCTCTTTGCCGAAAACATCCACCCTGGCAAGGGCACGCCGGTGACCCAGCTCGACATGCGCCGCATCGGCGACGGAGTGAAGGTCTCGGAGCGCTACCGCACGACCGAAATGGTCGAGCGCGCCTATGTCGAGGAGCGCGAGCACACCTTCCTCTATTCCGACGGCGAAGGTTTTCACTTCATGAACCCGGAAAGCTACGACCAGGTCGTGGCCTCGGAAGCCGTGGTCGGTGACATGGCGCCCTATCTGCAGGAAGGCATGGCCGTCCAGCTCGCGCAGTTCAACGGCGTGCCGATCTCGCTGGTGCTGCCGCAGCGCGCCACCTTCGAGGTGGTCGACACCGAGCCGGTCACCAAGGGCCAGACGGCGTCTTCGTCCTACAAGCCGGCAATGCTCTCCAACGGCGTGCGCACCGCCGTGCCGCCGCATATCTCCGCCGGCACGCGCGTGGTGGTGATGACCGCCGACGGCTCCTATGTCGAGCGCGCCAAGGACTGAGAGTCCGCAGTTTCACAGCGGCCCAACCGCCATGGCCCGCCCGCGACCAAGCGGGCCATGGTACGGTTGTCCGCCGCCTGGATGTCAGGCTCCGACCCGAAGCGAATTTACATTTGCCGCGACGTGAACGGCAGCCGCGCTCAAATGTCGCCGTGCAACGACCGCGAGCCAATCCTGAAAGGCGCCGTACGTTTACCTCGGGCAAATGTTGCGCTCGAAAAGCCGACATGGCACTTCCCCGCGCGGCAGCTCTGACCTTGGCCCAAAAGCCCGGCTTGGCTAGAGTTCGAAAGATGCTGGACGCCATTCACCACGTCGCGCTTATCTGCACCGACTACGATCGGTCGCGACGGTTCTATGTCGAGTTCCTCGGCCTGGACCTGATCCGCGAGGTCTATCGGGAGGACCGGCAGTCTTGGAAGGCCGACCTGCGAATCGGATCCGCCCAGTTGGAATTATTCTCCTTCCCTGACCCGGTGCCGCGGCCGTCTTATCCAGAGGCGACAGGGCTGCGGCACCTGGCATTTGCTGTGGGGAACATCGACCTCGTGGTTGTGCGCCTGGAAGCCGCCGGCGTTGCCGTAGAGCCAATCCGGATCGACCCATATACGGATCGGCGCTTCACCTTCTTTAGCGACCCGGACGGATTGCCGTTGGAACTCTACGAAGCGCAATAAAGCACCGTTTAATACGACAGTCTGCGTATCGCGCGCAGCAGCGATCCAGGCGGAACCCCAAGGCGGGTGACCAGTTGAAAGGGATTGGAAAGGAGACACGTCATGGCCGACGGTTCCACCTTGCAACCCGCTGCTACGATCGCTCACAAGAACCGCGCCCGCCAGCCGAACGAGAGCGTCGAGTACCGCAAGGCGCGCGAGGCCCTGTTGATCGAGGAGATCGAACTCAACCGCCACATCGCGCGCGTCGCCGCCCAGCGTCGCGCCTTGCCGCCTGGCGGCGAGGTGAAGGGCGACTATCAGTTCATTGGCGAAGCCAGTAGCGTGGCCGGCGCCAATCCCGTCGGCTTCGAGGAGCTCTTCGGCGATAAGGATACTCTGTTCGTCTACAACTGGATGTATGGCCCCAAGCGCCAGCGCCCTTGCCCAATGTGCACCGCGCTCCTGAGTTGCCTGGATGGCAACGCCGACCACCTCCGCCAGCGAATCGCCCTCGCCGTCGTCGGCCTTTCGGTCATCGAGCGGCAGATCGCCTTCAAGGTAGAGCGTGGCTGGAAGAACCTGCCTTTCTACGCCGACGTCAACGGGAATTTTAGCCGGGACTACCACGCGATCATGGACGATGGGACCGATACCGCCGCCGAAAACGTCTTCACCCGACGCGACGGAACCATTCGGCACTTCTGGGGCGCGGAGCTGGGTTTCGAGTCAGCCGATCCGGGCAAAGACCCGACAACCGAGCCGGACTTGATGATGCTGTGGAACGTCCTGGACTGGACGCCGGAAGGCCGCGGGACCGACTGGTACCCGAAGATCACCTACTAAGCGGTCGAGATGGTTCGCCCGGAAAAGGGCGGAGACCTGCTTAATCGGCTCACGGCCCCGCTCAAGGCATTCGCCATGTTGTCACCAAGCATCTGCAATTGGCGCTCAGCGGCCTATCCGCTTGCGAGCATTCCGCGCTGTCCAATTGGTCACGATCAGGCCGCCACTTCCACCGGCAGGCCGGCGGCTTTCCATTCCGGCATGCCGTCCTCAAGGCGGCGCGCGGAATACCCGAGCGAGCGCAACGCCGCGACAGCCTCGAAGGACATCACACACCACGGGCCGCGGCAATAGGCGACGACCTCCCGGTCGGGAGCGACGGTGGCAGACCACGCCCTGACTTCCCCCAACGGCACATTGATGGCGCCGGGCACATGGCCGAGCGCGAATTCATCGGCAGGACGAACGTCGACCAGCGTCACCAGCCCGTCGCGCATCAGCGTGCGGAGCTCGTCGCGCGTGACCGGCCGCATGTCGTCGCGCGCGTCGAAATAGCCGCGCACGATGCGGTCGACCTCGGCGAGATGCCGTTCGGCGACGCCGCGCACCGAGGCGAAAGCGGAGAGCACGCTTTCATCAGCGAGTGCGTAGCGGACAAACTTGCCGTCGCGCTCGGCCGAGACGATGCCGGCGCGGCGCAGCGCCTGCAGATGCTGGGAGATGTTGGCGACAGGCTGGCCCAGCTTGACCGCCAGCGCCTCGACGCTGCGCGGCCCCTGCGCCAGATGCTCGATCATTTCCAGGCGCAGCGGATGGCCGAGCGCCTTGGCGACGATCGCGAACTGCTCGTACAGCGCCTGTTTCGGATTGCGGATTGACATCGCCTTTTTACTAACGCATCGTCATTCAATAGAATTATTGAATGACAGTTTCAGCTCGGACTGTCAAGCAGGGCACGCTGCCCGGCCGTTCGCCTGCTCGGAGGAAAAAGCGATGATTCTCAGGCAGTTCCTGCATAGCGACCCGGTGGCCGCCTCCTACCTGTTCGGCTGCGGCGGCAAGGCTTCTGCGGCCGTGGTCGATCCGCTCGGCGACATCGCGCCCTATGTCGAGGCGGCGCGCGCGACCGGCATGCGCATCCTCTATGTCGTCGACACGCATATCCATGCCGACCATATCTCGGCCGGCCGGGCGCTTGCCGAAGCGACCGGCGCCGAATACGTGCTGTTCGAAGGCGCTGCGGCCGACTTCCCGTTCCGGCGCGTCAAGGACGGCGAGGTGCTGGAGCTTGGCAATGTGACGGCGACCGTCATGCATACGCCGGGCCACACGCCGGAACATTTGAGCCTTTTGGTCACCGACCGGACGCGATCGACCGAACCCTGGTTCGTGCTCACCGGGCACACGCTGATGGTCGGCGATCTCGGCCGCACCGAGCTTGCTTCAAACGCCGAGGACGGCGCCCGCGCGCTCTACGCCAGCGTGCGTCGCCTGAAGGAATTGCCCGACCACATCGAGGTGCTGCCCGGCGCCTATTCCGGCTCGGTCTGCGGCCGCTCGCTGAGCGGCAAGCCGACATCGACCATCGGCTTCGAACGGCGCTTCAACAAGGCCTTCCGCATCGAGGACGAGGATGAGTTCGTGGCCGCGATGACCGCCGACATCCCTCCCCCGCCGCCGGAGGCAGCGCGGACCCGGGCCGTCAACGCCGGGGCGAAATCTTGAGCACAGCGGCGCCCGCCGTCGCGCTTGGCCTCAAGGCCAACTGGAAGCAGTTCGCGCTGCTGGTGCTGATCAACGCCTTCGTCGGCGGCATGGTCGGCATCGAGCGGACCGTGGTGCCGCTGATCGGCGCGGAGGAATTCGGCGTGGCTTCCACCACACTGGTCGTCTCCTTCATCGTCAGCTTCGGCGTGGTCAAGGCCTGCGCCAACCTCGTCTCCGGCCAGCTCGCCGACACATGGGGCCGCAAGCGCGTGCTGATCCTCGGCTGGCTGTTCGGCCTGCCTGTGCCCTTCATCATCATCTCAGCACCGAGCTGGGGCTGGATTGTCGCCGCCAACGCGCTGCTCGGCATCAACCAGGGCTTCGCCTGGTCGATGACGGTAATCATGAAGGTCGACCTGGTCGGGCCGAAATCGCGCGGGCTCGCCGTCGGCCTCAACGAGTTCGCCGGCTACCTCGCCGTCGGCGTCACCGCATTCCTGACCGGCTATCTCGCAAGCCGTTACGGCTTTCGTCCCGTGCCGATCTATCTCGGCGTCGGCTATGCGATCCTGGGTGCGGCGCTATCGATCCTGCTTGTGCGCGACACGCGCGAGCATGTGCGGCTGGAGCTGGCGAACCATCCGAAAGCAGCTTCGCCGCTCGGCTTCCGCGAGATCTTCATGCGGACCTCGTTTGGCGATCGCAACCTGTTCGCGGCCTCGCAGGCGGGCCTGGTCAACAATCTGAACGACGGCATGAGCTGGGGGCTGTTTCCGCTCTTCTTCGTTGCCAACGGGCTCGGCATCGAGCGCATCGGCATCCTCAAGGCGGTCTATCCGGCGGTGTGGGGCATCCTCCAGGTCGCGACCGGACCGTTGAGCGACCGCTGGGGCCGCAAAGGGCTGATCGTCGCCGGCATGTGGGTGCAGGCGGCCGGGCTTCTGCTGACCGCCATGACGCGCGATTTCGGCTGGTGGCTGCTGGCGAGCCTGCTGCTGGGCCTCGGCACGGCGATGGTCTATCCGTGCCTGATCGCGGCGGTGTCGGACGCATCGCATCCCTCCTGGCGGGCGCGCTCGCTCAGCGTCTACCGTTTCTGGCGCGACCTCGGCTATGCGATCGGGGCGCTGTCGGCAGGCCTGATCGCCGACTTCTTCGGCTTCTCAGCGGCGATCGGGGCAATCGCGGCGCTGACCTTCCTGTCGGGTGCGATCGTCGCGATAGCGATGCGCGAGACGCGTGCCGCCGCCGTGGTTCCGACATCAGCCGACAGTTGAGACCGCCTCCGAAACGAGGGCCGCGTTTACGTTAATGGAAGCTTGATGCTGCGCGGGATTTGCCCGTCCGCTACAATTGCGGCAGTTGAATTTTCCTCGAGATCGTTCATGAGCAATCCGAACCGCATGCCGTGGGTGGATACGGCAAAAGGTCTTTCCATCCTCCTGGTGGTGATGATGTACTCGGCCTACAACACCGGTGAATACACCGGCGGCGTCGGGTTCCTGCATTATGTCATCGGCTTCGCGACGCCGTTCCGCATGCCGGAATTCTTCCTGATCTCGGGCCTGTTCCTGTCGCAGGTGATCGACCGGCCATGGCGGCGCTATGTCGACCGCCGCGTCGTCCACTACCTCTATTTCTATGTGCTTTGGGCGATCATCTCGATCGGGCTGAAGATCGGCATTTTCAGCCGCGACCCCGCCGGCATGCTGCACGATCTCGCGATGGCCGCCGTCCAGCCCTACGGCGTCCTGTGGTTCATCTACATGCTGGCGGTTTTCGGGATCGTCATACGACTGCTGCGGGAGCTTCGCGTGCCGCACTGGATCGTCATCTTGGCTGCCGCCGCGCTGCAGATGTGGGCGCCGAAGCCCGACAGCTACGCGCTCGAGCAGTTCGCGGCCTATTTCGTGTTCTTCTATCTCGGCTTCGTCCTGGCGCCGCTGATATTCCGGCTGGTCGAGTGGACACAGGCTCGCTCGGCGATCGCCGTTGCGGGCCTGCTTGCCTGGGCGCTCGTCAACGGCCTGCTCGTCTATTCGCCGGGCTACGCCGTGCAGCCGGTCGGCATGCAGATGGGCCTGGCGGCATGGCCGCCGCTGCATCTGTCGCTTGCCGTAGCCGGCGCGGTGGCGCTCTGCGTCGCCGGCGGCTTCCTGTCGAAATTCGCCTCGATGGAATGGCTGCGCTGGCTCGGCGAGCATTCGCTGGTCGTCTATGTCGCCTTCACCATCCCGATGTCGATCTTCCGCGGCGTCATGCTGGCAAGCGGCCTTCTGACCGACACCGGCATGCTGAGCCTCGCCGTATTGCTCGTCTCGGTCGTCAGCCCGGTGGTGCTCTACTTCATCGTCAAGCGCATCGGCTTCGGCACCTTCCTGTTCGAGCGGCCGGCCTGGGCGCATGTCGACAGGCCGAACGCCGCCAAGGCCTCCAGCAAGCCCATGCCGCGGCCGGCACGCGAGGCGGCCTGATCAGGCCGCCCCATCCATTAGCCCGTTACTTGCCACCGCTGTGTCCCGGGCGCCGCGCGGCCTTGATCTTGCCGCTGCTCCCGCCGCCGCAGAAGAAGCAGCCGCCGCCGTCGGATTCCAGCCCCGACACGCCGGAGGGCATCGCCAGTTCCTGCAGCACGTCGCCTGTGTCGGGATCGACGCGCACCAGATCGCCCTCCTCGCCCTCCCAGGTGGCATGCCAGAGCTCGCCATCGACCCAGGTGACGCCGGTGACGACGCGCTTCGATTCGATCGTGCGGATCACCTTGCCCGTTTCAGGATCGATCTGATGGATCTTGTGTGCCCGGTATTCGCCGACCCAGAGCGAACCCTCGGCCCAGGCCATGCCTGAGTCACCCCCGTTGCCGGGGGCAGGAATGGTTGCGACGACCTTGCCAATCTTCGGGTCGACCTTGTGGATACGATCCTCGGCAATCTGGTAGAGATATTCGCCGTCGAAGGCAGTACCGGCATGTGAGGCGACATCGATCGTACGCACGATCATGCCGCTGTCGGGATCGAGCGCGTTCAGCTTGTCGCCACTGGCGAACCAGACATTTTCGCCGTCATAGGTAACGCCGTTGACGCGCTCGACGCCGGGGAACGGTCCGAATTCACGCAGGATCTCGGCAGCGGCTCGTTTCATTTTCCAATCTCCATCGGTCTCTTGTGTCAGCTTCGACTCTAGCCGCCCGACTTCAAACCTGAGAGTAACAACACAGTCGCGAATTTACCGAAGCCGGCGCCTTAAAGTTCGACGCAGACCTTGCCGAAATGCTTTTGGCTCTCATACGACCTGAAGGCCGAAGCAATCTCGTGCAGCGGAAAACTGCGACCGATCACGGGCCTGAGGCCATTGACCGTTATCGCCCGGATCATGTCTTCCTGGTCAGCCCTGTTCCCGATGGAAATTCCACTAACGCGGATCTGATTGGAAAACAGCGCCGGGATCGACACTTCTCCGGCGAAGCCGGTCAACACCCCGATCAGAGCGATGTGGCCGCCTATCCTGCAAGCCGTTGTCGACTGGGCCAGCGTGCCTGGACCGCCGACCTCGACTACATGATCGACACCGCGTCCATCGGTCAGGTCCCTCGCCTTGCTGCCCCAGTCCGGCACGGCCTTGTAGTTGATGAGAGCATCGGCGCCGAGTCGCCGTAGCTTTTCGAGTTTCGCATCCGAGGAGGATGTAGCAATAACACGGGCACCAGCCATCTTGGCGAACTGCAGCGCGAACAGCGACACGCTGCCCGCGCCGAGGATCAGCACCGTATCGCCGGGCTTCACCTGACCGCACACCACCAGGCCTCTCCAGGCAGTGACCCCGGCGCAAGTGAGTGTAGCCGCCTCCACGTGGGTGTAACCCGCCGGCGCTTTTGTGAAAGCCTGCCAGGGCATGCACGCATACTCCCGCGCATAGCCATCGAAATCGTCGCCCAATTCGCCCCGCTTGTTCGCGCGCGAAGCCTCGCCGCCCAGCCAATCGGGCCAATAGCAACTGACGACGGCATCGCCAGCCTTGAATGCTTCGACACCGTCCCCGACAGCAACCACCTCGCCCGCGCCATCGGATAGCGGAATACGACCGTCGGCGCAGGGCTTCTTGCCCGTGACAACCATGCTGTCGTGGAAATTCAGCGAGCACGCCCGGATCCGGACCAGCAACTCTCCCGATCCGGCTTCGGGCCGATCCTCCTCAACCAGTTCCAGTTTTTCCAGGCCGCCTGGCGCCCGCAATCTGATCAGTTTCATGACGTCTCCTCGATCCAGTATCGGGAAACTAGTCGCTGGGCAGCGGACCCGGGAGTAACAACACAGTCGGGAATCCGGTCACCGGCGGCATCATCCAACGGCGCGCCCGGCCGCGGCCGACGGCCTGCACCTTGTGTTCGGCCGAAAGCTGCTCCAGTGCGCGCTGGACGGTGCGCGCGCTGGCGCCAAGCGCGATCGCCAGAGCCGAGCTCGACCAGGCCTCGCCGTCGGTCAGGAAGGCCATCACCGCACCATGCTCCTCCTCAACCGGCGGCGCCAGCACGACGACCTCAGCGGCGCTGACCGGCGTGAGCGTGAAACCGGCGGCCGTCGCGTTGATTTCCGCCAGCCCGGCGAGCTCGGCGCGCAGCCGTCCCATCTCGACCCTGAGCCGCGCGCGATGCGATTCATCGGCGTGCCTGGCGCGAAAGGCGCGCCTCAGCAGCACTTCGCGCGAGGCATCCGCCGGCCATGCCTCGGCAAGCGTGCGCGCCAGCGCGAACAATACAGGCCGGGTCGCAAGCGAAACGACCGCGTCGGCCTGGCGTACGACGTTGCGGCAGGCATCGACGACCAGCGCGCCCGAGGTCAGCAGCGCTTCGACCTCGTCGAGCAGCAGTTCTTTCTCGGTGCCGCGCGCGATCAGCCGGCCAACCGGCGTGTTCAGCACCAGGGACGCCGCTTCGACTTCGGCCTTCAATGCCGGGATGTTGGCTTGATAGGCGGCAAGCGATGCCCGGCCGAAGGCCGAGCGCGCCGCCTTGGTCCTGAGGCGGCGGACGGCTATGCCGGCGGCCGCCAGTTCATGCGCGACGCGCGCCACCGGCGGCAGCGGCGCCGGATCGAAGTCCGCCAGCAGGCGCTCGGCTTCGTCGAGGCGGCCGATCAGGATGAGGCGGCGCGCCTCAAGACTGCCGGCATAGGCAGCGTTCAACCGGTCGCCACGCGCGGCGAGCGTCGCACGGGCGAATCGCAGAGCCTTCTCCGGCCAGCCAAGATCGCGCGAGACCAGCGCGATCTCGGCCTCGGCGACGACGCAACGCGCACGCGCTACCGCTTCCCTCGGGCTGAAGGCGCGGGCGGCGTCCTTCAGCAACGCCTTGGCCTTGGCGAAATCGCCGAGCTGCGCCATCGCGATGCCGCGCAGCGCCAGCGCCGGCGCATCGTCGCGCAGCGCGACGCGCTTCAAGGCGCCGAGCGGATCGCCCGCGGCAAGCGCGCGGCCGGCGGCGTTGATCAGCGAGTCCATGCCGCCGCCTCAAAGCCCGCTGCAGCAAATCGCGCCACACTTGTAACTCTCACCATCGCCGGATGCGGCCCTATGTCTGTCCTCGTCACCCCCAACCAAACCCAAGAACGGGACAAGAGCAATGACCCAACACATGAAGACACCGCCGGTCGTTTCGCAGGAAGCGTGGGAAGGCGCCTATGAAGAGATGCTGGTGAAGGAAAAGGCCGTCACCCGCGCCCGCGACGCTCTGGCCGCCGAACGCCGCCGCATGCCGTGGATGGAAGTCAAGAAGGACTATGTGTTCGAAGGCCCGAACGGCAAGGCGAGCCTTCTCGACCTCTTCGAAGGCCGCCGGCAGCTTGTCGTCTACCGCGCCTTCTTCGAGCCCGGCGTCTTTGGCTGGCCCGAACATGCCTGCCGCGGCTGCTCGCTCGGCGCTGACCAGGTCGGCAACCTCGCCCACCTCAACGCCCGCGACACCACGCTTGCCTATGCCTCGCGCGCGCCGCAGGCCGACATCCAGCGGCTGAAGAAGCGCATGGACTGGAAGATGCCCTGGTACACCATCACCGACAGTTGGGATAAGGATTTCGGCGTCGACGAATGGCACGGCCACAACGTCTTCATCCATGACGGCAAGCGCATCTTCCGCACCTATTTCGTCAACAACCGTGGCGACGAAGCGTTCGGCACCGTGTGGAGCTATCTCGACGTCACGCCACTCGGCCGTCAGGAGGTGTGGGAGGATTCGCCCGAGGGCTATCCGCAGACCCAGACCTACAAGTGGTGGAACTGGCACGACAGCTACGAGGAAGGCGCCGCGCCCGACCAGAGATGGGTCGAGGTGTCGGATGCCGGTGAAGCCGCGTTCCGCAACAAGAAGGCCTGAGCATGAAGCGGAACCGGCGGCGTGGAGTTGCGCCGCCGGAGCCGATCGCTTCGCCCTTGTTCCTATGTGCTTGAAACCTGCCCGCTTCAGAAGGTGGATATCATGAGCATCGACTCCCCTCGCCCGGCCGGCCTGAGCGGCTTCGGCCTCGCCGACTGGCTCTGTCTCGCCGCGGCGCCCACCTTCGCAATGATGGCGTTGCTGACGGCTGCCTATGACGGACACGACATGATGTGCATGTCGGGCGCCTCGGCGCTCAGCGGCATGGTGCCGATGTATCTGTTGATGGCGGCGTTCCATCTCGCGCCGTGGCTGCGGCTGGCCGCGCGGCGAGGGTGAGATCTTCGTTTGAGCGCCGTATTGCCCGATCACCGCTGCGAAATCGAGTGTCCGGCCCGCTACCCTTCAGGTCTTGACGAAAATAGACGCGCCTGAGACAGGGGAGCAAATGGAGACATTTGCTCCATGGGAGATGAGCAGGCGGTGGGCAAGCTTTGAAGCGCGTTTTTCGATTGCTTGCCGCTGCGATCATGGCGTCCGGCGTGACCGGATGCACCAGCATTTCCTACTATGCGCAGTCTTTGGAGGGCCATGTCGGGATCATGGCCGCGCGCAAGAATGTTGCGAAGCTGATCCATGATCCTTCGACGCCAGAGGCGTTGCGCACCAAGCTGACGTCGGCCAGCGCCATACGTCGCTTTGCCACGGAAGACCTGGCGCTGCCCGATAACAGCAGCTATCGCAGTTATGTCGACCTCGGTCGGAACGACGTGACCTTGGCGGTCTTTGCCGCGCCGCAATTCTCTCTCGCGCCGGTAACATGGTGCTTTCCGGTGTTCGGCTGCGTTCCCTACAAGGGTTATTTTTCGCGCAAGGACGCGCTCGAAAATGCCGCTGAACTGCAGCGACAGGGGCTGGACGTCTATGTGACGGGCATCACGGCCTATTCCACGCTAGGCTGGTTCAGCGACCCGCTGCTCAGCACCATGCTGCGTCAGAACGACACCTATCTGGCAAGCCTTGTCTTCCATGAGCTGGCGCATCAGAAAGTCTATGTGAACGGCGACTCCGCGTTCAACGAGGCTTTCGCGGTTGCCGTCGAAACCACCGGTACGAGGAAATGGCTGCGCGCCACCGGCAATCGCGCCGGATTGCGCAGTTACGAAGTCGATCGCAAGCGCAAGGCGGATTTTCTCGGACTGATATCGAAAACCCGGGACGAGTTGAGCCAGGTCTATGGAAGCCCGCGCAGCCCGGAGCGGATGGCGGCCGCCAAAGCCGCCACGATCGACAGGTTGCGGATACGCTACCGGCAAATGCGCGGCAAGCGATGGGCCGGATACCGCGGTTACGACGCCTGGTTCGATAGCCCGATCAACAACGCAAAGCTTGCCGCGACCGCCGTCTACAGCGAAGAGGTTCCGGCGTTTCTTCGCTTGCTCGACTTGTGCTCCGGCGACTATCCAAGGTTCTACGCCTCTGTTCGGCGGATCGGGACTTTGCCCGCGCCTTCACGTGCCGAGGCGCTTAGAACCGTGGCTGCGTGTCATTGACCATATAAGGAACTCGGCATCCGGAGGCCGCGCGGACATGTTGGACAACTATGAAGTGGACAGGTTCGGGGTGATCCACCAGATCGATTTCACACCGATCAAATACGACAAGAAATACATCTCCTACTACGAGGACCTGAGCGACCGGACCATCAAGCTCGGCTATCAGCGGCTTGGCTGGGTGCTCGGCATTACCGGCGAGATTCCTCGTTCCGTGTTGGAAATCGGATATGGCACGGGCACATTTATCGAAGCCGCGAAGATAACCGGCGTCACCGATTGCGCCGGCTGCGATATCGCCGAGTTTCCCCTGCCCAAGGGTGTCCGCTTCGTCGACTGGGACGAGGCGCTCGCCGGCACCTGGGACCTTGTCGCTATGTTCGACGTGCTGGAGCACATCCCTGATCTCGGTTTCCTTTCCCGGCTTCAGACCCGCCACCTGGCCGTCGCCGTCCCCTATTGCCGCTGGCGCGAGCTCGGCGCCGACGGCGACACATGGTTCGCCAAGTGGCGCATGCGCCTCCCCAACGAGCACCTGCACCATTTCGACCGCGACTCGCTGGTAGCGCTCCTCGCGGCCAGCGGCTTCGAGTGCGTGACGCTGAACTGCTTCGAGGACGGGATCAGGTTGCGGCCCGGCGAAGCGGGTCCGAACATTCTGTCGGGCTTCTTCAGGAAGCCAAAGGCCCCTGAAGCCGGCTGAGCGCCAATGGCGGACTACTCGCCCAGGCGAGCTCGCCCAGGTGACGACGGACCCAGTTCATCTCCTCAGAAGCCGTCCGTCCAAAATGCCGCTTGAAGTCGCGGCTGAACTGAGCCGCGCTCGCATAGCCGACCGAAGCCGCGACCTGAGCGATCGTGCCCTTGCGTACGATCATCAGTCTTGCCTCGTGCAGCCGCATCGCTTTCACGTACTGCATCGGGCTGCTTCCGGTCATCTCCTTGAAATGAACGTGGTAGGAAGGCACGCTCATGCCTGCTTCTCCCGCCAGATCGCCGACCGAGATTTCGGAGCTGTAGTTTTCCCGCAGCCATGCGAGGCTCCGCACGATCCTCCCCGACCGGCCCCTTTGCTGCAGGGCCGCGGTCATCGCGCCGCCTTGCGGGCCAATCAGGACCCGGTAATGCAGCTCGCGCAGAAGGCTTGATCCAAGAACGGCGGTCTCGGCAGGATTGCGAAGCGCCGTCAGCAGGCGCAGCAGGACATCCTCGATGTCGGAGCCCATCCTGCTCGAGACGAGGCTTCGCGGCCTGCCGCTTGCCATTGCGGAATGCGTTTCCAGCTGTGCTGCAATCTCGGCCGCCAGCCGCATGTCGAACTCGACATAGACCGCAAGCAGCGGGCGATCGGGGCTGGCCGTCGACTCCATTCGAAACGGAACCGGCACCGATACGGCCAGATAATGTTCTTCATCGTAGAGGTAGACCTCCCGCTCCAGGATGCCCCGCTTGCTCCCCTGCAGGACGAACACCGCGCCCGGCTCATAAAGCACCGGGACGTCATGGAGCACTGCCTCCGTCCGGAGCACCCGCACGCTCTCAAGTGCGGTCGCATTGTATCCAGTGCGGTCGGCGAGAGCTGTGGCCAACTCGACCAGTTCCCGTCTTCGTCCGATGTCCGCTTCAATAGGATTTGGCAAGCCATTCATAGAAATTGCAATCGAAGACACCATCGCCCCATACTATTTGCCAAGGCGCACTCCATCAATGAAAGACCGCAAACCGTGGCAGAAAAGACCTTCTTCATCACCGGCGCCAATTCCGGCTTTGGCCTCGCCATCGCCTCCGCCGCCATCCAGATGGGCCATACGGTCATTGGCACCGTACGGTCCGAGACGTCACGCGCGGCACTTGCCAGAGCCCTTCCCGCGATCCGGACGGTCATCTGCGATGTCACGGAGTTCGACCACGTGCCGGACGTCGTCGCGCAGGCGGAGGAAGAGCACGGACCCGTCGACGTCCTGATCAACAATGCCGGCTATGGCCACGAGGGCGTGCTTGAAGAGTCCCCGCTCGAAGAGATGCGGCGTCAGTTCGACGTGAACGTCTTCGGCGCCGTGGCGGTCACAAAGGCGTTTCTTCCCAGGTTCCGCGAGCGACGCCGCGGATTCATCGTCAACATCACGTCGATGGGCGGCATGATTACAATGCCGGGCATTGCTTACTACTGTGGCAGCAAGTTCGCGCTCCAGGGCATATCGGAAGTGATGCGTTCGGAAATGGCTCCGTTCGGCGTTCGGGTTACGGCCGTCTGCCCCGGCTCTTTCCGGACGGACTGGGCCGGGCGATCCATGGTCCGGACCGAAAGGTCCATCGGCGACTATGATGCGCTTTTCGATCCGATCCGGGAGGCCCGACAGGCGAAAAGCGGCAACCAGCTTGGCGATCCCGACAAGCTTGCGACGGCCGTATTGGCTTTGGTGGAATCCGAAGCCCCGCCACCGCAGCTCCTGCTTGGCAGCGACGCCCTCAGGCTCGTGGTCGAGCGTATCCAGCGCCTGCAGCAAGAGATCGAAGCCTGGAGGGCGGTAACCATCTCGACCGATGGCTGACACGGCAAAGCCACGGTTACACGGTTGGGTCACACCGTGGCACGAACCTATGCCAGCGCGTTGACGGTAGGCAGCCTCATGGACCGCCCGTAGCTGTCGGGCGCGAGACGCAAGGTCAGCACTGTCACGATGGCGATATAGGCAGGTGCAGCAGCCAGCCGGCGCGAAAACCGCCGGTCATGTCGTGCAGCACCGCGACGATCCAGGGCGGTATCGCGGCGATGAGAAAGCCGCCGCCCCGGGCTCGGCCTGTCGCTGCTGCCGCGGAGCGTGACGATCGGGCATCGCGTCCGGCCCTATGCCCGACTTGGCGCCGAGCCTTCGATGGTGGTCTCCCTTTATGCCGGGCCGGTCGCGGAACTGGCCGAGCGCATGACCGCGGTTCTTGCCACCCGGTCTCAGGTATCCGAAGGAGCGCGGGAACAACTCACCCGCATTGCCTTCCGCGCCGGCTCGCACAATAGTCGAGCCGATGTTCGAGGCGATTGCGAGTCACTGGTCCACGCTTATCCTGATCCTGTCGCTGGCGATGGCGGCGGTGGGCATCGTCCACGCCATCATGACCAAGGAAGACGTGCGCGCCGCCACCGGCTGGGTGGGCGTGATGCTCTTGTCACCCTTTCTCGGCGCGATCATCTACGCCATCGCCGGCATCAACCGCATCCGCCGCGCGACGATCAGCGCCATGCGTCCCGTTTCCAGCGAGGCGGCTGCCGCCAGGCACGACCGCGACGTCGCGCTCGAAGCCCTGATCAGCGCCGAATTCGGCCAGCGCTTCACCGGGCTGAAGACGCTTGGCGACAGGGTGGCGCGGCGTCCGCTCACATCGGGAAACACCATCGCCGTGCTCAAGACGGGCGATGAGGCCTATGCGGCGATGTGCCGGGCGATCGACTCGGCGCAAAGAAGCGTGCTGCTCGAAACCTATATCTTCGACAATGACGCGGTGGGCGCGCTTTTCGTGCAGTCGCTCGGCAATGCCGTCAAGCGCGGCGTCACCGTGCGGGTGCTGATCGACGCCGTCGGCGTGCGCTACTCGGTGCCCAGCATCCTGAAGCAGCTCAGGGAAGCCGACGTCACCGTCGATCTCTTCAACGGCAACATCGTCATGGGCCTGAGACTTCCTTATGCGAACCTCAGGACCCACAGGAAGATCCTGATCGTCGACGGCACGGTGGCGTTCACGGGAGGCATGAACATCCGCAAGGGATTCTCGACCGAATTCGCCGGTTCCGACAGTTCGCGCGACACGCATTTCGAAGTCACCGGGCCGGTGGTGGCCGATCTGTTCTCGGTTGCCGCCGAGGACTGGCGCTTTGCCGGCAACGAGGCCCTGAAGGACGGGCCCTGGCAGGTCGAGCGCGCGGTGCCGCCGCCCGGACAGCCGATGCTGGTGCGCGCGGTCGCGACCGGACCGGACGCGTCCAACGAAACCAATCTCAAGCTGCTGATGGGCGCGTTTTCGGTGGCCCGCAAATCGATACGCATCATGTCGCCCTATTTCCTGCCGGACCGCGAATTCATCAGCGCGCTGACCACGGCCGGCCGGCGCGGCGTCGAAATCGACATCGTCGTGCCGGCGGTGAACAACCTTTTCCTCGTCGACCATGCGATGACGGCGCAGTTTGACCAGGTCTTGAAGCACTATTGCCGCGTCTGGCGCCACGAAGGCTCGTTCGACCATTCGAAGCTGATGGCGATCGACGGCGTGTGGGCCTATGTCGGCTCCTCCAATCTGGACGCCCGCTCGCTGAGGCTGAATTTCGAGATCGACATGGAAGTCCTGGATGAAAACTTCGCCGCCGAGATCGACGCCCGCATCGCGGCGGCCATCTCCACGGCCCAGCCGGTGACGCTGCAGACGCTGAGGGAAAGACCGTTCATAATCCGCGTCTTCGACCGTTTGCTGTGGCTGGGATCGCCCTATCTTTAGAGCAGGAAATCGAGCATCGGGATCATGGAGATAGACGACATCAAAGGACGCAGTCTGCCCGAGACGGTGCTGCTCTCGATCCGCGGCAGAAGCGCGCGCAAGGCGCGGGCGACGCCGCGCAAGCGCGTCAACGGCGCCGAGATCGTCGTCGCCTCCTACAATGTCCACAAATGCATCGGCACCGACCGCAGGTTCGATCCGGATCGGACGGGGCGCGTCATCCGCGAAATCAGCCCCGACGTGATCGCCCTGCAGGAGGCCGACAACCGCTTCGGCGACCGCGCCGGTCTGCTCGATCTCGCCCGCCTCGAACACGATACCGGGCTGGTGCCGGTGCCGGTCATCGGCAACGGCAAGGGACATGGCTGGCGCGGCAACGTGCTGTTGTTCAAGCGCGGCAGCGTGCGCGACGTCCACCAGATCAAGCTGCCGGGGCTGGAGCCGCGCGGCGCGCTGGTCGCCGAGATCGATCTCGACGAGAAACGGTCGCTGCGAGTCATTGCCGCGCATCTCGGCCTGCTGCGCCGCTCGCGCTCGGAACAGGCCCGCGTCGTGCTCGACATCATGAGCAGCGCCGACGAAAGGCCGACGCTGCTGCTCGGCGACCTCAACGAATGGCGGCTCGGCAACCGCTCGGCGCTGAACACGCTGCACACGACATTCGGCCCGACGCCGCCGGCGGTGCCGACTTTCCCATCCGGCCTGCCGGTGCTGGCGCTCGACCGCATCATGGGCAACCGGCACGATCTGGTTTCAGGCGTCGAGGCGCATGACACGCCGCTGTCGCGCGTCGCCTCCGACCACCTGCCGCTGACGGCGTTCGTGCATTTGTAGCGGTGCCATGCAAGAGTGGCCTTCGGTCCGTCGAAGGTTCGCGGATCAGGAGCTAGGAAGGCCGGCTCTCGACAGCATCTCGAGGAACCTGCCGTGATGGTCGTCCCTCACATAGCGGGGCATGAACCCAGGAGCGACATTGCCCAGGTTGAGATGTGGAAGCTGTGACAGACAGTGATGGATGGCCCGCGAGGCCTCTTCATTGTTCCCTGTCGCCGAAGCGGTTGCCGCCCAATAAAGGGCGCCGCGCACGAATCCCGGCTTTATCCTGACCACCTTGCGGGCGACTTCGAGTGCCCGCCGATCGTCCTGACCGGCAAACAGCGCCAAAACTAGGCCGTGGTGGCGCCAGAAGTCGATGACGTCATGCGTTCCAAGCCGGATCGCTTCGTTGGCCGCGCGCACTGCCTCGCTGACCTGTCCGCGCAGCGCGAAGAGCATCGCAATATCGCCGTGGCCGCTGGGATAGCTCGGATTGAGGCTGATTGCGTGCTGGCATTGCACGATCGCCTCGTCGATCCGGCCATCGCATTCGTAGGCGAATGACAGGATGCAGCGGGCAATTTCGTCGTCGGGCACGGCCCTTACCGAGTCCTCGGCAAGCTCGATCGCACGGTCGATATGCTCCTGCTTGCGAGGCAAGGCGCCGAACGCACCCCCCATGGTCGTCGCGATTGACAGCGTCCGTTTCGCGCGGACGTTGTCGGGCGCAATCGCCAGAGCTTTTTCGGCGAGATCCTTCGAGACCAGCAACGAGTCCCGGGTCATCTCGAAATATTTCATCAGGGCTTCGTTCACCAGCCGGCGCACTTCGGGAGGACCGGGCGGGCTCTTGTCGCGAACCTTCCAGTTGGTCAACTGAAGCTCAAGGCTCACCGCCAGCACGACCGACTGCGCGATCCTGTCCTGGAATTGAAGCGCGCTTTCCGATTGGCCGTCGAACTTCTGAGCCCAGACATTGTGGCCACCCGCGGCATCGACAAGCTGGATGTTCACCCTCAGCCCGTCTCCCGACCGCTGGACGCTGCCCTTCAGCGTGTAACGCGCCCGCAAGCTGTCCTGCGCCCTCGGCTCCTCGCCGTTTTTCTCGAGGGCCGAGATAACGATATAGTCGGCCACCTCGGAGAGCGCCGTGGTGATATCGTGGACCAGACCCTTGGCGAAGAAGTCGTCGCCGCGCTGTCCCGTCAGATTGACGAAGTCGGCCATGGCGATGGATGGGCGTCCCGAGCGCTGACCGGCGATGGCTCCGTTGGCCGTCTGCGGATTTGACGGTGACCCTGTCGAGGAAAGCAGCGATTGCCAGAGCGTTCGTGTCTCGGCGCTGACATCGACACCGAACTCCTTCCTCAAGACGCTTCTGCAAGCCTCGAAGGTTCGCAACGCCTGGTCTCGCTGACCGCCCGCAACGAGCAGTTCCATCTTCAGCCGGTAGGCTTCCTCCCGCGTCGGTTCCATGGCCAGAATTCGATCGGCCACGGCAAGCCCGCTTTCGGCATCCACGAGACGGGCGAGCTTCTCCAGCGACGGAAGCGCGCGGCTCAGCAGCCTTTCGCGTTCCTGTGCCGCCCAATCGTCGAAAACATTGGTGCCGACATGAAACCCGTCGAGAAACGGCCCCGTATAAAGCGCCAGGGTGGTTTCGAGCTCCGAAGCAGACCGGCCAGACAGGCCGGCTTCGAAGTCCTCCACGTCAACCCGCACCGCGTTTGCCTTTATCCCAATCAGCTCCTTGTGGGACTGGATGATATCCATACCCGCGCGCGACAAATCCCGGCGCAGGACACTGAGCGTTTGCCGCAGGCTGTTGCGTGAGTGTTCGCTGTCGCTGTCGCTCCAAAGCAGGTCGGCCAGCCGCTCGCGTGGCGCCGCCATACCGGGACAAAGGGCAAGATAGGCGAGGATAGCGGCACCGCGCTTTCCGGTCAGCAAGAGCTCACTGCCAGCTTCCCTCTCAATTCGAAAACCACCGAAGAGAGAAATCCTGCCAGCAATGAAGCCTTTCCCACCCTGCATTGCCAACGGGCCCCCAGCCTGACGAAATTCTAACTCAAAACTAACGCCTCGCAAACGCCAAGCCCGCCATTCCAAGCGTTATCGTGACGCACTTCATTTAGCATCCCCTGAAAGAGGAATAGCTGATTTCTCGACAAGTTTCTTGTCAGAGGGGGAAATAAGATGGTCGAATGTATTCATGGGACTTTTGGCTCTGATGCGGAGCCGATCAGGCATATCAATTCATTGCTGAGACTGGCGACATTCGCGACCTCAATACTTTGGGGACCTGTCGCGGATGCAAACAACGTCGGTCTGGCGTCGATGCGTGTCGACGTAGCCGTGGTCTTCGCCGTGGATTTCTCCTCCTCGATCGATCCCAAGATCGCCGACATGCAGCGTGAAGGCCACGCCGAAGCGCTCACCTCGCCCGAAATCATCCGCGCCATCTCCCAGAACTATCTCGGTTGCATCGGCGTGGCCTATTTCGAATGGTCGAGCCCGGGTCGCTCGCGCACCGTGCTGCCCTGGACACGCATCTGCGGACTGGACGATGCCAAGGCGGCCGCGTCGGTGATCAGCAAGACGGGCGACACCGGCCATATCCGTCGAGGCCGGGGCGGAACTTCGGTTTCGACGGCAATCGATGTCGGAAGCCTCCTGCTCGACGAGTTTCCAGGAAATGCCATGAAGAAGGTGATCGACATCTCTTCGAATGGCGAGAACAATGACGGGCTGCCTGTGCAGCCAAGCCGGGAAAACGCCATCGCCAAGGGTTACACGATCAACGCGATCGCCATTCCGGCCGACGACGAAGACCCTCGCCAACCGCTGGCTTCCTACTTTGAGCAGTCGGTTATCGGCGGCTCACAGGCCTTCGTGATGTCACCGAAGGAGCCGCGCGATTACGTCACGGCCCTGCGCCGCAAGCTGGTGACGGAAGTGAGCATGAATGCCGAAACGCCCGATCGAGCGTCGGCACTATCCGCCTCCGTTGCAAATATCCAGTAGGCTTGCACGCCATTCGTGAAGGACTTGCCGGCGGAAGTTCGTCCCGCCGAGACGACGCAGGTGCCCTACCCCTCGCTCAGCCAGACCAGCATCTCGCCGGGGTCGCGATTGTCCCAGGCGAAATAGGGAATGGCCTTGAGCTTCGTCTCCTTCGTCGCCGGCGGTTCGGGGCGATAGAGATCGTGACCCCAGTTCTTCGTTTCGGCCCGGCTGCCGATGGCCGAAAGCGTGACGACGCCGCCGAGCAGGTTCGGCTCCTTGTTGGCCTCGAGCCTGGCCGTGCGCGATAGCGCTATGCGATGCAGCCCGCCGCCATTGTCGGTTTCCTCGACGCAGTAGATCAGCGGGCCGCGCGCCAGCGCGACGCGGCCGATGTCCTGCCGCACCTGCGGGTTGGCGAAGAGGCGCGCCATCGACATTTCGAGATCGAGCTCGACCTTATCGCCCTGGCGCCATTCGCGGCGGATCGCGGCATAGCCGTCGACCGTCGCCGCTTCGAGATCGACCAGCTTGCCGTTGATCCGAAGCGCTGCCTTCCGGCACCAAGCAGGCATGCGCAGATGAAGCGTGAACGCAATCGGCGCCTCCGGCCCGACCTCGATCGCGACCGCGCCATCCCAGGGATAGTTGCAGGTCTGGACCAAGGTAACCTGCCGGCCGGCGATCTCGAAGCGCGCGGTCGAGTCGCCATAGAGGTGGACCGCCAGCGCATCGTCGGCGAGGCCGTAGAAATAGCTGCCGATCGAGGCCACCATGCGGCCGATGTTGGGCGGGCAGCACGGGCAGCGGTGCCATTTCCAGCGATGGTGGCCGCCGCGGCTCTCCAGCGGGTTCTCGTAGAAGAACAGCGAGCCGTCGAGCGACAGGCCCGAGATCGAGCCGTTGTATAAAGCCCGCTCCATCATGTCGGCATAGCGCGCGTTCGGACCCATGCCCAGCATGCGGCTCGCCCAGAACACCAGGCCGACCGAAGCGCAGGTCTCGGCATAGGCGGTCTCGTTGGGCAGGTCGTAGTCGTTGGTGAAGCCTTCATTGTCGGCCGACGGACCCAGACCGCCGGTGACGTAGAGGCTTTTCGTCGTGAGATCGTCCCATAGCCGCTCGAGCGCCACCTTGAGCGTGTCGTCGCCATATTCGGTCGCGATGTCGGCCATGCCGGAATAGAGGTACATGGCTCTCACCGCATGGCCTACGACCTTGTCCTGCTCGCGCACCGGCTTGTGCGACTGGTTGTATTCGTAGGTCTTGAAGTGGAAATCCTTCGGGTCGGCGCCGCGCGCCAGCGCCTCCTCGTCGAAGTAATGCGGCTGCTGGCCGCGCTGGTCGATGAAGTATTTTGCCAGCTTCATATACTTGTCGTTGCCGGTGACGCGGGCGAGCTTGACCAGCGCCAGCTCGATCTCCTCATGGCCGCAATAGCCTTTTTTCTTCTCCGGCTCGGGGCCGAACATCGAGGCGATGTGGTCGGCATAGCGGCTCATGATGTCGAGGAGCTTGCGTTTTCCCGTCGCCTGAAAGTAAGCGACGGCGCCCTCGATCAGGTGGCCGGCGCAGTAGAGCTCGTGGCAGTCGCGCAGATTGGTCCAGCGCAGGCCGGGCTGGATGCGCTGGTACCAGCTCGACAGATAGCCGTCCTCCTGCTGCAGCTTGCCGTACATGTCGATGACGGCGTCGATCTTCTTTTCCAGATCGGAATTTCGGCGGCGGTAGAGCGAATAGGCCGCGGTCTCGATCGTCTTGCCCCAGTCGGAATCCCAGAACATCTGGGTGGTCACGGTGCGCGCGGTAAAACCGTCGCTGACATGGAAGGGGATGACGACACCCGGTGACGGCACGTCCGGATCGATCTGCTCCAGCATGCGCGCCTCGACACAACGGTCGTAGAGGATGCCGGCGGTCTTGGCGGCCACGGCATCGACACGGTCGCCCCAGAAGCCGCGGACATCGACCTGCGGCACGGGAAGCGGCCGGAAGGCAAGCTTCGGCCTGGCGGAGGTGCCGGTCTGCGCGGCGGGCTGCGATGCGGTCATGATTTCACTCCATTCGAATTACTTGACGGCCCCGGCCATCAGGCCGCGGATGTAGAAGCGCTGCAGCGCCAGGAAGAGGATCAGGCAGGGCACCATCATCACCGTGACGCCGGCCTGCACGGCGCCCCAGTCGATGGCGCCGAAGCGGCCGGACTGAAGCGCGGTCATCATCACCGGCAAGGTGAATTTGGACTGGTCGGTCATCAGCACGAGTGCTGCCAGGAACTCGTTCCAGGCGCCGAGGAAGGCGAACAGCGCGATGGTGACGACGCCGGGCCAGACCAGCGGCAGCATCACCTTCACCAGCATGGTGACGTTGTTGGCGCCGTCCATGCGCGCTGCCTCCTCGATCTCGCGTGGCACGGCGTCGAAGGCATTGCGCATCATGAAGATCGAGAACGGCAGCTGCAGCGTGACATAGACGCAGACCAGCCCGGTCAGCGTGTTGTGCAGGCCGAGTTTCGTCAGCACCAGGAAGATCGGCGTCAGGATCGACTGGAACGGGATCATGATCGTCGACAGGATGAGGACGAAGAAGAAATCCCGGAACGGAAAGCGGAAGCGCGAAAAACCGTAGCCGGCGAGCACGCTGACCAGAACCGAGAGCAGCACCGTCATCACCGAGACATAGATGCTGTTCTGCGCCGAGACCCAGAGCCCGTCGCCGAAGGAGTTCAGCGTCTGATAATTCTCGATCGAGAAGCCGGTGGTCGGCCAGGGCGGCAGCGGCGGCTGGCGCGCTTCCTGCGCCGGCTTGAAGGTCGACAGCACCGTCCACACGATCGGCGCCAAAAACAGCACCGAGGCGACGATGCCGGTCGAGTGCCTGGCGAGGCTGAAGGCCGCTTTGCGGTTTTGCGACATCGCCTCGGCCATCAGTCGAGCCCCTCGGGCTTGCGCAGCAGCCAGAGCTGGATGAGGCTGAGCGCCACCAGGATGACCAGCAGCACCATGGAGAGTGCCGCGCCGTAGCCGAGCTTGAACGAGACGAAGGACTGGTTGAAGATCCAGTAGACGGCCGTCAGCGTCTGGTTGCGCGGGCCGCCGCGCAGGATGATGTAGAACTGGTCGAAGGCCAGGATCGAGCCGGCGACCGACAGGATCAGCGCCAGCGCCAGCGTGCGGCGCATCAGCGGCAAGGTGATCGCCCTGAACCTGGCGAACGGGCCGGCGCCATCGATGACGGCGGCCTCCTGCAAATCCTGCGGGATCGATTGCAGACCGGTCATCAGGATGATCATGGTGAAGCCGGCGACCTTCCAGACCACCATGGCGATGATCGACCAGAAGGCCGGCTGGAAGGTGGCGAGAAGATTGACCTTCTTGCCGGTCAGGCCGAGGTCGAAGGCGGCCGGGCTGAACAGGCCGGAATCGACATTCAAGAGCCACGACCAGAGCAGGCTTGCCGAAGCAAAACCCACCACCGCCGGCATGAAGAAGGCGGTGCGGTAGAGATTGGTGAGCGGGCGCGGTCTTTCGATGAAGATCGCCAGCGGGAAGGCGACGGCGAAGATCGCGATGGTGACGATCACCGTGTAATAGAAGGTGAATTTCAGCGCATTCCAGAAGCGCGTGTCGCGCAGGATGGCAAAGTAGTTGTCGAGGCCGATGAAGGAATGCTCGCCCATCAGCGGCCAGTTGTGCAGCGACATCCACGCCGTCATGCCGAGCGGGATGACGAAGAAGACGGTGACCAGGGCGACCGCCGGCAGGACATAGAGCAGGCCCACCCATTGCCGGCGGCTGGTGCGTGCGCGGGCTCGGGCGGGCGCGGAGGTGGTGGCGATGGCGGTCATGGCTGGGCCTCCCCTTCTCCCCTTGCGGGAGAAGGTGGATCGGCGCGCAGTGCCAAGACGGACGAGGGGTGTTCCAGCGGAGTGAGGCGTCGGCGTTCCCTGGAGCGCCCCTCATCCGACCGAGCTTCGCTCGGCCCCCTTTTCCCGCAAAGGGAGAAGGTGGAGCCAGCCCGCCTGCGCCCCCTCACCCGGATTGCCGACCGGATTGCGAAGGGCAATCCGGGGCAATCCGACCGCTCCCCAAGGGGAGAGGAGATCGCAAGCGTCGGCGCCAAACTCTTCTCCCCACCAGAGAGAAGGTGGCCGCGAAGCGGCCGGATGAAGGGGTCTTTTCTCAACGCGTCAGTCCCTGCCATTCAGCGATGGATCATCCGGCCGCCCGGCCAGGGAGACGGAGCGGGCGGCCGGTCAGAGCCTTGGCGGCGAGGCGGTGCGCGATCCTCGCCGCCGGCTGGCCCTGTGTTACTTGTTCGGCGCCTGGTCGATGATCGACTGCATGGTATCCTGCGCGTTCTTGATGGCGCCGTCGACGTCGTCGCCGAAGAACACCTCGTTGATCATCTGCGTCCACGGACCGTTGGCAGAGTTGATCAGGTCGTTGAACACCACCGAATAGGGCGTCCTGCCCTTGGCCATCGCCTCGGCCGCCACCTGGTAGCGCGGGTCGAGATCCTTGAGCGCATCCTTGGCGATGTCGTTGCGCACCGGCAGGCTGCCATATTTGGCAAGGATGGTCTGGCCCTCGAGCGAATAGGCGAAGTCCAAAAACTCCTTCACCACGGCGATCTTCTTGGTGCCCTTGGTGACGACGAAATTGTCGCCGCCGGCGAAGGACGACCAGCCGCCATCCTTGCCCGGCAGGAAGGTGATGCCGTAGTCGACGTCCGGATACTGCGTGTTGAGCGCGCCGATGGCGAAGGCGCCGGACGGCGAGATGCCGATCTTGCCGCCGGCAAAGGCGGCGAAGAAATTGGCGCCGGTATCGGTCTGCGCGCCCTCGGGCACCAGCCCTTTCTTGACCATCGAGCGGTAGAGGTCGATCGCGCCGCGCAACTGCGGGCTGTCGAGCGTCGCCTTCGAGCCGTCCTCGGACAGGATGTCGCCGCCCGAGGCCCAGATCAGCGGCGTGAAGGTGAAGATGTTGCAGCCGCCGCAATTGCCCGAGAAGTAGAAGCCCTTGATGTCGCCGCCAAGCGCGTTGACCTTCTCGGCGTCGGCCTCGATCTCGGCCCAATTGGTCGGGCCCTTCTCAGGGTCCAGCCCCGCCTGCTTGAACAGCTTCTTGTTCCAGATCAGCACCGAGGCGTCGGCCGAGAACGGCAGGCCGTAGATGCGGTCCTTGTAGGTGCCGGTCTTCACATGCGCCGGCGACAGGCTCGAAAAATAGGGCAAGGATTTCGCCCAGTCGGTGATGTCCTCCAACTGGCCGGCGGCGGCGAAGGACGGCGTGTAGATCAGGTCGAGCGAGAGCGCGTCGGGCGCCGTGCCGCCGGCGGCGGCCGCGCCATATTTCGGGATGATCTCGGCATTGGGAATGATGTCGAGCTTGACCTGGTCCTTGTTGGTCTTGTTGAAGGCGTCGACGATGCGCGGCATGAAGTTCGAGCCGTCGGCGCGCACCCAGATGTTGGCGGTCTCGGCGGACGCCGCCTGCAGGCCGCCACCAATGACGGCTGCCGCAAGGGCAAGCCTGGCAAAAATGGTCTTCATCTTACTCCTCCTCATGGTTCTCCTCCCTGTTCTGCCCACGCCGCCCTGCTTGTTCGGGCGCGTGGCCTTGTTGCTTCATTGCGGCGGACTGCCGCATGACTGACGCACCACCAGCCGGCACGGCAGTTTCCTGATGCCCGGCACGGCCGGCTGGCCGTCGACGAGCGAAAGCAGGGCAAGCCCGGCCTCGCGGCCGAGGCTCGCCAGGTTCATGTCGATGGAAGTCAGCGGCGGACGCGTCGCCTCGGCCACGATCTCCCAATTGTCGAAGCCGATGACGCCAACATCCTCGGGCACCCTTATGCCGCGCTCGCGCAGCGCGTCGATGACGCCGCGGGCAATCTGGTCGTTGCCGCAGAAGACGGCGTCCGGCCACCCCTCCCTGCCCGCCTTGCTGAACAGTCTTGCCACGGCATCGTGGCCCCAGGCTTCCGACCATGCGCCCAGCAGCGGCTCGCTCAAGGCCAGGCCGTTCTCCGTCAGGACATCGCGGTACGCCCCGGCCCGCGTGTGCACCACCTCGAAGCTCGCCGGTCCAGTGACATGGGCAATGCGCCGGCGCCCGAGCCGCACAAACTGCTCTACCGTCAGCCGCGCGCCGCCGGCGTCGTCAGAGACGAGGCCGACCGCGCCGGGATCGGGCTGGGTGAAGGCGTAGACGACCGGGATGCGCAAGTTGGAGAGATCGACGGGCAGATGGCGGTCGATGCGTTTTCCCGTGGCGACGATGCCGTCGACGCGCTTGTCAAGCATGGCCTCGACATGCAGCTGGCCGAGCCGCTGGTCATCCTCGACATTGCACAGGAACACCGAGACGCCCTTGTCGACCAGCGCATCCGAAACGCCAGCCATCAGCGGCAGCGAGAAGCGGCCATAGGTATCGTTGGTGAGCAGCCCGACGGTGAAGGAGCGTTTTCGCAGGAGGCTCTGGGCCAGGCTGTTCGGCCGGAAGCCGAGCAGCCGCGCCGTCTCGCGGATGCGCTCGCGCGTCTCCGCCGTCATCCGCCCCTGCCCGTTCAGCGCCTTCGACGCCGTGGCGACGCTGACGCCGGCCGCGGCAGCGACCTCGCGCAGCGTGACCGGCGGCTTGGCGGAGACAGGTGAGGCATCCGAAGACATATCGTGCAACCATTCCCTGAGTTGGGAAAAGGTTTTCTCTTATCGGCCTGCGTGGTGATGACGGATGAGGTCAGCAAGCGCAGGGCGATTTGGGAAAAGGTTTTCTCAAGCGAAATCTAATCCGAAAACAAGGGTGAACGCAAGGGGGCATGAAGAAGGCCCAACGCCTTGTCCGGAAACCTTACAGCAACGAGGGCTCAAAGTGGCAACCGTGCTGACGCTGCCCGGCTCCCACTCATCAGCTCGCATCTGCACTGCGACGGTTCGCACTGCCGATTGCCGATCGCGTCTCTATCCCGCGACCCGAAAGCTCGACAGCGGCCGCGACACCCAACCCTCGATCTCACGCGTGACGAAGGTGGCGGCCTCATGATGGATGAAATGGCCGGCGTCGGGCAGCGCCACCACGGAGCTGATGTTGTCGACTTCGCGGAATGTGCCTTCGAAAGCACTGGCCGGAACATAGGGATCGTGGGCGCCGAACATCACCAGCGTCGGTGCTTTGACCAGAGGCAATTGACCGATGTCCGGCACCCTGCCGAGCGGAATATTGGCCCTGTAGTAACCCAGCATCGCCTCCGGATCGGAATGCCGGAGCGACGCTGCGAGAGCCTGTCGGTCGGCCTCGTCGGCGACCCATCCGGCAAGCTCCTCCGGCGCCGGCATGGCGGACGCGCCTGCCTCCTGGAAGCGGCGCACATAGGCGAAATACCGGGTGTTGGCTGGATCGGCGATGGCGCGCAGATAGTTGCGCGGATGAGGGGAGGAAAGGACAACCAGATGGCGAACCACCTGCGGGATCCGCATGGCCAGCCACCAAGCAATGGTCCCGCCCCAGTCATGACCGACGATCGAGGCTTGGGAGAGTTGTTCGGCCACGAGCACCGAAAGCACGTCCTCGACCAGATGCGGCAGCAGCGTGTAGTGGGCATGTCCCCGCGGCGCGTCGCTTCGCCCGAATCCGCGCAAATCCGGTGCCAGCACCCTGAAACTGCCGCGCAGAGCCTCGATCTGCCTGCGCCAACCAAGGCCATGGTCGGGAAGGCCGTGCAGGAAAAGGATCGGCGGGCCGGAGCCCGCCGCGACATAGTGCAGTTTAACGTTCCTGTTAGATGCGAACCTGGACTCGAAACCTGTCTCCGAAGTCACCCTGACCGGCCGCCGCGATCACATCTTTACTTCGAGGCGCAGGAACGGGCCTTGGAAAACCTGATTCTTGTGATCTGCGTTCACAAGCAGATCGTGCCACGCCTCGATCTTGTAACCAGCAGTGAAGGTAGCGTTCGTTATCGGCGTCCAGCTCAGGCCAAGCGATGCGTCGAGGTTCGAGACCGTTTCGTTCGAGCCCTGACTGGCCAGAGTTTCGGAAAAGTGTTCGTCTGGGTTTGTGGACGAGATATTGACACCGACATGCGCGGTGCGGCGGCCCCACATGACTGCGCCCGAAGCCGAGCCTGTCAGGCCCCAGTTCTCGCCAACCGGATAGTAAGCTTCCGCACCAACGCGCGGGCCGATGCCCCAGTACTCGGCCGTACCGATCTTGTCAGCGGCGATGCCCTTGTCGGCAGGATTGGTGGGGGTGAACTTTTCGGAAATCTCGCCCAATGTCTCGTCGGAATGCACCAGCCGCAGGCCGCCGAAGAAACGGATATCGGCCTGTTGCACCTTGACGTGCTTGCCGACGTCAAAATCGAAAGTCTGGAAGCTGTAGCCGTCGCTGTAAGTCCCTGTAACAAGGCCCTCAGGGTTCGTCTCAGGCTGCTCGAAGAGGAGGGCAGAGCGGTCCTTGCCGAGTTGGACAGCGGCGGCAAGACGCCAATCCCAGTCCGGAGAGATCTGCTTGGTCAGCGAAACTGCCCCGGAAATATCACCGTTGCCTTTACCCAGCTTGTCGCTGCTCAGCTTGTCGTCGTTATGGAGATTGTTCCAGAAGTACGAGCCTTCGAACGACATCTTGATGCGCGAATCAATGACCGTCTGATCCGAGGGCTGCGCCTCGGTTGCGTTAGCCGTGGCCACGCCTGTTGCCGTTAGGGAGGCAGCCGAAGCCGCCACCGTAGCTAAAAATTTACCCGTGCCCTGCGAATGCATTTAAGTCCCCACCCAGATTCCAGCCGGGTTGTTATTGCAGACAAGTTTATAACCGCCTATTGCCGCTGCGGGATGCCAACGACTTTGCGGCGTGACTGTCGCATTTTTGCAACAATAAGGGACATCGTTAGCTGAACGAATACCGAAGTGGTCGTGCGTTCAGACATGGAGGTAGGGTGAGCGATCCAGCACAAATTGAAGGCATGCTCAACAGTCTCGTCTACAACCTATTCGCGCGGAGCGGGCAGGATGATGGACGAGCAACCGGCGCTAAGGAAATCGGCAACCTCGTCGTATTCGACCATCCGGAGAGCGTCGACGAGATCGTCAAGTCGCCTGCCCTGTTCCGGAAGAACTTCTCGCTGATCTCGGCCCTCGGCTTCAGCCGCTTCAACACCAATGACGAGGAATGGGCGACAAGACGCGCCATCACCCAGGATCGCTATCTCGCGGCGGCCAAACCCGCCCATGGGCAAAGCGTGTCGGATATATTCAGCGGCGACCTTGCCGATTGCGAGACCTCCCTCGCAGGAATCCACCAGGCGCTTTTCACCGGCGCCATGACCATTTTCTATCAGGCCTTCGGACTTGTCGCGGAAGCGCGACCAACCGCTGTGCTTTTCGACCGAGTCCGTGAGACATTGCGCCGCCTGCAGTATTATTCCTGGGTCACGCCAACCAATGCCGAAAGAGACAGCGCCATCCAAGATGCCCGCGCGGTCATCGCGGATTTCGGTTCGCAACTGATGGCGGATCCGCGGGCGGCCGCGGAAATGGACCGTTTCTCGGAAAGAGCAGCCGGGATCGACGGCTTTTCCCCGATCGAAGAATTCGTGATGAATCTGTTCGCTGGCGTCGAAACCACCGTCACGACAGTGCAGTGGGTGATCGATAGGCTCGGCGCCAACCAGCAGGTGCAGGAGCGTATCTATAGTGAGATTGCTGGCGGCAAGGCACAGACACCGTTTACTGACTGCTTCATCAACGAGACGATGCGCTATTTCCCACCTATACCGTTCCTCACCCGCGAAGTAAGCACCGATGCGGTTCTGGATGGCACGTCGCTACGGGCCGGGCAACTTATCATGCTGTCCCTCGTCGGTGTGCACCAGCATCCTGAATTCTGGGAAAATCCGAGGACTTTCGATGCCAGCCGCAAGGAGTTCATCAACAACAGTTTCGACCGCCGCGCCTTCATTCCCTTCCTAACCGGACCGCGTATGTGCGGGGGCGCACGCCTGGGCCGACTCGAGGTGGAGCAGGCGGTTCGCGCGGTCGTGCGCCAGTTCGCCTTTACTCGCGCCGACGACGTTATCCGCTTCGACTATGCGCTGGCGCTGCGCCCGGCGAGCGGCATGTCCGTCCAAGTGTCAAGGCGCTGATCGGCTCTGCTCCGCCTCGACAGGCATGTCGCGCCAAAGTTGACGGATCAAGCCTCCGAACTGTCTTGCGATAATCGACTTTACGGAGGCGTCGTTGCTGTAGCGACCATTTGCAGCGAGGGCATCATTGCGCAGATTGCGGGCTGGAAACCAGTTCCGCATCGTCGCCTTCACATTGTCGTGGGGATTGACGACGAAATCCTCATAGGCCACATGAGCAACCCTCGTCACGTCAATGGTCGAAAGGTAGCTCCGCCACTTTGCCTCGGAGTCCGCGATGTGTCGCACGGTGTCAATAACCGCCTTCTGACTTATCGTTCTCAACATAGGGACACCGGGCAGCGTTTCCCCGCCATCGAATGGCTGACCAGTATGCAGCATCGAAAGCAGGCTGACCGTCTGATCGACTTTGTTCCGGCGGGACAGGAATACATAGAACGAGCTTGCATCATCCTCGCCGATCGAGAGGCGGGCGAAGTCCAGATTGCCGAAAAACAGCTTGGCCGCGAATACGCCTTCGACTGAGCGCCGCATCAGAAGATGCTTTCCATATGACGACGCACCGCGATCGAGCGCCGGGACGTCGAATGTGTCGTCTCCCGTCCAGCGCCGCATGAGCGGTACCGCGAATTGCCACTGGAAGTATTCGGTGGGCAGGCCAAGTCCAAAATGCCGCATGACCTGGCAATAGGTATGGCCGGCGGTTCTCGGCGTGGTGCAAATCAGGATTCTATACGGATTTTCGGCCGCGCCGTCGCGATCGAGATCAGCTGAGAGCAATCGGGTATATGTTTCATCGAAGTGCGATCCCGCCATGACGGATACTGCTCACATGGCGGACAGAAACCCGAAGATCAGGAGAGCCTGATCGGGCGTCATCAGCGACGGCGGATGGCCGACATCGATATTGTCGACGATGCAAAGATCGGGTCGGGCGCAGCGGGATCGTTCAAAGGCCTGCCTGTCGATGAACCCGCTCTCGCGGCCGTACATGAGCATGACCTGGGCGTCGAGCTTAGCGACCATGGGAAACAGGTCGTATTCGCGGCCGGTCATGGCCTCGAAATTCCCGGTCGTGGCCGGATCGTAGGCCAAACGAAACTCGCCAGCCCTCGCGGCAATTCTGTTATCGATGAAGCGGTCGAGGACCGGCCTCTCCACCCGCCCCATGCCTGGATTTGAGGCACGCAGATATTGACCTGCCTCGGCGCGCGTCTGGAATACAAGCGCGGCTTCGCGGATGGCTTCGTTTCGTAAGGCGTCGACCTTCGGCCCGCCAATCAGGGGGACATCGTTGAGGATGATCCTGTCGACGCGGCCGCGGTTCGCGTAGAGAAATAGAAGCAGGATCAGCCCGCCCCATGACGTGCCGACGAAATGGTTCTCCTTACCGGCAAACTGGCTGAGCGCGCGTAGGCACCTGGAATAGAGATCCATATCGTAGCCCGCGCCGAGATAGGCGCTGCGCCCTCGTCCGAGCAGGTCGGGGCAGATCACCAGATAGCCGTTGCGGCAGAGGAACGCCGCTAGGTAATCGAAATCGGAGCCATTGCCGGCAAAGCCGTGCAGGCAGAACACGGTGCCGCGCGATTGGCCGGCCGGTTGCCAGATGCGCACGAACATCGAGGCGTAACGGTCGCCGAGGCGGATCAGGATTTCCTGGGTCAGCGCCTCGCCTGGGGTAGCCTGTTCCATCACGCGTCCCGTTTGCGGACGGCGCGTTTCATGGCACCGCGGGCGTCGATGAAATCGCGCTTCCAGTAGACCGACTTGTCGAGGTTGAGCAGTTTCGCTTCCTTGATCATCGGCAGGATGTGCGAGGACGAGCGCGTAGCCATAATCGTCGCGGCAATCGCGTTGCCGCTGAGATCGGGGTTGAGTGGCCCTCTGTTTGCAACCCACGTTTCGGCAATTTCGCAGTTGGTCACGATCCAGCCGACGTAAGCGACGATCGCATCGTCAATGGAACCGATGAGGTGCGTCTGCTGCTCGATCTGGTAGCGCAAGGACTTCACCATCTGTCCAAACTCGTATCCGTCGAAGGGCGGATAGTGCGCAATGAAATTGCAGACGAGCCCGAGAGAGACCGGGTTGAAAGGAACGCGGGTGAAAAGGAGCTTGGTCATGCGGCCTCAAGGCACTTCGAATGGGCGCGACATTATGATGTGCGGTCTGTTCGCCGCTAGTGGTAAAATGCGCGCCGCGACAGGTCGAGAGGCGGCTTACACCGGCGATCCAGCCTGGCCGAGGCCTGAGCCTTCCACGGATCTACTTAAACCGCCCTTCTCCCCGCCTGCCGCCATGCGCTTCCACGGCCTTCTCGACGGCGCGCTTCAATTCGTCCTTGATCTCGACCGTCTCGGCCATCAGCGTCTCGATCTTGAGGAATTCGAGCACGCGGTATTTCGAGACATTCGGCCGGATCAGAATGTCCGGCGGGTGCTGCCTGAGCTTGTTGGCGATGATTGACTGCATCATCAGCTGGGTGGCGCCATACATCAGGTCGACTGTGGTCGGATGCCTGCGCTCGGCCTCGCTCGGCGCGCCGACGACATCGACGGCGATGATGATGTCGGCGTCCTTCTCGATGAGGTCGAAAGGCACGGGGTTGTAGATACCGCCATCGATCAGCACGCGGCCCTCGCGCGTCACCGGGCGGAACACCGCCGGGATGGCCGCCGATGCGGCAAGCGCCGAATGCAGGTCGCCTTCGGCGAACACCGCAAGGCTGTGGCCGAAATAGTCGGTCGCCGTCACCTTGAGCGGAACCTTCAGCGCCTCGAATGTCTGCGGGATCGCCTCGGGCAGGAAAGCCTTCAGAATGCGCTCGATGTTGAACTGGCTGACGCGGATGCCGCCCTGCATGGCCTCAGCGATCGTGCCCGGCCGCGAGCGCCACATGCGCGCGGCCACTTCAGCCCGGCTGCCGAGGATCGATCGGGCATAATCGTGAATCTCGGCACCCTTCATGCCCGACGCCATGCCGGCGCCCATGATGGCGCCGATCGACGAGCCGGCAATCGCCACCGGCTTGATGCCGAGATCGTCGAGAGCCTCGATGATGTGGATATGCGCGAGACCGCGCGCGCCGCCGCCGCCAAAGGCCACCCCGAAGGTCGGGCTCATCCCTTGCCGCCTCCCGCCACCTGCACCAGCGGCGGCCCAATGACCATCACCGCGGGGTCGGACGACAGGAGCTTCTTCGCCGCCGCCTTCACGTCGGCCAGCGTCACCGCGTTGATGAGAGCCGCGCGCCGCTTGATATAATCGATGCCGAGATCATCGATCTGCAGCTCCACCAGCGTCGCTGCGATGGAGCTGGACGAATCCAGATTGCTGATGGCGTAAGCGCCGACCATGTATTTCTTGGTCGCCGCGAGTTCCTCCTCGGTGGGGCCGTTCTCGGCCATGTCCTTCACCACCTGGCGCACGATCGAAAGCGTTTCGGCGGCGCGGTCGGAACGCGTCGCCGTCGTCACCAGCAGCGCGTTGGAATGCTCGTGATCGACGAGATCGGAGCTGACGCTATAGGCAAGGCCGCGTTTCTCGCGCACCTGCTCATACAAGCGCGACGTGAAAGTCGAGCCGCCGAGAATCTCGTTCATCAGCACGGCGGCGTAGAAATCGGGATCGCTCCGCTTCACGCCCGGCCAGGCAAGCTGCAGGGAGGTCTGCGGCAGATCGTAATTCACTTCGAGCTGCTGGCCGAGCTTGGGCGTGATGTCGGCAACCGGCGCCAGCGTCTGCTTGTCCGGCAGGTCGCCGAACACCTCGTCAAGCCTGCCGCTCAACGTGGCGGCGTCGATGTCGCCCACCACCGCCACATGCAGGCCGCCGCGGGCGAAGTTCGCCTTGTGGAAGGCCTTGAGGTCGTCGGCAGTGATGGTGACGAGACTATCTTTGTTGCCCTCGTCCGGCCGCGCGTAGGGATGCTGGCCATAGATCGCGCGCAGCCAGCGCTGCTGGGCGATCGTATTGGGATCCCGCTCATTGGCGAGGATGCCGGAGAGTGTCTGGGCGCGGATGCGGTCGATCGGCGCCTGATCGAAGCGCGGGCTGTTCACCGCCAGCTTCAGCAGGCCAAAAGCCTCGTCCTTCTGGTCGGACAGCATGCGCATCGAGCCATAGGTGCCATCGCGCGCCGCCTGAAAACTCATCTCCGCGCCGGCATCGTCGAGCTTCAACTGGAAGGCCTCGCTGTCGAGGTCGCCGGCGCCCTCGTCGAACAGGCCGGTCATCAGGTTGACTAGGCCTTCCTTGCCGGCGGGGTCCTGCGCCGTGCCGCCGTCGAAGACGAAACGGATCGCAACCAGTGGGATCGAATGGTCTTCCACCAGCCAGGCGGTGACGCCCTTATTCGACTTCACCTCCTGGATGTTCATTTCGGCGCGCGCGGCAAGCACCGGCAAAAGCAGGAAGAACAGGGCGAAGCAAAGGGTGGCGACGGCGCGATAGAGCTTGCCTTCCTCGCTCGCCGGAGAAGGAGAAGCGATCGTATGGCCAAGAACCATGCTCATCATCAATTCCCCGCCTGCTGCTGCGGCAAGAGATAGCCGGTGGTGGAACGATCGAGCACGAGGTAGCGGGCGGCAGCCGCCTTGACTTCATCGGCGGTCACCTTGCGGATGCGGTCCGGCCATTCCTGGACGTCCTTGACATTGCCGCCCGTGGCAAGCGTCGAGCCATACATGTTGGCCATGTCGTCCTGCTTGTCGCGCGCAAAGATCATGGAGCGCACATAGCGGGTCTTGGCCCGCTCCAGCTCATCGTCGCTCACGCCGTCCTTGACGATGCGGGCGATCTCGGCATCGACAGCCGCCTCGACATCGGCAAGCCTGGCGTCGCCGCGCGGGGCGCCATAGACGGTGAAGTTGGTGGCGTCGAGCATGGTGCCCTGGAAGTAGGCGCCGGCCTCTGAGGCGATACCCTGCTTGACGACGAGCTGCTGGTACAACCTGCTGCGGTTGTCGCCGCCGAGGATCTCGGCAAGCAGGTCGAGCGCCTCGGCTTCGCCGGGCTTAGCCGTGTGATAGGACGGCACGACCCATTGCGTCGAAAAGCTCGGCACCGAGACGCGCGCGTCGGCGAGCGTCACCGTGCGCTTCGTGTTCTGCTCCGGCTCCACGGGGCGGATGCGCGGCCGCAGGTCCGGGCCGCGGGCGACCTTTCCGTAAGTGCGCCCGGCCATCGCCTTCACCGCGTCGGGATCGACGTCGCCGACCACCACCAGCACGGCGTTGTTCGGCCGGTAGTAGGCGTCGTAGAAGGCTTTCGCGTCCGGACGGTTCAACTGCTCCATCTCTTGCATCCAGCCGATCACCGGAATGCGGTATCGCTGGTTCTGCCAGAGCGTCGCGTCGACCTCCTCCTCGAGCACCGCCTGCGGATTGCTGTCGATGCGCGAACGGCGCTCCTCCAGGATCACGTCGCGCTCGGTCTTGATGACATCGTCTGTCAGGATGAGGTTGCGCATGCGATCGGCCTCGAAGCCCATCATCTGTTCGAGGGCGGAAGGCGGCACCGTCTCGTGGAAGGCGGTGTAGTCGTAAGAGGTGAAGGCATTGTTGGAGCCGCCGATCTCGGACACGGCGCGGTCGAACTCGCCGGCGGCGTGGTTGGTCGTGGCCTTGAACATCAGGTGTTCGAAGAAATGCGCGATGCCGGATTTGCCGAGAGGCTCGTCGGCGCTGCCGATCTTGTACCAGACCATGTGGGTGACGATCGGGGCGCGGTGGTCCGGGATGACGACCACTTCCATGCCGTTGTCGAGCAGGAAATCCTTGACCTCGCCGTCATCGGCCGCGCGGGCCGGAGCGGCCGCCGCAAGCGCCAGCGCGCTGGCCAGAAGCGCTGCGCGCAGCCCAATTCCTGTTCGTCTCATCAAGTTCTCCGGTCGCGGTTGCGCGACGATAGGCAAGGTTGTTGGCAAGGCAAAGTGAATTGTGAGTCATTTTCGAGGCGGCGCTAGCCAACCTCGATGAAGCGAATGACCGTTTCGCCATAGCCCCGCTCGTCCACCACGGAAAAACCCGGGCCTGCCTCGAACGGCGCCGAGGCCGCCTCCTCGACCACGAACAAGGCGCCGGGCAACAGCCAGCCGCCGGCCTTGGCCGAGCGCAGCGCGCGTTCGCCAAGCCCCTTGCCATAGGGCGGGTCGGCGAAGATCAGGCCGAAGGGCGAGAGCGTGCCAGCCTCACCCAAATGAGCGGCGTCGCGACGAAAAATCTTGGTGCGGCCGGTGAGTCCATAGGCCTCGACGTTCTCGCGGATCAGGCCTCGCCCCTCCGTCGATTCCTCGATGAAAACGCAGTAGGAAGCACCGCGCGACAGCGCCTCAAGTCCGAGCGCGCCGGTGCCGGCGAAGAGATCGAGCACGCGGCCGCCTTCGAGCTTTTCGGCATAGCGATGCGCGAGCACGTTGAACACCGCCTCGCGGGTGCGGTCGGTGGTCGGGCGGATGGCATTGCTTTTCGGCGTCGCCAGCGGACGCCCGCGGAACTCACCGCCGACGATCCGCATTGCCGCCCCTCTTCGGACCGCGCGGCCTGTCGCCGCCATCGCCTTCGGGGCGCTCGCCGCGGGGCTTGCCGAACGGCTTCGCGCCCGGCTTGCCCTTGCCGCCCGGCTTATAGGATGCCTTGCGCGCCTTCGCCTCGGCGGCCCTGGCGGCATCGGCTTCCGCCCTGCCCTTGCCGATCGGTCGAGCGCCCGGCGCCATCCAGACATTGGCCTTGCGCTGGCCCGGCGGTTCGATCGGCCGCTGCTCGCGCTCGGATTTCTTGCCGCCGAAACGAGGCTTGTCGCCGAAGCCACCACGCGGCTTTTCGCCGAAACCGCCGCGGTCGGATTTAGGGCCGCGCTCGCCGAACGCCCGGTCCGGCCCAAACGCCCTGTCCGGCTTTGTCGAGAGCTTGCTCAGCGCCTCGTCGCGGCTGCCTTCGCGGCGCTTGCGCGCCTTGATCAGACCGCCCTCGCCGATCGGCCGGTGGTCGCCGTCGCGCGTGAATTTCGGCCGGTCGACCTCTTCGCGGCGAGGGCCGCCGCCGCGCACCGGCTTGTTGGAAAACGGCTTTTGGATGTCGGCATCGAAATTGGCGCCGGACTCCTCGATCAGCCGTTCGCCGAGCTGTTCGCGCAGCACGCGGCCCTTGATCTCCAGCACATGGCCCTCGGGCAAATCCTCGAGCTGGAACGGTCCGTAGGAGATGCGGATCAGCCGCGTCACGTCGAGGCCAAGCGCGCCGAGGATGTTCTTCACCTCACGGTTCTTGCCTTCGCGTAGGTCCAGGGTCAGCCACGCATTGGTGCCCTGCTCGCGGTCGAGCGAGGCTTCGATCGAGCCGTAGAAGACGCCGTCGACGGCGATGCCTTCACGCAGGCCGGCGAGCGCGCTCTCCTCGACCTTGCCGTGGACGCGCGCGCGGTAGCGCCGCAGCCAGCCGGTGGCCGGCAGTTCGAGCACGCGCGACAGCCCGCCGTCATTGGTCAAAAGCAGCAGGCCCTCGGTGTTGATGTCGAGCCGGCCGATCGTCATCAGCCGCGGCAGGTCGGACGGCAGTACGTCGAAGACGGTCTTGCGGCCTTCCGGATCGCGGTTGGTGGTGACGACGCCCGCCGGCTTGTGGAACAGGAAGAGACGCGTGCGCTCGATCGGCGGGATCTCGGTGCCGTCGAGATGGATGATGTCGTTGGCGCCGACATTGAAGGCCGGCGAGTCCAGCACCTTGCCGTTGACCTTGACGCGACCGGCCGCGATCAGTTCCTCGGCGTCGCGGCGCGAGGCGATGCCGGCGCGCGCCAGCCGCTTGGCGATGCGCTCGCCGCTTTCGGGCGCAGCTTCCGAGGGCCGCGGCCGTGGCTTGAAGCCGCCTTCCGGCTTTCCGCCAGCTCCGCGTGGACGATCGCTGAAGTCTCGCTTCGGCCGGTCGGCGAAATCGCGTTTGGGACGGTCGTCGAATGCCCGCTTGGGGCGGTCGAAACGTCGTTCGCCCCGATCGCCTTCGGCAGCCGCCGGTCGATCGCCACGCGGTGCGTAAGGCTTGTGGTCCTCACGCTTTTCGAAAGGCTTGCCGTCGCGCGGCGGACCTTTGCGGAACGGCCTGTCGCCACGCTCCCCGCCTTCACCCATTTCACGCGGCCCCATCTCGCGCGACTTGTAGCTGCGCTTGAAATCACGGGCCGGGCGCTCGCCCTCCGCAGCCATCGACCGGTCGCCGCGCGGTGTGTAAGGCTTGCGGCCCTCGCGCTTCTCGAAGGGCTTGCCTTCCGGGCGCGGACCTTTGCGGAACGGCTTTTCGGCGCGCCCGGCGCCCTCGCCCGTCTCGCGTGGCTTATAGCTGCGCTTGAAGTCGCGGCGCTCGCCTTCGGCAGCCATCGGTCGTTCACGCTTGGTGAACGGCTTCTTGGCGCCGTGGGCCGGTTTTCCGTCACGCCCGCCCGTCGGTCTGGAGTAGCCCTTGCGCGGCCCGCGTGGAGATTTCTTGTCGTCGTCCATTACTTTGCTCGTCTTCACCTGCTACAGCGCCGCGCGCCCTTGCGGACGCTCAACGCAGGCAGTGTCATCTTGATTTTGCGCATCCAGCGGCGCGGCAAAAACCGATTCCGGTTTTCAGGGTCTCGCGCTAAATAACAGGATCACTCTCGGGTGGCGAGAAGTAATCGGAATGGAAACCGCTTGAAACGACCGGATTTCATGGCCCTGGCGCTTGAAGAGGCCGAGGCGGCCGCCAGCCGCGGCGAAGTGCCGGTCGGCGCTGTGATCGCCAACGGCGGCACGGTGGTCGCGAAAGCCGGCAACCGCACGCGCGAGCTCTCGGACCCGACCGCGCATGCCGAGATGCTGGCGATCCGCGAGGCCTGCCGGAAGCTCGCCAGCGAACGTCTCACCGGCCACGATCTCTACGTGACGCTGGAGCCCTGCGCGATGTGCGCCGGCGCGATCTCCTTCGCCCGGCTGCGGCGGCTCTATTTCGGCGCCGCCGATGTGAAAGGCGGCGCGGTGGTCAACGGCGTGCGCTTCTTCGCCTCACCCACCTGCCACCACACGCCGGACGTCTATCCGGGGATCGGCGAGAGCGACGCCGCCCTCATCCTCAAGGACTTTTTTCGCGAGAGACGGAATGGCGATGAATGATGAAGTGAGTAGTGGTTAGTGAGCAGTGAGGCAGCGTTTCACTATTCAATATTCACAGGCCGAGCCAGTCGAACCAGCCGCCCTTCTTGCCTTCGGCCTGCGCCTTGAGGCGGCGCTCCTTCTTGTATTCGTCCTCGCCGAGCTCGTTCTGCGGCGCGGTGCCGGCAGCTTGGCGATAGGCAAGCGGCGGCTCGCTCAGATATTTGCGAACGGTCGGATCGCCCTGCTTCTGTTCGGCAAGGCTGCGCTGGATCTGAGCCCTGCGGGCGGCCGAGTTGTCATCCGGCGACCAGGCCGGCGGGTGGCTGGAGCCCGATTCGGCCAATGCCTTCTTCACCGCCTCGGGATTGGTCTGGATATCCTCGACGGCTTCCGGCTGGTAATTCGGATCGTTCTGGTGCGCGGTGGCGTCGGCGCGGATGCGGGCGCGGCGCGCCTCAGGCGATTCGGGCCAGTCGGCGCTCGCCGTCTCGATGCTCTGCTGCGGCGGCGGCAGGCTTTCCTTCTGCCCGGGAGCGGGCTTCACCAGATCAGGACGCGGCTTGTAGTCGATCGGATCTTTGCGCTTCGGGGTGATCGAGGCAGCCGCGGAGACATCGTCGAACAGCTGCGCGGCTGCCGTCTTGTCGGTTCCATAGGTCGGCGAACCCACGCAGCCTGACAGGGCGATGGCCGATACCAAAAGCGGCGCCATCAGCGCGGCGCGCGCGAACGTTCTGTCGGTCATGCCAAAAAGTCCCACTCTAACAGCCTTTCAGTCGCCACCGGCCAAGGGCACGGTCCCCTTCTTCCCCGCATTTGCGATGGAAATCCGGCGACAATTTGTCTGCCGGAGTGTCGCGTGTTTACCTCAACCACTTGTTAAGGGCAACGCGCGGGCGGTTTCAGGCCGCCCGGCGTGGCATTTGTGCACCGGCTTATCGACAGGACTACAGCCGCCCAAGGGCCTTCAGCTCATGCAACACGGCGGCATCGCGGGCCGAGACATCCGGAAATTCCGGATCCTGCCCGACATCGGCGGTGTAGCGCCAGGAGCGCGCGCATTTGACCAGACCGCGATCCTCGGCCTTCTCCACCACCACCGCCACCCCCTTGACGTCGTCGAGCGTGAAGGCGCCTTCCGGGGCCTTGCCGTGTTTGACGACGAGATCGCTGGTGATCGCCATCTCGGCCATATCGACATCGGTGATCGCGGCCTCCAGCGCCGCGTCGTCGAGCGTCACCACCGGCACCGCCTCGAGCGAAGAGCCGATCAGCTTCTCGGCGCGCGCGATCTCCAGCGCGCCGGTGACGACGCGGCGCACCTGCCTCACCTTGCGCCATTTCTCGGCCAGCGCCTCGTTGCGCCAGTCCTGCGGGATCGCGGGGAACTGGCCGAGATGCACCGACACGGCTTGCGGATGGCGGTCGAGCCAGGCTTCTTCCGTGGTGAAGGGCAGCATCGGCGCCAGCCACTTCACCAGGCATTCGAACAGGTGGCGCACCACCTGCACGGCGGCCTTGCGGCGCAGGCTCGAAGGGCCGTCGCAGTAGAGCGCGTCCTTGCGGATGTCGAAGTAGAAGGCCGAAAGCTCCACCACCATGAAGTCGAGCAGCGCGCGGGTGACACGCTTGAACTCGAACGCGTCGTAGCCCTGGCGCACCATTTCGTCCAACTCGGACAACCGGTGCAGCATCAGCCGCTCCAGTTCCGGCATCGTCTCGACCGGCACGTTCCGGCCGTCGTCATGTGCAAGCGTGCCCAGCATCCAGCGGATGGTGTTCCTGAGCTTGCGGTAGGCGTCGATATTGGTCTGCAGCACGTTCTTGCCGAGCCGCTGGTCTTCCCAATAATCGGTCGTGACCACCCAGAGCCGCAGGATGTCGGCGCCGGACTGTTTGATGACGTCCTGCGGCACGACGGTGTTGCCGAGCGACTTCGACATCTTGCGGCCTTCCTCGTCCATGGTGAAGCCATGGGTGATGACCGTGTCGTAAGGCGCCCTGCCCCTGGTGCCGCAGCTTTCGAGCAGCGAGGAATGGAACCAGCCGCGATGCTGGTCCGAGCCTTCGAGATAGACGTCGGCCGGCCATTTGAGGTCCGGACGGTCCTCCAGCGTGAAGACATGCGTCGAACCGGAATCGAACCAGACGTCGAGGATGTCCATCACCTGGTGCCATTTCGAGGCGTCATGATTGCCGAGGAAGCGTGCCTTGGCGCCCTCGGCGAACCAGGCGTCGGCGCCTTCCTTCTCGAAAGCCTCCATGATGCGCTCGTTGACGGCCTCGTCCTTCAGCACATTGCCGTCCTCGTCGGCGAAGACCGCGATCGGCACACCCCAGGCGCGCTGGCGCGACAGCACCCAGTCGGGGCGCTCCTCGATCATGGCGCGGATGCGGTTCTGGCCCGCCGCCGGAACGAAACGGGTGTCGTCGATCGCCTTCAACGCGCGACTGCGCAACGTCGTGCCGTCGCCGAGGTCCTTGTCCATATAGACGAACCATTGCGGCGTGTTGCGGAAGATGACCGGCTTCTTGGAGCGCCAGGAGTGCGGATAGCTGTGTTTCAGCCGGCCGCGCGCGAAGAGCGCGTTGCGCTCGATCAGTTCGTCGATGACGGCCTGATTGGCGTTGCCCTTCTTGCCATTGTCGTCGATGACGCGCGCCGCGCCACCTTCGCGCCCTGGGCCAAAGCCCGGCGCATCCTTGGTGAAGAAGCCGGCATCGTCGACCGTGAAGGGGATCACGGTGTCGACGCCTCGCGCCCGCAACTCGCCCGCGGCCTCCATCCAGGCGTCGAAGTCCTCGCGGCCATGGCCGGGCGCGGTGTGCACGAAGCCGGTGCCGGCATCGTCGGTGACATGCTCGCCCGCAACCATCGGCACCGGGAACTCATAGCCGCCGCCGAGGCCCTTGAAAGGATGAGAAAGCGTAAGCTTCCCAAGCTGTTCGGCCGAGACGCTGTGAAGCCTGTTCAGTGCGACCTTGGCCTTGACGGCGCACTCTTGCGCCAGCGCGTCGGCAAAGATCAGCTTCTCGCCGGGCTGCGGGCCGAAGGCGTTCTCGGCCGCCGTGACCTCATAGAGGCCATAGGCGATGCGCGGCGAATAGCTCACCGCGCGGTTGCCGGGGATGGTCCAAGGCGTGGTCGTCCAGATGACGACATGCGCCTCGACGAGGTCGAGCGCTGCCTCGTCCAGCGCGGCGCCAGCGACCGGCTGGGCGAGGCTCGCGACCGGGAACTTCACCCAGATCGTGTCGCTCTCGTAGTCCTGATACTCGACCTCGGCCTCGGCGAGCGCGGTGCGCTCGACCACGCTCCACATCACCGGCTTCGAGCCGCGGTAGAGCTGGCCGGACAAGGCGAATTTCAACAGTTCGCCGGCGATGCGCGACTCGGCATGGTACGCCATGGTGGTATAGGGATTGTCGAAATCGCCGATGACGCCAAGACGCTTGAACTCGTCGCCCTGAACCTTGATCCAGTGCTGGGCGAACTCACGGCATTCCCTGCGGAACTCATTGACCGGCACCTCGTCCTTGTTCTTGCCCTTGGCGCGATACTGCTCCTCGATCTTCCATTCGATCGGCAGGCCGTGGCAGTCCCAACCCGGCACGTAGTTGGCGTCATAGCCGCGCATCTGGAAGGAGCGGTTGATGACGTCCTTGAGGATCTTGTTCAGCGCATGGCCGATATGGATGTTGCCGTTGGCGTAGGGCGGCCCGTCATGCAGCACGAATTTCTCGCGGCCGGCGGCCTCCTCGCGCAGCTTCTTGTAAAGGTCCATGTCCTGCCAGCGCTTGACCAGGCCAGGCTCCTTCTCGGGCAGGCCGGCACGCATCGGGAAGTCCGTCTGCGGCAAATAGAGCGTTTTGGAATAGTCGATCGTTTCAACGGTGTCGGTCATTGATCTGCCATCTGCGTTGCCCGGCGGCGGGAAGCCCGGGCGTTGGACCAGCATTTTCTTGAAAAGCGCGAGGGGCGCGCGCGAAAAATCCCGGCGGCTCCAGCGGCGCTCAGGCCGCCCGGAACACCGGGCCCGTAATTCGTATCGCGATCGCGAAAAGGCGCGAAAAGCTCGTCATGGCGTGGCTTTTAGCGGATGGCGCGGCAGGAATAAAGCGCGGATTTCAAGGCATGAAGCCGCTTTCACGGCCTACATGGTGAAATTGAAGCGGTAAGTGGTCGAGACCCCGAAGGTCCACTGATTGCGGTCGCCGCGTTCCTTGACCAAGCTGGAATCGGCCGCCGGCTCCATCAGGCGCGAATATTCGGTAAAGACGCTCGCCGTCATCGGCTCGGTCACTTTCCAGGTGATCGCGCCGCCGAGCCCCGTCGATTTCAGCCCGCCGCCGGGATGGTACTCGCTCAGGCCCGAAGCGACAGCTTCCTTGGCGTTGACGCCGTAATAGGCGTCGAAATAGTCGGACGATGCGAAGGAAACGCGCGGACCACCGGAAATGCGCACGGTCGGCGTGATGTCATAGAAGGCGTCCGCGGCGATGTCCGCGACGAAGCCGTTATGGGAGCGGATGCCGTGCCTGAGCTCGGCGCGCGCCCTTAGCCAATCCAGCGGATAGAATTCGAAGAAGCCGCCCACCTCACCGCCCCAGCGCACGGGATCAAGGCCCTTGAGCTCGTCCTTGCTCTCGCGCGAGAATATGAACTTGCCGGTCAAGCCGGCGCGAACGGAACCGTCATCGATCAGCGCCAGCGAGATGTTGTCGTTGCGCGAGGTGAAGCGCGCCTCCGGACCGACCTTGCCGAGCGAGACGATCGGTTGGGCGCTGAGCATGTATTTCTTGCCGCCCTCGAAATTCGGCGCGACCAGCGCGGTGGCGCCGAGCGTCAGGTACCAGTCGCCGGATATCCAGCTGCCCTCGCCCGCTTGGGCGACAGGTGCACTGAGCAGGCCCATGGCGACGGCCAGCGGAATCGTCCCGACAATACGCATCGTCACCCCTTACGCGAAACGCGCCGGCGGCACCACCTGCCAGCGCTCAAGCCATGCCGTGCGTTCGGTAAAATTTGACTTAAAATCCGTAACATGGTCGGCAGCATCCGGATGAGGACGGCCACCAGATCAGGTGTCGCGCGGCGCGACCGGCTGGTCCAGCAACCTAGCCACGGCCTTGGTGCCTTTTCCGCCAATGCGCGCGGAGCCGTCGTCACCCACTTCCACCGTGGCACCGTTGGCGAAGCTGAGCGACCAACCGTCATCCGTAGCGTTACGCCGGCGGTCGGTGATCTCGATGCCGCCAGCGGTGACCAGCGCGACAATTCTGTCAGCGTCCATCCTCGTTCTCCGGATACGGGCCATCAATTCAGGTCGAGCCCGCCGGTAAGGTCACCGAGCGGTGGCTCGCCATGCGCGGCAACGGCCCGGTCGCGAACCACGATGCCGTGCAGCACAGGCAGTTCGAAACGCTCCGTGATGAGGCGAAGGATCGAGGTGGTGTCATAGGGCGCGTGATCGACATAGCCGTGTTTGGCGAAGGGCGAAACGATGATTGCGGGGATGCGCGTGCCGGGCCCCCAGCGATCGCCCTTGGGCGGCGCGGCATGATCCCAGATGCCGCCATTCTCGTCATAGGTGACGACGACCAGCATGTGCGGCCATTGCGGGCTCTTCTCCAGATGCGCGATGACATCGGCGATATGGCGGTCGCCCGCCTGGATGTCGGCATAGCCGGAATGCTCGTTGAGATTGCCCTGCGGCTTATAGAAGGAAACCTGCGGCAGGGCGCCATCGTCGATCGCCTGGGTGAAGCTCACGCCTCCCAGCCCCGCGTCGCGCAAATGTTCGCGCCTGGCCTCGGTGCCAGGCGCGAAGTTGGCGTAATAGTTGAACGGCTGGTGGTGATACTGGAAATTCGGGATCGGCGTGTGGTTGCCGTGGTCGAGGGTGTACTGCCAGGCGCCTGAATACCATGCCCAGCTTATGTGCTTGAGGCTGAGCATGTCGCCGATGGTCGGCTCGGTCTGCGGTGGGAGGGTCGTCGGCTTGGCCGGGTCCGCTAGGCGCGGATCGCCGCCAGGCGCCGGATCGTTGCCGCTCGGCTGGAAAGGCGGTTGCATCGTGTTTACCGCGTAGAAATCCGGCGTCAGGTTGCCGTCGGAGACGAATTTCGGGATGCCGTCGCGCGCCGATTTCGGTGAATTGTCGGCGACCTTCAGCGCCGTGCCACTGTCGTCCGTCACCGAGATCGACGGCTTGGCAGGGTTCTTGTCGGCATCGGCGTAGTAGGGCGCGCAGGCGCAGATCAGCCATTGGTGGTTGAAGAATGAGCCGCCGAACCCGCCTATGAAGAAGTGGTCGGCCAGCACGTATTTCTGCGCGACCGCCCACATGTCGGTCTTGGAGGCGTCCCAGTTGCTCATCGGCATGGCGCCCGAATCGGCCCAGGCGACGAACATGTCGTTCTTGCCGCCGTCGATTTGCATCTGGTTCTGGTAGTAGCGATGCCAGAGATCGTGCGTCACGACCGTAAGCGGGACGTTGAAACCCTTCGCGTCGTTCACGGTGAACGGCGCGTTCGCAAGGTGTTCGGTCATCGCCTGTGTCACGGGCGGCGTGACGCCCTTGGCGGTCAGCCCGTCCCACACCGGCGGCAGTTCGGACAGCACGGAGCCGTCACGGTCACGCTGCTGCAGGCTTTCCTGGCTCGCCTTGTCGATGCCGTCAGCGCCAGGAAAATGGCCATAGAGATTGTCGAAAGCGCGGTTCTCCGCGAAGATGACGACCACCGTCTCTATCTTGGCAATGCCGGCCGGCGGATCGCCAGGCTGGGCTGCGGAAGCGGACGCCGAAGCGGCAGCGCACAGAGCGAGAGTTGAGGAAAACAGGGTAAGCCCAAAGGAGCGCTTCATCACCGTGCCTCACCAGTGGTGCAAAACGGGATGACACCAGCTTCGGCACATCTTTGCAATAGCGGCGACTCTGGACGGCAGTGCCATTGGGACTACCTTCCCTCACGACAGGATGCGCCGGCCACATCTGGAGGGAAGTCGACCAAAGCGATGCCATGAAGGACGCGATCGGCCGGCCGTGGCCGGTGGGGGTCGCTTTTCACCCAATGCCGCCGATAAGCGGCATCGCCCTTGACGATTTGTAATCGCCGGTGTCGCTGCGCTAAGCGGAGCGTCGGTTGCGGCGCAGCGTCTCTATCAGATCGCAGGCTGCTTCCAGTCCGCCGGAAAGCGGGTTCGACGCGCCGTAGGCAAGAGCCGCCTCGCGCCATTGGTCCCGGACCGCCGGGTTGCCGGCTTTCAGGATTGCCTGCCGCCAGATTTCGGGGTCGTCGCGACTGGCCACAACCAGTCCCGCCCCGCTGGCTCCGACATATTTTGCATATCCGCAGGCGTCCGATGCGATGACCGGCAGGCCGTTTGCGAGCGCCTCGAGAATAACCGTGCCCGTATTTTCCAGGCGAGCCGGGTGCAGCATGAAGTCGCTCGCGACCACGACCGCCGGGATGTCCTCCTGGATGCCCAGCAGAGTGACCCTTTTCGATATGCCGGATTTGGCAATCAGGCCGAGAAGCCGCGTTTCCTCCTCGCTGTTTTTTCGAAGGCCGGCGACCAGCCAATGGATCTCCGGGAACGGCTGAAGCGCTTTTATCGCCCGGTCGAGACCCTTCACCTTCAATCTGTTGGCGATGGTCAGGGCGATGACCGTTTCGCGCGGAAGCCCAAAACGATCGCGGATTTCATTGCGGTCGACAGCCAGCAGCTCCGGTCTGCGGCGTTTCGGATCGAGCGTCGGTCCGACGACGTGAATGCGCGATTCCTCCGTCCGCCAGAAGTTGCGGTAAAGCGTTGCCTGGTGTTCGCTGAGTGCAATGATCTGCACGGCGTTGCCAGGGGCAAAGATCATCGATTCGAGCTTCTGCTGGCGCATGAAGCGGGGCGAAAACGGCCGCCACCACCCGAGCTTCGACACAAAATAGGGCGGGTCGCCGGCATAGTAGATATCCAGGCCCGCCATCTTGTTGAAACCGACCACGCAGTCGAAGTCCCGCCTGGCCGTCAGCACGGTCCTACCCAGCGCATATTCGGTGCCAGGGTTCGAGAGAACCCGTGCCGGCTGGATTTTTATCGCAGCCGAACTCTCGACATGACCGACCTGGCGGGTCGTCAGGATCGTCACGCTATGGCCGCGCTGGACCAGTCGGTCGCTGATGTTGAGACAATCCCTTTGCAGCCCTCCATTCATGAAGAGGGCAGAGATTGCGCAGCAGATTTTCATCTCATTTTCCGGAGCGCCGCCTTATCCCCCAAGTCGGATCGACGGAGAGAGACTCCGGGTGCGCCCCAGACTTCCCCAATCAAACAAACACGGCCGGGCGCCTAAATGTTGGCCGTGTTGAAACCACGAATATGCTGTATATAGCCGGTTATCAAGAGACTTGGATGCTGTCGCGTTCTACCTTTCTCCCGCCAAGACCAACCGGAGCGCGCTCATGAAAGTTCCACGGGGCGATCGCGGCTGCGAAGCCGGGTTCGACTGAAAGCCGCCACAGCCGTGCCAAGGGTCCTGCGCGAATATGACTGGCGGCAATGGCTGAGGCTGCAGCCGCTGCTGCACGCCGTCAAAACTGCCCGTTACCGGAAAATCGACCGGAGGTTTCTGCGCCAGCCGGCCAAGGATGGCGACATCCAGGGCATCCGCGCGGCCGCCCGGGGTCGCCATGTCCTGCTGACCGTTGCCTTTGGCGATGCTCAATGCCTGGATCTGCAGTTGCGGCTGACGAGCGGACTTGTTCGCCACGATCTCCATATCGTGGCCGACAACAGCGTCGGCGAAGCTTGCGCGGGCAAGAACAGGCAGGTATGCGCGGCTCACGGCGCCGCCTATGTCAGGCTGCCGGCCAATCCATGGACCGTAAGGAACCCGAGCCGGTCCCACGGCGCGGCGCTCAATTGGATGTGGCACAACATCCTGAAGCCTGGCGCGCCGGCCGCGTTCGGATTCCTCGACCAGGACCTTTTCCCGACGAAGCCATGCGACCCCTTCGAACCTCTTGAAGACGCGGCGTTTTACGGCGATCTGCGCTGGGCAGGCGCGCGATGGTATTTGTGGGCCGGCTATTGCTTCTTTCGGTTCGACGCCGTCGGCCGCGAGCCTCTCGATTTCGGGCTCGACTGGTTCGCCGGCCTCGACACTGGCGGAGCCAATTGGGAAGTGCTCTATCGGAATGCGGATCCCAACGCGGTGCCGCAACGGACGATAACCGCATTCGCCGCCTTGCCGGGAATTGAGCTCAGACAGGCCTATTGCGAATGGCGGGGAAGCTGGCTTCATGAAGTCGGCCTCGACGGCGACCTTTCTGTGAAGGCGAAAAAGCGCGAGGCGGTCCTGCGACTGCTCGCTCCCGCGCTTGAGATCGCGCTCGGATCGGCCGGACAAAGAGATTGACAGTCGACAGACCGACGAAACTTTGGAATTGGAATTTTGAAACCAGGCCGCCGACATTCGACAATTCAACGGCCACTCGGTCACGACCGATTATCGCAAGGACAGTTCCATTGCCGACAGTGAGTGTGATCATTCCGGTGCGAGACGGCGCGCAATATGTCGGCGAGGCCCTGCAAAGCATCCTGGACCAGGATCTGGCGGATATCGAAGTCATCGTGGTCGACGATGGATCTCGCGACGACACCGCCGCGATCGCGACGTCGATCAGCGACCGCGACAGCCGCGTCAGGCTTGTCGCCAACCGCGGCAAGGGGATCGTCGATGCGCTGAACATGGGGCTTTCGCTCGCGCAGGCCCCTCTTGTGGCGCGTATGGATTGTGACGATGTCTCGCTGCCCGGCAGGTTGCGCCTGCAGGTGGCGTGTTTCGACGCGGATGCCGATCTGCAGTTGCTCGGTACGGCGGGGTTGCAGATCGACCGGGACGGAAATCCGTTGAGGCCGGTTGACGTCCCCGCCGGCGGCGACCCGTTGCGCGAAGCGCTTGCCAGATACAATCCCATGCTTCATCCGACAGTGATGTTTCGGACCGAGGCCGTCCGGCGCGCGGGAGGCTACCGCCGCGCATTCACCCACGCGGAAGACTACGATCTATGGCTGCGGCTTTCCGAAACGGGAAAACTGGCCAACATGGATGCGCGGCTCGTGAAGCTGAGATCGCATCCGGGACAGGTATCACGCATGAAGGAAGATCAGCAAAAGGCAGCGGCGGCATTGGCCAGGCAGTCGGCGCTGCTGCGTCGCCATCGCGCCGAGCCGTTCGACGCGAACGGCCAACCCGCGCAGGCCATCGCAAGCTTTCTGGCGTCGCGCGCCGCCATGGGGGTCGGCATCTCCAGCCCGGAGAGACGCGACATCGAGTTGCTGCTGCGAACCGCGGACATACCCCTCACCCTCACTCTAAAGCTGCTGTTCCTCGCAGCTGTCGGCGCGCCCTCCTTCAGGACGCTCGCGCTGGGACCTCGACTGGCCTGGCGCAGGATGATCGCGCGTCCCGCAAGAATGCGGCTCAACTGATGCGGCCCGAATGATGCGTCTCGTCGTCGATCTCTCGAGCATGGCGCGTTGGCTCGGCCCTCCGGTCGGCCTAGTCCGCGTGCAACGCCACTACGCGGCCGCGGCGGCCGCATTCAAGGCTTCCGATGTGGCGTTCACCGTGTTCGACCCGATCGAGCGGGTCCTTAGACAGGTTTCGCCTGGTATGGCAGCGGAAATCATCGCCGGCGACATTTCATGCGACATGAGCTTTTACCCGGACCCGGCCCGCATCAAGATAAGGTTTTACGATCGCTGGCCGAAATGGGCGCGGCGGTTGCTGATGACGATCATAAGACCGCGCCGGATGCTGATAACGGAAATTGGCGCGTTCGGCTGGCGCCATCCCGGCAGCCCTTTTCTTCGTTTCCTCGAGCGGATCGAAAACCGGCTGATGAAGGAAACCGAGCAGCGGCAGGTCGCTCGCGAGGGCGGTTCACGCGCTCGTATCGTCCCGCTCAGGACCGTGGCCGGCGACAAATACGATCTTTCGCCCGGCGACCATCTGCTGTTGATGAACAACGACTGGGCGCATACCGATATCGAGGTCATTTCGCGCGAGGCGCGCTTGGCCGGCGCAAAGCTGATCGTGCTCTTGAACGACATCATTCCAATCCAGTTTCCCGAATGGTACAAGCCGCACGACGTCAAGAGATTCACCGACTACGTGAACCTAGCGTTCGGGCTGGCAGACCGCTTCATCCTGACGTCGAGGTGCGTCACCACTGACGTCGAGGACTACGCCGCCAAGCTCGGCGTCCATCTGCCGGAGCTGAAACAAGTCCCTCTCGGCTGCGACAGCGCCCGCGAATCGAAGGCGGACGGCGGCCTGCCGGACGGGATCGAGACCGATCGCTATATCCTGTTCGTTTCCACCATCGAGCCACGCAAGAACCATTCGCTGCTCATGGATGTCTGGAGGCGCATCGTCCTGGACGGAACGGTTGCGCGCAGCGGCATGAAGCTGGTTTTCGTCGGCCGCAGCGGCTGGATGGTCGACGGGATCCTGGCGAAGCTTCACAGCCATCCCGACTACGGCAAGAGTCTTGTCCATCTCGACAACGTCGACGACGCAACGTTGTCCCGCCTTTACCGCAACAGTGCGTTCTGCGTGTATCCGTCGCTCTATGAAGGATATGGGCTGCCGCCCGTGGAGGCGCTGGCCTATGGGAAGGCGCTGATCGCCTCCACGGGCGGAGCCATCGCCGAAGTTGTCGGCTCGTCGGGACTCTGCCTTGATCCGCTCGACGTCGAAGGATGGGAAAACGCCATGCGAGAGTGGATCACTTCGCCCGCGGCCCGTGCTCCATACGAAGCGAAGGCCAGAGAATTCGTGGCGCGAGGCTGGGAGCAGGCCGGCCGGGAGACACTGGAGGCGACGCTTGCGCCGTTCCCGGACAAAGTCCGGCCGTCGCGACAATAGCCGCCTTTATGGTTGCCGGGATACGCGGCTTGCCTGTCCGGTATTCCGGAACCGGCTCAGGTTTCGTCGACGATGTAGCGGCCGAGCTCACCCCCGGGCTTGAAGGAAAGCGCATGCTCTCGCGCCGCCCGCCCGGTGGCTATCAAATCGTCGCGATTCTCGATCGTGGTAGGAAGGTCATGGAACAGCCGGCCGCCCGCGGGCTGGGCCTGTGTTGCTGGACGGACAATGCCGTTGGGTTTAGCTTCCTTTCGCCGCACGACCGGTGGTGAATTTCGAGGGAGATGAAACCATGACTCTGCCAAGCGACGCTCTCAAGGACGCGATCGGCCAGACGCGGGACAAATGGGGATGGTTCGTGGCGCTCGGCGTGCTGCTGCTGATCTTCGGCGGCATCGCCTTCGGCAATCTGTTCATCGCCACCGTCGCCTCGGTCTATGTCGTCGGCTGGCTGATGCTGATGGCAGGTGTCATCGAGATCATCCACGCCTTCGGGGTCAAGACCTGGGGACGTTTCTTCTACTGGCTGCTGAGCGGCCTGCTCTACGCCGTCGCCGGCTTCTTCGCCTTCGACAACCCGTTGCTGGCCTCGGCGGTGCTGACGCTGCTGTTGGCCATCGCGCTCGTCGCTTCGGGGCTTCTGCGGTCCTGGGTGGCCTTCAATCACCGGCCGCAGCAAGGCTGGGGATGGCTGCTCGCGGCCGGCATCATCACCATTCTGCTCGGCCTGATGATCGCCATGGGCTGGCCGGTGAACAGCCTTTGGGTGCTTGGCATCTTCCTGGCGATCGACCTGGTCTTCCAGGGATGGAGCTTCATCGCCATCGGCCTGGCGCTGAAGCGGTAGGCTTCCGTCAGTCGGCGTTGAGAAGCGTGACTGCGGCAAGTGCCAGCGCAATGCCGAGATATTGGGCTTTCGAAACGTCCTCCTTGAAGACGACCGCGCCGACCAGAACGGCGCCGGCCACCACAATCGTATTGACCAGAGCGCCGGTAACGGCAAGATTCAGTCGCGTGTTGATGAAGGCAAACATGAAGTAGGATACCGGCGACAGCAGCATGACGATGGCCAGGCTGCGGCCGCTGCCGGTCTTGCCCCAATGCGCGCTAAGTCCGTCGCAGAGGATGAACAGCGCCGCGCAGGGCAGGACAACGGCCCACACCATCAGGTCTATCTTCATTAGCGCTTTCTGCGCAATCAAGCGCCCGCGGCCGGTGAAATGCTTCACCCATGCGAGTCAGCCTTTGATCGAGCGGCAGACTGAAGACGATCCGAGCAATTCCAGGAAAAGTGTGTAGTGGTTGGGCTCGGCGACTTCGCCGTGCCCGTCCGGAATTGCGTCAAAACAAGGAGATAGGGCGTTTCGCCGTTTCCGTGAAACGCACTAGAACGCGATCTCGGCGTCCAGTTGCGAGAGCGGGCGCACGCCCGCCAGCAGCGCCCTCGCCTCGGCCTCGTCCTTTTTCATCTGCGCCACCAGCGCATCAAGGCCGTCGAATTTGAGCTCCGGCCGCAGGAAGCCGAAGAACGACACCTGGCAGGTCTGGCCATAGAGATCGCCGGAAAAATCGAAGACGTAGGTTTCGAGCAGCGGCGCGCCATTGTCGTCGACGGTGGGACGCCGGCCGAAGCTGGCGACGCCATCATGGAGCGTGCCGTCGGCGCGACGGAAGCGGACGGCATAAATCCCTTCCTTCAAGGCCGCTTCCGGCGAAAGCCGCATATTGGCGGTCGGGAAGCCGAGGGTGCGGCCAAGCTGCTGGCCGCCGATCACCTCGGCTTCGACGGTGAAACGGTAGCCGAGCAGGCCGGCGGCCTCCTCCACCTTGCCTTCGGCGAGCAGTCCCCGGATGCGACTCGATGAAACCACCTCCGCGCCCTCATCGCGGAAGGCATCGACCAGCGTCACGCCGAAGCCATGCCGTTCTCCGGCAGCCATCAGAAAGGCCGGGCCACCCTGGCGGTCCTTGCCGAAATGAAAGTCGAAACCGGTGATGGCATGGCGGATGCCGAGGTTCTTCTCCAGCACGTCGGTCACGAAAGCCTCGGGCGACAGCGAGGCGAAATCGCGCGTGAACGGCTGCTCGACCAAGGCGGCAAAGCCAAGCCCGGCAAGCAGCCGCGCCTTCATCGGTGGCGGCGTCAGCACGAAGAGCGGCACCTGTGGCCGGAAGATCTTGCGCGGATGCGGCTCGAAAGTGAGCACCAAAGCGGGCACACCGCTGCGGCGGGCTTCGGTCAGCGCGCGCTCCAGGACGGACTGATGGCCGCGGTGGACACCGTCGAAATTACCGATCGCCACGACGCCGCCGCGCAGATGCGCGGGCAGTGGCGAGACCGCGGAAAGACGTTCGAAAGCTTGCTTCATATCGAGGCGTCCGTCATGGCCAGACCACCAACCTATTGCAGGCGCGGAATGACGGCGACCGGCCGGTAGCCGTGCTTTTCGAGAAAGCCCGCCAGCCTTGCGGGGTCGGGACGGAGCGGATCGCCATAGTCGCGAGCGTGGATGCCGCCCGAGACATAGAGCACGTCGAAACCGTTGTCGGCCGCGCCCTTGACATCCGTCATCATGCCGTCGCCGATGGCGAGAACCTCGCTGCGCTCGACGGCGCGGCCAAGAAGGCCGGCGACCTCCTTCATGGCGACATCGTAGATCGGCGCGAAGGGCTTGCCGGCGATCAGCGTGCGTCCGCCCAATTGCGCGTAATCCCGCGCGAGCGCGCCGGCGCACCAGATGGTGCGCTCGCCGCGCTCCACCAGGATATCCGGATTGGCGCAAATGAACGGCAGATTGCGGGCACGCAGCCGCTGCAGCAGTTCGGCATAGTCGGCGGGCTTCTCGACCTCGTCGTCATAGAGGCCCGTGCAGACAATACCCGAGGCCTCGAATTCCTCGACCAGATCGACATCGAGCCCGTCATAGAGCGTGAAATCGCGCTCGGGGCCGATATGAAAGATCTTCCTCGGGCCATCGGCGATCAGGTCGCGGGTCACGTCGCCGGACGTGACGACCCGGTCGCAGGCATCGCCAGGGACGCCGATCACCTTCATCTGGGCGACGACGTCGGCGCTGCGACGCGGCGAATTGGTGATGAGCACGACAGGCACATCGGCCGCGCGCGCCCTTGCAAGTGCGGCGGCAGCGGCCGGAAAATGCCATTCGCCGTTGTGCACGACGCCCCATACGTCGCACAGTATGGCGGCGTAGCGCCCCACCAGATCGTCGAGCGAAGCGATGATGTCAGGCGAATCCGCCATGCCGTGTCCCTGATTTCGATCATGAACCGCATCGCGCTGAAGGCCGCCGCGGTCCGCCCCGCATAGCCGAAGCGCCTCATCCTGTCACCAGCTTTCCCGACCTGTCCTTCCGTCAAGCGCGGACGGGGCAACAGGTATCCGCCATGGGCGGACCGCCGGTTGCACAGGGTTAACGCGCAGTCAAAGAGGCGCCGCGTTCTTGACAGTTTCGCGAAAGCTGAAATTTAACGATTTATGACCATAGTACCAAACCGACTGCGACCATGGTCGTACTCCAACATGGATCTTTGGCGGGGGTAAGCACAATGATCCGCGATTTTTTTCACGACAGGCGGGGAAACTACGCCTTGATGACGGCCATCACGATGATACCACTGATGGGGGGCGTGGCGGTTGCCATCGACTATACCGAACTGGTGCGGGAACGGCAGGAGACACTTAACGCGCTGGACGCCGCCGGCATCGCGACGGCACAGCAGATCGTCGGCGGGGCCAGCGACACGGACGCCAAGGCCTATGCTAAAACCTTCTTCGAGGCCAATCTCAGGCACGTTCTTCCGGCGAACACGACGCTGACGGTCACATTGCCGAACAACAATGCCGGCGGCGGCACGCTGGTGCTCGAAGCCGGCCTGAAGTACAAGCCCTATTTCCTGCCGGCCGCGGTCGCGCTGCTCGGCGGAACACCCGGCCAGACCACTATCAACTTATCGGCGCGGTCTGAAATCCGACTCAAGAACACGTTGGAAGTGTCGCTGGTGCTCGACAATTCGGGCTCGATGACCGAGCTCGGCCACGGCTCGAGCCAGGTGCGGTTCGACCTTTTGAAGAGCGCCGCCAAGCAGCTTGTCGACCAACTTGCCGGCCAGGCGCAGCTGATGAAGCAGGTTTCCAAGCCGGTTCAGTTCAGCCTGGTTCCGTTCGCTGCCTCGGTCAATATCGGCTCGGCGAACGCGTCGGCGGCCTGGATGGACCAGGACGGCATCTCGCCCATCCAGCACGAAAATTTCGACTGGACGACGATGACCCAGGCGAATTCGCCCTGGCCACAGAGATATGTCGAGAAGGTCGGCAGCATTTGGTATGCGCGCGGCACCGATTGGGACGCCTCCCAGAAAGACAAGCCGCTGACGCGTTTCTCGCTTTACAAATGGATGCAGCGGATTTCGGCGTGCACCAAAGACTGGAACAACGTTTGCACGTCCAACATAACCTACGCCCCGATAGCGACTTGGGGCGGCTGCGTCGAGTCCCGTCCCTATCCTTATAACATCCAGGATACGGCCGCCTCGACCTCGACGCCGGCGACACTGTTCGTGCCGATGTTCGCGCCTGACGAAACCGACAATACCGACAGCAACTCCCGGCCGGCAAACAACAACTGGCACCTCGACGTCACGCCGAGCACCGACAACCCGACGCGCCAGAAATACATGCCGAAATATTTCAACTATGGCACCAAGGTCACCCCTGCCTACGGCAGCAATGCCGGCCCCAACACCAGTTGCAGCACGACGGCGATCACGCCGCTGACCGATGTCTCGACCTCTGCCGGCGCCACGACGGTAAAAAATGCGATCGACGCCATGGTCGACGTCGGCGCCACCAATGTCCCGGAAGGCATGGCCTGGGGCTGGCGGACGCTGTCGAGCACGGCGCCCTTCACCGAGGGACGCGCCGAGACCGAAAAAGGCAATGACAAGGTACTGATCGTGCTCACCGACGGCGCCAATACCTATTACACGCCGACGTCGGTGACCGCGCAAAGCTATTCAGGATCGAACTGGAACCAGGGCGGCAACGATCTCTCCGGCAACAAGGCGATCTATTCGTCCCTTGGATACCTTGCCTATGGCAACGGCTCGAGCAGCCAGACGAAGCCGTTCGGAAGCACCTACACCTATGGACGGCCATTCCTCGGCACCAGCACCAATGTCAGCAAGACCGATTATTCGAACGCCAACTACACCAAGGCCATGAGCGAGCATCTTGCCACGCTGTGCGACAACGCCAAGGCGGCCAATATCATCGTCATGACCATCGCGCTCGACCTCGACTCCACCAACACGGCCGAGGCGGCGCAGATGACAGCCTTGAAGACCTGCTCATCGGACTCGCGTTTCAGGAAGGATCCGACCGACTCGACCAAGCCGGCGAAGCTGTTCTGGAACTCGACCGGCGCCACGCTGTCGGACGACTTCAAGGCGATCGGCAACGAGCTGTCGAACCTGCGCATCGTCAGCTGATCTGCTCGGACAAACGATCGAGGACGCCCGCCGCGAGGCGGGCGTTTTTCATCGTGGGCCATGCCGTAGAATTGGTTTGGTTAGCGGTTGGTGAAGCCGCCGTTAAGCAATCGAGCGGTTTACCAAACCGGTCCTTCAGCGTTTTGTGGAAGTGTGGCCCGACAGAAAATCCGTCGGCGCGGGGGCCGCTTACCTGAAATGCGTGAATTCTGGCGTCACTTCTGCCGCGACCGGCGCGGAAACTATGCGCTCATGACGGCAATCGCCATGGTGCCGCTGATGGGGGCGGTGGCGATGGCGGTCGACTTCAGCGAGCTCAACCGCCAGAAGCAGATGGTGTTGAACGCGCTCGACGCCGCCAATTTCGCCGCGGCGCGGCGGCTTGCCGAAGGCGCCACGGACGATCAGATCAGAGCCTACGCGGTCGACTTCTTCAACGCCAACCTCAACAACATCGACCCCGCCAACATCTCGCTCGACATCACGTTGCCCACCAGCCAGGCCGGCGGCGGCCTGCTCACGATGAGCGCGACGCTGAACTACCACCCTTATTTTTATCCGTCCTCCTCGCTGCTTGTCGGCGCATCCACGGCCGATGCGAACAAGTCGATCAACCTCGACATGGACTCTCAGGTGCGGCTGAAGAACACGCTGGAAGTGGCGATGGTGCTCGACAATTCGGGCTCCATGACAACGCCTGGCACAGGCACGGGACAGAAGCGCATCGACCTGCTCAAGCAGGCCGCCAAGCAGCTTGTCGACACGCTGGCGCAGCAGGCATCGCAGATCAAGCAGATCGACAAGCCGGTCCAGTTCAGCCTCGTGCCGTTCGCGGCATCGGTCAATGTTGGGCCCGACAACGACAACGCCCCGTGGATGGACGTCTATGGGCTGTCGCCGATAGCGAATGAGAATTTCGACTGGTCGACGCTGAACGCGCCCGACAAATACGCCCAGAAGATCAGCGGCATATGGTACAAGAAAGGCACCGGCTGGGGGGAAACCGAAAACCAGGTGTTGAGCCGCTTCTCGCTCTATCGCGACATGCAGGTGGTGACCAGCCATGAGCGCATCGTCGGCAGCAAACGCGTCGTGTGCGACCAGTACCGCTCTGACAACACCTGCAAGCGCAGCCACAACGAATATGACTACAACGACACCTATGGCCCGTTCGCCAGTTGGCAGGGTTGCGTGGAAGTGCGCCCCTATCCCTACAATGTCGACGACACGCCGGCCTCGGGCGGGCCCAACAACACCGGCATCGGCGTCGGCGATCCGGCGACCATGTTCGTGCCGATGTTCGCGCCCGACGAGCCAGGCAACCAGTGGAAGGTGACCCAGGATCCGGATGAGCCGAACCCGGTCACCTACGGCGCCGCCAACAGCTGGTGGAACGACGATCCGTCGAGCATCACCGGCAAGACCCGCCAATCCAACATGGCCAAGTATTTCATGCCCCGGCCGATCGATGCGCCGGTGCTATCGAAGGGCGCCGGCCCGAATTACAGTTGCACCACCACGCCGATCACGCCGCTCACCGACGTCACCAATGCGGACGGGCTTGCGGCCATCAAGGCGGCGATCGACCTGATGCAACCCAATGGCAACACCAATGTGCCCGAAGGCACGGCCTGGGGCTGGCGCAGCGTATCGAGCGCCGAACCCTTTACCGAAGGCCGTCCGGAATCCGAGCGCGGCAACGACAAGGTCGTCATCGTTCTCACCGACGGCGAGAACACCTATTCGACGGTCAATTCCGACCCGGCCGGCAACAAGTCGACCTATGCCGCCTACGGCTATACCGGCGTCGGCTACAACGGCACCTCGGTCACCCGCCTGTTCGGCGGCACGTCGAGCGCCATCGGCCAGTTCAACTACTCGTCGAGCAACTACACCGCGGCGATGAACGAGCAGATGGCGAAGCTGTGCGACAACGCCAAGGCGGCCAAGATCATGGTGATGACGGTGGCGCTCGACATGTCGTCGACCAGTTCAAGCGACCAGAAGGCGATGGCCGCGCTGAAGGCCTGCTCTTCCGATTCCCGCTTCCGCAAGGATCCGACCGACCCCAGCAAACCGGCCAAGCTGTTCTGGAACGCGACCGGCGCAACGCTCTCCGACAACTTCAAGGAGATTGCCAACGAGTTGTCGAACCTGCGCGTGGTCGGATAAGGCGCACTGGCGCAACAGGTACCAGCCGCCAACCCCTTGCGAGTTCCCGCGAAGCGGCGCACATCTCGGGCACTTTCCGGAGCCATCGATGCCCGACGCCGCCAACCATCTCACTTTCGCGCTGATCTGCCTCGGCATGGTGCTCACGCCTGGGCCGAACATGATCTACCTGATCTCGCGCTCGCTGTCGCAAGGGCCGAAAGCCGGGCTGATCTCGCTCGGCGGCGTGGCGCTGGGCTTCCTGTTCTACGTGGTGTCGGCGGCCTTCGGCATCACCGCGCTCATCTTCGCCGTGCCTTATGCCTACGACGCGCTTCGCTTCGCCGGCGCGCTCTATCTGTTGTGGCTCGCCTGGCAGGCGCTGAAGCCCGGCGGGCGCTCGCCCTTTCAGGTCCGCGAGTTGCCGAGAGACAGGCCGCGCAAGCTTTTCGTGATGGGGCTGATGACCAATCTGCTCAATCCGAAGGTGGCGGTGCTCTATCTGTCGTTGCTGCCGCAGTTCATCAATCCGGCCAAGGGCCATGTCCTGCCGCAGCTTCTGGTGCTCGGCGTGACGCAGATTTCGATCAGCCTCACCGTCAACGCCATCATCGCCGTGACGGCCGGCTCCATCGCGAATTTCCTCGCCGGACGGCCGTTCTGGCTGGTCGTCCAGCGCTGGATGATGGGCACGGTGCTGACGGCGCTGGCCCTGAAGATGGCGACCGAGGCGCAAAGATAGCCGTCACCTCCAAGAACGCAGCCGTCTACATCGGCCGGCGTACAGGCCGGATCTGCTCCGGCTCGACCACCTTGCGGTAGAGATGCCAGGTCGCGTGGCCGAGGATCGGCATGACGACGGCAAGCCCGGCAAACAGCGGAATCGAGCCGACCACCAGCAGCACGGCGACCGTAAGCCCCCAAAGCGCCATCGTCAGAGGATTGGCCATGACGGCGCGGGCCGAGGTTTCGATCGCCGAGACGGCGCCGACATCGCGGTCGAGCAACAGCGGAAAGGCAATGACGGTGGTGGCCAAAACGACGACGGCGAAAACGAAACCGACGGCGTTGCCGACGAGGATCAGCGTCCAGCCCTTGCCGGTCATCAGCACGTCGCGCACAAAGGCGCCGACCGAGGCGGGCGGCTCGGCGCCGAACAGGCCGGTATAGAGCGACTGCGCGGCGAACAGCCACAAAAGGAACAGAGCGAAGAGCAGGATACCGATGACCGCGATCGAGGGCAGCGCCGGCGAATGGCGCACGTCGAGAGCATGATGCCAGCGGCTGCTCATGCCGAGCTCGCGCCGGCGGCTGATCTCATAGAGGCCAATGGCCGCGAAGGGCCCGATCAGCGCGAAGCCCGACATCAGCGGATAGACGAGCTGAATGGCGTTGGAGCCGGAGCTCCACCGCGTCAGGATCAGGCCGACGATCGGATAGATCAGGCACAGGAACACATAGTGCGACGGCTTGGCCCAGAAATCCTCGGCGCCGAGCTTCAGCGCATCCCAGAGGTCCGAGGTGGAGATGTGGCGCACCGTGGGCTGCACATGCATCCCGCGCGCGTCCGTCATGACATGAAAACCGGCCATAACCGTCCTCCGTTTGTCAGTGCATGAGCCCGAAAACCAGGAGGTTCTCGCCAAGCAATCATGCGCCAGATCAGCGCGGGTCGGTCACCGCCTGCGGTGGCCGCCCGTGGCTGCCACTTCAAGAACGACCGCATCATAATCGATCTTCCGGGAAAAGTCGCCGCCTCATGCGATTTTCATCGCCTGCCCGGCAAAAGCCACGATCGCCGGTATCAGAGGCCGGATGAGCATCGCCATCACAGCCCTCCCCGACCTGAACCGCCGTTTTCTGCTCAAGGCCGCCGGCCTGGCGGCGCTTGCCGGCATCGCCGCCTGCAGCACCGTCACGGCGCCGACCGGCGAAGGCGCCGGCGTCTCTTCGTCCGCCACGGCGACACTGGCCGGTCTTCGCGCCTCGGCAGGGCTGCCGGCGCTAGCCCCTGACACGCAGCTCGAACAGGCGGCATTGCAGCAGGCCGGCTATATGGCCTCGCGCGAGCGCATGAGCCACACCACCGGCTGGGGCAAGGATTTCGCCTCGCGCATGAAGGACAATGGCGTGCGTGGCGCCGCCGCCGAAAACATCGCCGAGGGCCGTTTCGACCTTGAGAAGCTGTTCGACATCTGGATGCATTCGGCCGGCCACCGCCGCAACATGCTCGATACGGACTTCAGCCGTTTCGGGCTGGCTTACGTGCGCGACGGCCAAGATCCGGCGTTGCGCTATTGGGCGTTGGTGCTGGGCCGTTGAAAAGGCGGCCGGCTTAGATCAGCGACTTTATCAATCCATATGCGCCGCTGGCGCCCCGCCTACGGGCGCGGCCCTGGGCTTGCGCAGCAGAACGACGAATGGAATCGCGGCCAGCGTCATCACCATCAGGATCTTGAAGTCGTTGATGTAGGAAATCATCATCGCCTGGGCATTCACCGCACGGTCGACCTGCGAAAGCGCTGCGGGATCGCCGGCGGCCGCCGCCGGAGACGCGGCCCACAGGTTCGGGTTGTACGGGTTGATGAAGGCTGAAAGCTCGGTGTGGTTGATCTGGGTGTTGCGCACCATCAGCGCCGCCACCACCGATACGCCGATGGACGAGCCCAGATTGCGCACCAGGCTGAACAGCGAGGTGGCGTCGGTGCGGTAGCGCGCGTCGAGCGTGGCGAAGGCGACCGTCGACAGCGGCACGAACACCATGCCCATGCCGAGACCCTGGACGATGCCTGAAGAGATGATCAGCCAATTGTCCATCTGCGGCGTGAAGCTCGCCATCGTATAGAGCGACTGCGCGGTGAGCAGGAAGCCGATGGCGACGAGGACCCTGGCATCGATCCTGTGCATGATGCGGCCGACGACCAGCATCGAAATCATCGTGCCGATGCCGCGCGGACCCAGCACGACGCCGATGGTCACGGTCGGGTAGCCGAAGATGTTTGCCAGCATCGGCGGCAACAGCGACATCGAGGCCAGGATCAGCACACCCATGACGAAGATGAAGCCCAGCCCGGTCACGAAATTGCGGTCGAGGAAGATTTTTGGATCGATGAAGGGATGCTCTGATGTCACCGTGTGGATGATGAACACCCAGAAGCCGGTGAGCGACAGAGCGAGCTCGATCCAGATCTCGGCGGAGTTGAACCAATCGACCTCGCCGCCGCGGTCGAGCAGAAGCTGCAGCGCGCCGACGCCGATCGACAGCATGGCGAAGCCGAAGAAGTCGAAGCCGCGCATGCGCTTGGCGACGACGGGCAGATAGGCGGCCATGCCGAGGAAGGCGAGGATGCCGACCGGCAGGTTGATGAAGAACACCCAGCGCCAATTGAAGTTTTCCGTCAACCAGCCGCCGAGCGTCGGCCCCAGGATCGGCCCAAGCATGATGCCGGCGCCCCAGATCGCCATCGCCTGGCCATGGCGCTCCTTCGGGTTGATGTCGAGCAGGAAGGTCTGCGACAGCGGCACGATGGCCGCGCCGAACACGCCCTGCAGCAGCCGGAAGAGCACCATCGTCTCGAGACTCCAGGCAAGGCCGCAGAGCATGGAGAAGATGGTGAAGCCGACAACGGAGGCGAGGAACAGCTCCTTGCGGCCAAGCCGGTCGGCAAGCCAGCCGGTGACCGGCGTCATGATCGCCGCGGCCACGATATAGGAGGTCAGCACCCAGTTGATGTTGTCGGGCGACGCGCCGAGGTCGCCGGTCATGGTCGGCAGCGCGACATTGGCGATCGTGGTGTCGAGCGCCTGCATGATCGTCGCCAGCATCAGCGCGACCGTGATCAGTCCGCGATGCGGCACTTCCTTGAAGGCTTCGGGCGCGCTCATGATGCTGAACTTCCAGCAGGTAACAAAACCGTGTACACTAGAGCATGATGCCGAGAAGCGTGAAGCGGTTTTCGGACGACCATCATGCCCTATCTCTTTGATTTAGAGGCGGATTCAGATTTCAGGCCGAACAGACCTGAAATCATCCGGCTCTAGGTTTCCGGGCGGCAAAGCCTTCCGTTGAGAGACCTTCATCGCGGTGGGACGCGACTATCGATGTGGGGGTTACATCGACCGAAAGTCTCTGTTGGAGCGGATGCCTGCCGCCCGGAAACCTGAGGACCGACGGGTCCGCGACGAGGCCCCAGCTTTCGAACCAGCCGCCATGCGGCTTGCCTCGCTGATCCTTGTCACTCGTCCCATCAGACCAATCCCCTCGATGCCCGCCGCGTCGCGACGGACCTCGCTGTCGTTACTGCGCGTGCTCCCCTGCCGTGGCGTGGCCGAAGATCGACGGCAGGCCGCGCGCCACGCCGGTGTCGACGGTAACGGTGGCGCTCATGCCGGTGCGCAGCGCCATCTTGGCATCGGGATCGGTCAACTCCAGACGTACGGGAATGCGCTGCGTGACCTTGACCCAGTTGCCGGTGGCGTTTTGCGCGGGCAGCAGCGAGAACTCCGCGCCCGTGCCGGCGCCGATCGCCTTGACGATCGCCTCGAAGGTGCGGCCCGGATAAGTGTCGACGACGATCTCGGCCTTCTGGCCCGGCTTCATGTTGGTGAGCTGGGTCTCCTTGAAATTGGCGTCGATCCAGGTGTCGCCGGTCTCGACCAGCGCGAACAGCGGCGTGCCGACGGAGACATACTGGCCGACCTTGAAGGAGGCGGCCTGGTAGATGACGCCGTCGGCCGGCGCCTTCACGGTTGTCTGCGCCAGATCGTAGGCGGCCTTGTCGCGCGCGGCCAAGGCCGCCATCACGGTCGGATGCTTGTCGGTCTCGATATCCGGATTGCCGCCGAGTGCCGCCTTGGCGCTGACGATGCCCTGCTGCGCGACAGCCAACTGCTGCTTGGCCTTGTCGAGGTCGTTGCGGGCCTGGTCGAGCGAGGACTTGGCGTTGATGCCCTTCTGCGCGAGATCGGCGGCGCGGCCATATTGCGACTGCGCATAGTCGACTTCGCTGGAGGCGGACCTTTCCTGCGCCGTCGCCTGGCTGTAAGCGGCGCGCAACTGCTCGACATTGAGGCGCGCGGCGGCGACCGCCGCATCGGCCTGGGCGAGCGCGATCCTGTAAGGCTCGGGATCGATGACGAAGAGAAGGTCGCCCTGCTTGACCAGCTGGTTATCGGCGATACCGACCTGGACGATGCGGCCGGCCGTGTCGGAGGCGACCGAAATCCTGGCCTGCTGCAGATTGGCGTTCTCGGTTTCCTGATAGCGGCCGCCCGTTACCCAGACATACGCGCCGCCGACGAGCAGGGCCAGCGGCAAGGCGACCATCAACAGGAAGCGGCCGAGACGGCGCTTCTTCTTCGGCGCGGCCGGAGCCGGCTGCGGCGCAGGCGCCACCGCGACCGGAGCGGCAGCCGGCTGTGCGGGGGCCTCGGCGACCGGCTGCGCCGACGCATTGGCGACCGGCTGTGCCGGCGCACTCAGTTTCGTGACGTTGTCGTCTTCCCGCTTGGCTACCGCGCTCATGCCGCCGCCCCTTCCCTGCTCTTTATCTTTTCGAGGGACGATGCCTCGCCGTCCGTCAGGTTCTGCACGATCGTGTCCAACACCCGGATCAGGATGCGCCGCTCTTGAGGCGAAACACCAGTCAACGACTCCTCATAGACCTCGCCGGCAAGGCTTTTGACGTCGGCGTAAGCGGCGCTCGCCTTCTCGGTCGGGAAGATCATGCGCACGCGCCGGTCGGTGGCATCCTGGCGGCGCTCGATCCAGCCGCCCTCCTCCATGCGATCGACGAGGCGCGAGACGCTGATCGGCTCGATTTCGAGCAGCTCAGCCAGCCGCGCCTGAGTGATGCCCTCTTCCTTGGCAACGCGCACCATCAGCCGCCATTGCGCCGAGGAAAGACCCAACCCACTGGCACGCACCTCGAAACGCTTGCGCATCAGGCGCTGCACGTCGTGGATCAAAAATCCCAATCTGTCGATACCATCTGAAACCATGAGCGATACATATAATAAGCGTGCTTACTATTCAAGTGGATGCTTTGTGCCAGGTAGCCGGCAAATCGAGATATCAGGCACCCGATGCGTCGATGGTTAGTGTCCGGTGAAGATAGCTCCGATGCCTTCGTCGCCTGCACGATGGGATTTCTCGGCGGACTCGTCGCCTCGGCGATCAAGCGTGACCAGGGCGTCAAGGACTGGGGCCACCTGATCGAAGGTTCATGGCGGCATGCTCGACCGCACCGACAGCCTGGTCTTCGCTGCGCCGATCTTCTTCCACATCGTGCGCTGTTTCTGGACGGTTTAATTACCGGTCAGAGCCGGTTACGCATCAGCAAGGTGACGACGAAGAACGCGCCGAGCGAGCTGGTGATGATGCCGATCGGCAGTTCCTGGGGCGGCAAAAGCGTGCGGGCCAGCAGATCGCTGGCCAACAGCAGGATGGCGCCGAATAGCGCGCAGGCGATGACTAGGTTGCGATGCAAGGGGCCGGAGAGCGGCCGGCTGAGATGCGGGATCATCAGGCCGACGAAGCCGATGACGCCGGCCACGGCAACGAGAATGGCGGTCGCCAGGGCGGCGACGAGGAATGTCGCGCGGCGCATCCTCGCCACCGGCACGCCAAGGCTCTCGGCGGCGCCTTCGCCGGCGAGGAAAGCATCGAAGCGGCGGTGGTTCCGCAGGCCATAGATGAGGATGATGCCGGCGCCCAAGGCGGCAAGGCCGATATTGTCCCAGCGCGCCAGGCCGAGCCCGCCCATGGTCCAGAACAACACCGAATGGGCGGCGCGCTGGTCGCCGGCGAACACGAGATAGTTGGTCAAGGCAGTGAACAGAAATGAGACGGCGAGGCCGGCCAGGATCAGTCGCTCAGGCCCCTGCCCCTTCACCCGCGACACCAGCAGAAGCACGATCCCCGCCGCCAGCACGCCGCCGGTGAAGGCGGCAAGCGGCAGCGTCCAGACGCCGAACGTGTCGCCGAATACGGTGATGACGGAGACCGCGCCGGCCGCCGCGCCCGAGGAGAGGCCAAACAGGAACGGATCGGCGAGGTCGTTGCGAGTGACCGTCTGTAGCAGCGCGCCGACCACGCCAAGGCCGGCGCCGACGGCGATCGCCAGCAACGTGCGCGGCAGCCTCAGGTCGACGACGATGCTGCCGACCGGGCCGGATGAGCTCTGGCTGCCCAGTCCGGCCGCATGCGCCAGCGCGCCGACGACCTGGCGCAGAGGTATCAGCGTCGAGCCATAGGCGATCGAAAGCAGCCCGAGCGTGACCAGCAGCGCCGCGCCAAGCATCATGGCCAAAGCGAACGATCGGTGGCGCAGATTCACGGCGTGGGACCTGGCGCCGCGATACCGGCGTTCGGGATTAGCCGAGGCATCCGCGACTTCGTCGATGCCGCAAGGGGCCGTCCACCCATCATTCCAGGGCGAAGCAGGAGCGAAGCTCCGTCGCGTAGATGCCGTGACCTGGCGCGAGAAATGCCACGGTGCGGGATTCTGAGCAGCGGCAACGCCTCGGCGTCACGGAATGGATCCTCGGGTCTGCGCCGCGTCGCTTCGCTCCTTGCTCCGCCCGTGGATGACGAAGTCGCGAGTGTTTTGGCCAATCTCCAAGGCGGGCGATTCACAGGCAGGCGATCCATCAATGAAGCCATCCCCATCCCATCAGAATTCCAGGCCTAAAACGCTTCCGGATGCATGGCCCTGGCGATCTCGCCGATCGCCTCGATATTGGCGGGTCCGGGCGTCAGCTCGGCGTAGCGCAGCGCGACGAAGCGCTCGTTCCTGACAGCGTCGGTCTCCTTCATGGCCGGATGGACTTTAAGGAAATCGAGCAGCTTCCTGTAGCCGCCGCCATCCTGGTAATCGAGCAGGATAAGGAACTGCGGATTGCGCGAGGCGACCGTCTCCCAGTCGGTGTTGCCCCAGCTCGTCTCCATGTCGGCCATGATGTTTTCGCCGCCGGCGGCTGCGATCATGGCGTTGGGAATGGCGAACTTGCCGGCGGTGAAGGGCTTGTCCTCGCCGGAATCGTAGAGGAACACGCGCGTGCCCTTGCGGTCGCCGACCTTGGCGGTGATATCGGCAAGCTCGGCCTTCCAGCCGGCGACCAGCTTTTCGGCCTCCGTCTCCTTGCCGAAGATCTTGCCGAGCTTCTCGACGTCGCCATAGAGCAAGTCCATCGAGGCGACGGGCCGGTTCTTGTCGAGATGGACGCAGCTTTCGGTCAGCACCAGCGTCTTGATGCCGTGCGGGGCGAGCGTGTCGGGCGTGACCTCGCCGCCCGGCTTCATGCCGTAATACCAGCCGGCGAAGAAGAAATCCGGCTGCACGGCGACGAGGTTTTCCAGCGTCGGATATTTTGGCGCCAGCTCCGGGATGGAGCCTTGCTCCGCCTTGAACTCGGGGCCGACCTTGTACCAGCCGGTGATGCCGGTAAGCCCGACGATCGACGGCTGCAGCTTCAGCGCGAAGGCCATTTCGGCCATGTTGAGGTCCTGGATGACGGCGCGTTTTGGCGGTGCATCGAAAGTGAGCGCCTTGCCGCAGCTGTCGACGGTGACCGGGAAGGCGAAGGCGGCCGAGGCGAGAAGCGAGAAGGCAAACGACAAAGCGAGGCGTTTCACGGGATGGTGCTCCTTGTTTGGGTTGGGCAGGTTCAGGATGGCGAGGAAGCGCGCGTGGGCAGCTCGAAGACGGTGAGCTCGCGGTCCTCGGTCGGGTGCCGCAGGCGCAGCACGTCGATGCCGAAAACCTCGCGGATATGCGGCTGCGCCAGCGCCTCGCGCGGCGGTGCCAGCGCGTGCAGCCGGGCGTTGCTCATCACCGCGACGTTGGTGGCGAAGGGCGCCACCAAGGCGAGATCGTGCAGCACGGCGACCACGGTCATGCTGAATTCGGCCACCAGTTCGAGCAGTTCTGCGCGGGCGCGCGGGTCAAGGTGGTTGGTCGGCTCGTCGAGGAACAGGATCTTCGGCTCTTGCGCGATGGCACGGGCGAGCTGCGCGCGCTGGCGCTCGCCGCCGGAGAGCGAGCCGATGCTGCGCGCGAGCAGTGGCAAGAGCCCGGTCCGGCGCAGTGCTTCGACGACGATGTCGCGGTCGTCGTGCCGGCGCCTCAGGCCGGCATGCGGGACGCGGCCAAGCTCGACATAGTCGATGAGCGCCAGCCGTGGATCCGGCTGGTCCGTCTGGCCGACCACGGCGATGCTGAGCGCCCGCTCGGCGGCGGTGATCCTGTCCAGCCGGCGGCCGGCCAGGCGAACCTCGCCGTGGCTCGGCGACAACGCCCCGCACAACATGCGCAGCAGGGTCGTCTTGCCGGCGCCGTTCGGGCCGATGATGGCGAGGCGCTCACCCGCCGCCAGCGACAGGCTGACATCCTCGACCAGCGTCCGGCCGTTTGCCGTGGCGCCCAGATCGCGGGCTTCAAGCAGGGGCACGCTCACCGGACTTGCTCCCTGGCCTTACCCGCGGCGGGGATGCGCGCCAGTATCTTGCCGGCGAGCCTTGCCGGGCGCTGGCCGGAATTGCACCAACCGTCGGGCAGCGAGGCATAGAGCCTGGCAAATTCGACCAGCGCGCCGGCGTCGGTGCCCCTGTCGATGGAACCGAAGAGATAGGTGGCTTTGCCTTGCGCCATGAAGGCCACGGTGAGCGGCCGCGCGCAACCCGCCATGCAGTCGATGGTCTCGATGGCAAAGGAAGGCGCCGGCTGCAAGGAAAGCCTGGAGCGCAGGTCGGCGCACAAACCCTCGCCGGACCTCAGCCCAGTCACGGTATCGCGGCACAAAGAACAGACGATGATGCGATGGCTCGAGCGTTTCACCGTTTCACGGAAACGGCGAACCGCTCTATCTCTTTGTTTTGACACAATTCCAGACGGAAAACCGCTACACACTTTTCCTGAAATTGCTCTCGAGGCGTCCAACATTTCCGTCACTTTCCAAAATGGCGACGGAAGGATGCTGGACGAGCCGGCCGACAAGACCGGTGCTCGCGTCTCCTCCCGGCACACCCCGTCCGGTCAACTCATGTCGATGGCAGGTCTCCTGGCTCGCGGGTCGTTGCGCCATCCGCCTTCCCAGCCTTGCCGGCCAGTGGCGTTTCGGATGGAGCTCGCCGCTCACAGTTGCGGGGGCAGCCACGGGTTCAATCCAGACCGGATCTCACCGTGTTCCCTTTTCACCCCTCGCCTTGCGGCTCGGGGACCATGACGCAGCCATCGTAGGTTGTCCGCGCGCGAGTCGCAACGGCTTCTGCGCGCGTTCATCACCGCGTGAAGCGACCTGCCTGGAGAAATGCATTCGTGGTTCGATTCTCGTTATGATATGTAATAACGTTACATACCAACGAATGCGTAGCAGTCAATCCCTCCTCGCGCCGTCTCACCCAAACATCGGAAAATTTTCAGAAACCGTTCGGGATTTGCCGGAGCCGAAATCGCAAAAAGATCGGGCTGGCTAAGGACAGGTTGCAACGCCTCGATCCCCTGCCAGCCAACGCAGTTTTCCCGGCCGCCGCGTCCTCCCAAGCGCGGCCGCAACCTTGGGCATGGAGACAACATGATTGCCGCACGTTTTCACAACAGTCCTCTTGGGCACAACAAGCCGCTCAGGCGCCGCCTTGTCGCCGGCTCCATCGCCGCGCTCGCTTGCGGTGCCGTGATGGTCTGGCACGGCGCCAGAAGCGAAGCATCGAACGTCGCGCCGGGCACGCCCGAAACCAAGCTGGTCAAGGCAGTTTCGGTCTCGCCGGAACCCGTCGCGGATAACCGCGTCGCCATCGGCGAGATCAAGCCGAGGCTGGAGAGCGATCTCGGTCTTCGCGTTTCCGGCAAGCTCATCCGGCGCACCGCCGAAGTCGGCGCCACGGTGAAGAAGGGCGAGGTGCTCGCCCGGGTCGACGACCAGGATTATCGAAACCGGCTGGCCAGCGCGGAAGCCGATGTGACAGCGGCCGAGGCCGTGCTGGTGGAAGCCAGCGCCGCCGAAGCGCGTATCAGCGTGCTGCTCGCCAAGGGTTTCACGACACGCGCCAACCATGACGCGACGCTAAAGAATCTGCGCTCGGCCGAGGCCAAGCTGAAATCGGCGAACATCGCCTTCGCGATGGCCAAGGACCAGCTCGGTTACACCGAGCTCCGGGCCGAATTCGACGGCATCGTCACCGCCACCGGCGCCGAGGCCGGCCAATCGGTCAATGTTGGGCAGATGGTGGTACGCGTCGCCGATCCGGAGAGCCGCGACGCGGTGTTCTCTATCGCGGAAGCAGCCTTTACCAGCGCCCGGCGCGGTCGAAAGATACCCACCGTCACCGTCTCGCTGCTCAGCAATCCGGCAGTCTCGACCGCCGGCACTGTGCGCGAGATAGCGCCGATGGCCGACGCCGCCACCCGCACCTTCCAGGTGAAGGTTTCGCTCGAGAATGCGCCTGACGAGATGCGCTTCGGCGCAAGTGTCGCCGGCCGCGTCGAGATCGCCGGCGCGCCTGTCGTGCTGCTGCCGGGCAGCGCGCTGTTCGACAAGGAAGGCAAGCCCGCCGTCTGGGTGGTGTCGGCCTCGTCGGCTGTCGAGCTCAAGCCGGTCACCATCGCCCGCTACGAGACCGACCGCGTAGTCGTCAGTGCCGGGCTCACCAAGGGCGACCGGGTCGTCACTGCCGGCGTTAACCGGCTGCGGGAACACGAAAAAGTCCGTATCGTTGAGGGAGAAGGAAAATGACCATGTCAAAGACCAAGGTCCTCATCGCCGGCGCCGGCCCGACCGGGCTGACGCTCGCGCTCTGGTTGACCAAGCTCGGCGTTCCGGTGCGCATCTTCGACAAGGCCGCCGCTCCCGGCGAAACCTCGCGCGCGCTGGCCGTCCAGGCGCGCACGCTGGAATTCCACCGCCAGATCGGCATCGTCGACGACGTGCTTGCAGCGGGCGTGAAGATCGAACAGCTCACCGTGCACACGCCGGCAGGCGTCGCCGCGAGACTCCCGCTCGCCGATTTCGGCCGCGGCATCAGCCCCTATTCCTTCGCCTTCGCGCTGCCGCAGGACATCCACGAGCGCGTGCTGATCACGCATCTGGAGCGCGCCGGCGTCGAGGTGGAGCGCGGCACGGAGCTCATCGCTTTCCAGGACAAGGGCCACGCGGTCATCGCGACGCTGAGCAAGGAAGGCCAGACGGAAACCGTCGTCGCCGACTACCTCGCCGGTTGCGACGGAGCCCACAGCACAGTGCGCCACGGGCTGAATATCGGCTTTCCTGGCGGCGCCTACGAACAGTCCTTCTACGTCGTCGACGTGAAAGGCCGTGGCGACATCACCCGCAACGGCATGGACACGACCATCAGCACCTACGGTTTTGCCATCGTCATGCCGGTCCGGCAGTCGGGTTCGATCCGGCTGATCGGCATCGTGCCGAAGGCGCATGAGGCGGACGAGACGATCAGCTTCGAGGCGATACGCGCCGACGTCGAGCGCGACACCGGCGTAACGGTCGACGAGGTCAACTGGTTCTCGACCTACCGGGTCCATCATCGCGTCGCCGAGAATTTTCGCGTCGGCCGTGTGTTCCTCTGCGGCGACGCTGGCCACATTCACAGCCCGGCCGGCGGACAGGGGATGAACACCGGCATGGGCGATGCGGTGAACCTTGCCTGGAAGCTCGCTGCCGTCGTCCAGGGCCGCGCCGATCCGCGCCTGCTCGACAGCTATGAGCCGGAGCGCATCGCCTTCGCCCACAGACTGATCGAGAGCACGGACCAGGCGTTCCGCATCGCCACCAGCCGCTCGCGGCTCGTCGGCCTGTTCCGGCGCTATCTGATGCCGAATATCCTGAACATCGCGCTGCACACGTCATACGGCTCGCGCGCCTTCTTCGGCGTCATCTCGCAGGCGGCGATCCAGTACCGCGCCGGCCCGATCAGCTCGGGCACAGCGGGAAAGGTCAGCGGCGGCGACCGCCTGCCCTATGTGCCGATGCCAAGCAGCGACAATTTCGAGCCGCTGCGCTCGCTGGACTGGCAGGTGCATGTCTATGGCGAGGTCAATGCGGAATTCCGGGCCATGCTGGCATCGACCGGCATTCCGGTTCACGGCTTCGCCTGGTCGGAAACCGCCGCGAAAGCCGCCTTGCAGCGCGACGCCGCCTATCTGGTGAGGCCGGACGGGCATGTCGCGCTCGCCTCGCCGGTGCAGGAGGCGGCGAGCTTCCAGCGCTACCTCGCCGGCCTCGCCATCAAACCAAGGACGTCCGAGCGGGCGCCATACCGCGTACCGGGCACCATGCACAGCCTGGCCTGACTTGCCGCGGCGCCCGCCAAATGGCGGGCGCTGACCGGACCCAAACCATCACTTGTTTTCGCCAGCCGGCAGAAGCCGGCGGAACGCGCCTTCGCGCGCTGAGAGGGCTTTGCATCATGACCAGCTTCAATCTTTCCGAATGGGCGCTGCGCCACCGCAGCTTCATCGTCTACCTGATGATCGCGGCCGCACTCGCCGGCCTCTACGCCTATCGCGGTCTCGGCCGCGAGGAGGACCCGCCCTTCACCATCAAGACCATGGTGGTGAAGACGATGTGGCCAGGCGCCAGCACCAGCGACACGGTCGAACAGATCACCGACCGCATCGAGAAGAAGCTCGAGGAACTGCCCGATCTCGACTACGTCAAGAGCTACACCAAGCCGGGCGAATCCGTCGTCTTCGTCAACCTGAAGGACACTGTTGCCGGCGACCAGGTGCAGCCGCTCTGGTATCAGGTGCGCAAGAAGCTGGACGACATCAAGCCGACGCTGCCGTCGGGGGTGCAGGGCCCGTTCTTCAACGACGAGTTCGGCGACACCTATTCGCTGATCTACGCGCTCACCTCCGGCAGCCTCAGCCATCGCGAGCTGAAGGATATGGCGACCAGCCTGCGCGCCGGGCTGCTCACGGTGAAGGACGTCGCCAAGGTCGACCTGATCGGCCAGCAGGACGAGAAGATCTATCTCGAATTCTCGACCCAGAAGGTGGCGGCGCTCGGCCTCGACGTCGGCACGCTGACGCAGGCGTTGCAGGCGCAGAACGCGCTGACGCCGAGCGGCACGGTCGACGCCGGTCCCGAGCGCATCGCCATCCGCGTGTCCGGTTCCTTCACGTCGGAAGAGAGCCTGAAGGCGATCAACTTCTACGCCAACGGCCATTACTTCCGGTTGGGCGACGTCGCCGAGGTCAAGCGCGCCGATTCCGACCCGCCGCAGCCGATGTTCCGCTTCAACGGCAAGCCAGCGGTCGGCATCGCCGTCTCGATGACGGCAGGCGGCGACGCGCTGGCATTGGGCGAAAACGTCAAGGAGAAGATGCATGAGATGGAGGCCGAGCTGCCGCTCGGCGCCGAGCTCGGCATGGTCGCGGACCAGTCGCATGTCGTGGAAGAATCCGTCGGCGAATTCACCAAGAGCCTCGGCGAAGCGATCGCCATCGTGCTTGCCGTGTCACTGCTGGCGCTTGGCTGGCGCCCCGGCGTCGTCGTGGCGGTTGCCATCCCGCTGGTGCTGGCGATCACCTTCGTCACCATGCAGTATTTCGGCATATCGCTGCAGCGTATCTCGCTCGGCGCGCTGATCATCGCGCTCGGCCTACTGGTCGACGATGCGATGATCGCGGTCGAGATGATGATCGCCCGCATGGAGGAAGGCTACGACAAGATCTCGGCCGCCACCTATGCCTATACCTCGACTGCCTTCCCGATGCTGACCGGCACGGTGGTGACGATCGCCGGCTTCGTGCCGGTCGGCTTCGCCAAGAGCGGCGCCGGCGAATACTGCTTCTCGCTGTTTGCGGTCGTCGCCATCGCGCTCGTCGTCTCCTGGGTCGTCGCGGTGCTGTTCACGCCGCTAACCGGCGTCTTCATTCTGCCGGACCGCATCAAGGGACACGGCGGCAGCCACCAGCCGTCGCGCATTGCCCGTGGCTTCCAGGTGCTGCTCGAAACCGCGATGCGGGCGAAGTGGCTGGTGCTGTCGGCGACCGCCGGGCTGTTCGCGCTCTCGGTCGTTGCCATGGGCTTCGTCGGCCAGGAGTTCTTCCCGAAGTCGGACCGGCCGGAGGTCATGCTCGATCTCACACTGCCGCGCACCGCCTCGATCAAGGCGACGGACGCGGTCGTCGAGCGCGTCGAGAAGCTGCTCGCTTCCGATACTGACATCGACCATTGGAGCTTCTATGTCGGCCAGGGCGCGGTGCGCTTCTACCTGCCGCTCGACGCGCAGCTGGCCAACGACTTTTTCGCCCAGGCGGTGGTGGTGACCAAGGGCCATGCCGTGCGCCAGGCGGTCATCGACCGGCTGGAGAAGGAGCTGTCGACCGGCTTCGACGACGTCATGGCCCGCGTCACGCCGCTGGAACTTGGCCCGCCGGTCGGCTGGCCGCTGAAGTTCCGTGTCAGCGGTCCAGACCCGGACAAGACGCGGAGTCTCGCGCAGCAGTTCGCGCAGGTGCTCGGCAGCGACGCAGCGGTCCGCAACATCAACTACGACTGGAACGAGCCGGCCAAGGTCATCAAGGTCGAGGTCGACCAGGACCGGGCGCGTGCGCTGGGCATCTCCTCGCAGCAGCTGTCGGAGACGATCAACGCGATCCTGTCCGGCTCGAAGATCACCGAGATGCGTGACGACACCTATCTCGTCGACATCGTCGCCCGCGCCGTGGATTCGGAACGCGCCAGCATCGACACGCTGCGCGGCCTGACGATCAGCGCCTCCGGCGGACGGCGCGTGCCGCTCGAACAGGTGGCGAAGCTCAGCTACCAGACCGAGCCGCCGCTGATCTGGCGTCGAGGCCGCCTGCCGACCGTGACCGTGCAGGCCGACGTCGCGACGGGCGAGAACGCCACCATCGTGTCGAAGCGGCTGGAGAAAGCGATCGCCACGTTTAAGGCCGAGCTGCCGGCGCGCTACAGCGTCGAGCAGGGTGGCGTCATCGAGGACAGCGCCAAGGCGCAGGCCAGCATCTTCGTGGTCTTTCCGCTGATGCTGTTTATCATGGCTACGGTGCTGATGATCCAGTTGATGAGCTTCCAGCGCTTGGTGCTGGTGCTGCTCACCGCTCCGCTGGCCATCGTCGGCGTCGCCGGCGCGCTGCTTCTGTCAGGGGCTCCGATGGGCTTTGTCGCCATCCTCGGCGTGATGTCGCTGATCGGCATGGTGATCCGCAACTCGGTCATCCTGATCGCGCAGATCGACCAGCATATCGCCGCCGGCGAGGAGCCGTGGGCGGCGGTGATCAGCGCCACCACGCACCGGCTGCGGCCGATCCTGCTGACGGCGGCAGCAGCCATCCTCGGCATGATCCCGATCGCGCCGACCGTGTTCTGGGGACCGATGGCCTATGCGGTGATGGGCGGCCTGATGGTGGCGACCGTGCTGACGCTGGTTTTCCTGCCGACGCTCTACGTCGCCTGGTTCCGCATCAAGGTGCCGGAACACGCCGCGGCAGGGACCGAGCCGGTCACCGCCACCGCCGAACCGCAGGCCATCGCCGCCTGAGCGGCGAGGCACGGCAAGCCACGGCGGCGACGCCGCCGTGGCCGCATCCCAACAACAAACAGAAAGGCAAGATCAAGATCATGTCCTCCTTCTACGGAAACCTCTTCGTTCGCCTGAACGCCGGCTTCCTGATGCTGGCGTCGGCCGGCGGGCTCTTCACCGACATTGCCGGCTCCTTCTTCGGGCGCGGCCCGGAAGCAATCCTGCTCGGCGATGCGCCCGGTACCGGCATCGGCTTCATCGAGGCGCACGGGCTTGCCCTGATCATCGGCGTGACGCTCTGGCGCATCGCCTATTCCCGCAACTGGCATGCCGTCCTGGCTGCCGTGCACATGCTGCTTGGAACGGCGAACCTTCTGTTCTGGCAGTTCTTCGTCGCCGCGGACGTGCTCGTCGTCGGCTACGTCACAACCACGGCGCACTGGGTGCTCGTGGTTGCTCACCTGGCGGCGCTGACGGGCTCGACCCGGCTTGCCGCTCAATCCTCCCGCTAGACTTCAACCAACATCTGGAGAAACCAACATGCCCATGAAATCCTTGAAGAAATACCGCTCGGCCGCAGCTCTGCTCGCCCTTGCGATCACCGCTGTCGAAATCGTCGGCAGCGCCGTGCCCGCTTTGTCGCCGGTCAGCACCGCCGAGGCCCGCATCGGGGCGCCGTGGACGCCGCGCAGCGCCGCCGGAGTCGCCCGCCGCACCACCACCTGGCGCGTGCTGCGGCACACCACGGCCTGGGTCGCGACGCTGCCCACCGGCTGCGTCCGCACCAAGGTCAACGGTTTTGACGTCTGGCGCTGCGGCGGCACTTACTACCGGCTCTATCAGGGCCGCTACATCGTGGTCGTGGCCGATTGATCGCCTCGGGCGTCAGCTAAAGCGCGTCGCCCTGAAACGGATTCAGTCGACGCGCTTTTAAGTCGCTGTTTTTGATGCATGTCGCTATCCGCTGCACACTTCCGGGCGACATGCCTTAGCCGAGGGCAAGCCTGACACCCTCGGCGAAATGCTCGGCATCAGCCTTGTTCTCGAACGGCACGCCGCGCAGCGCATAGTCGATCGGCGAGAACGGGGCGCCCTCCTCGATGAGTGCGATCTGCCGCCGCGCCTTCTCCATGTCGCCCATCTGGGCATAACAGGCCGCGAGCCGCGTGCGGATCCACGGCGCTGGACGCGTTGCCAGTTCCAGTGCGTCGGCCGCCTGCCGGTACTCGCCCATCATGTAGAGCGCCAGCGCGCGATCGAACTGGTACCAATGCGGGTGCAAGGGATCGATGCGGATGCCGCGTGCCAGCCAGGTCAGCGCTTCCAGCGGCCGGCCGCGCATGGTCAGCAGCATGCCCATCTGCTCGATGCTGTCGGCATCGTAAGGGTTGAGCTGAAGCGCAATGCGCATGTGGTGCTCGGCCGCCTCGTGATCACGCATGTAGAGGCGGATCAGCGACTGCACGCGATGACCGGTCGGCTGGTCCGGCGACAGCGCCAGGCCCTTGTCGGCAAGGTCGCGCGCGTTTTCCAGCACGGCATCGCTGGCACGCCCGAATTCGCCGTCGAGCGAGCGCGCCAAGCCGAGATAGGTGTAGGCCAGCCCGTAATTCGGATCCTTGGCGATCGCCGCCTCGAACAAGGCCTCGGCGCCGCGCTGGTCGGTCTGGGCCGGGTCGCGCAGCAGCGCAAAGCCACGTATCAGGAGCTCGTAGGCGGCAAGGCTGGTGACCGGCTTGCGTGACGCCTGCTGCAGCCCGGCATTGGCGACCCGCGTGACCAGGCGGCTGACGATCTGTTCGACGATCTCGCGCTCGATGGCGAACAGGCCTTCGCCATGCGACTGGTAGCGGTCGCCCCAGAGTTGGCTCGCGGTGGCGATGTCTACCAGACTGACAGCGACCACGACATGCTCGCCCTGACGGCGCAGCGAGCCCTCGACCAGATAGTCGGCGCCAATGCGGGCGCGGATCTGCGGCCACTCGTCTCGGCCGAAGGAGGCAAAGGAGAAGCTGGAGTTCCGCGCCAGCACAGTGACGGTGCCGAAGCGCGCGACGCCATTGATCAGGTCTTCCGCGAATCCATCGACCATGGCCTCGTCGGCCGGATCGCCGCTCTCATTGCGGAAGCGCACCACGGCGACGATCGGCTGCGTGCTTATCTCGGGCGCCGCTTCGGCTTCCGCTGCCAGCATGTAGCCACGCTTGGAGACGGTGCGCACCATGTCGTCGCCCAGCACCTTGCGGATCTCGCGCACCGACTGCGTCAGCGAATCCTCGGTGACGTAGACGCCCGGCCACACGACATCCATCAGTTCCGATTTCGGCACCACGCGGCCCATGTTGCGGGCAAGATGGGACAGCAGCGCGAAAGCCTTCGGGCGCAGGAACAGCGGCTCGTTGACGCCGCGCAGCGTGCCCATGGCAAGGTCGAGCGTGAACCCGCCAAAACAAAAGGCCTGATCGGCTGTCGCCGGCGCCATCGGGACACCTCTCCCCGGACAATGCTTTGCGCCGCGTCGCTTCCACTCGACGCGGCATGGTCTAAGCGCATTATTGCCCAGCGCGCAATTTCGATCAAACTGGCCGGCGGCGCGAGGGCTAATGTCGCCGCGCCAAATGCGAGGACCCATGAACCCGACCGAGAAAGCGCTGTGGTTTGTCGAAAGCCATCTGCCGGACGCGATCAGTCTCGACGAAATAGCGCAAAGCAGCGGCGTATCGCGCTTCCATGTGACGCGCGCCTTCGGCGCCGCCACGGGACGGTCGGTCATGGGTTATATGCGGGCGCGCCGCTTGAGCGAAGCAGCGCGCAAGCTGGCCGGCGGCGCGCCCGATATTCTTTCGGTCGCGCTCGATGCCGGCTACGGCTCGCATGAGGCTTTCACGCGGGCTTTTCGCGATGCGTTCGGCACCACGCCGGAACTGGTGCGCGCGCAAGGCTCGACGCGAAACCTCAACCTCGTGGAGCCCATTCTGATGGACAGTTCGCTTCTCGCCACACTCGAGTCGCCGCGCTTCGAAACCAGCCGCCCCTTCCTCATCGCCGGTCTCGGCGAACGCTACAGCTGCGAGACCAGCGCCGGCATTCCCATGCAATGGCAGCGCTTCGCCCCCTATATCGGCAACATTCCAGGCGAAGTGCCCGGCGTCTTCTACGGCGTGTGCACGAATGGCGACGATGCCGGCAATTTCGACTATGTCGCCGGCGTCCAGGTGACGGATTTTTGCGACCTGCCGAAGGATTTCTACCGTGTGCGGGTGCCGGCGCAGAAATATGCGGTGTTCTCGCATCGCGAGCACATCTCGACCATCCGCCGGACCATCAACACGATCTGGAACAGCTGGCTGCCGGCCTCCGGCCACGAGATCGCCGACGCACCGGAATTCGAGCGCTACGGACCCCAATTCGACGCGCGCACCGGCAATGGCGGGTTGGAGATCTGGTTGCCGGTGAAGGGGTGAGCGCCTTCCCTTCAGCTTGCGGGAGAAGGGAAAGAGCTAAAGCTCCAGATCCCATGTCTGCCCGACCAAGTCCTTGCCGAAGGAATGGTGGCGCTCCTCGTCGACCAGCTTGAAACCCACGGCCTGGTAGATGCGGCGGGCCGCGCCCAGTATGTCGTTGGTCCATAAGGTCAGCGTCTTGTAGCCTTTGGCGCGCGCGAAGGTGATGCATTCGTCGACCAGGCGCGCGCCGATGCCAAGACCGCGCGCCGATGGCTCGACATAGAGCAGTCTGAGCTTCGCCACCTCCGGCGACTTGCGCACGACGAAGACGGAACCGACAACCTCGCCCGCGCGCTCGGCGATCCAGGCACGCTCCCACTTCGGATCGAACTTCCTGACGAATTCGCCGAGGATCTCGGCGACCAGCGCCTCGAAGGTCCCGTCCCAACCATACTCCTGCGTGTAGAGCATGCCCTGGCGGCGCGTGATCCAACCGATGTCGCCGACCTGCAGCGGCCGCAGGATGTAGGCTTCCTTCGGTTCGGGTTTGTCGCCGAGCAGCTCCTGTACGGCGCGCATGGCCTTGACCAGCCGCTCCTGGTCGACAGGCGCCAGGCGATCGAGCAGCGCGCGCACCTGGTCGTGCGAATCCTGGTTGAGCGGCGCGAAGGCCTGCCTGCCCGCGGGCGTCAGCGCAATCGAGGCGCGGCGCGCATCTGCCTCGGTGGCTTCGCGCTCGACCAGGCCGCGCTCCTCGAATTTCTTGAGAAGACGGCTGACATAGCCGGGGTCGAGGCCAAGCTCGCGCACCAGGTCGCTGGCGACGAGCCCGTCGCGATGCGCAAGCTCATAGAGCACCCGCGCCTCGGTCAGCGAGAACGGGCTCTTCAACAGGCCCTCGTCGAGCAGGCCGATCTGGCGGGTGTAGAAGCGGTTGAAGGACCGGACCGTGTCGATGCGCTCCTTGCCGGGGTGGTCGTGGATCGTCATGGGAGATCCTCCTGTCTTGGACAGGATCAACCATTTAGTTGACTGAGTCAATGAATAGGCCACGCCTTCGTCATTCCAGGGCGGAGCAAGGAGCGCAGCGACGCGCGCAGACCCTAGAATGACGACCTCACGGTCACCAGTGCTAATAGCGAGCGCTGAAGCGCCCCTCACCCCATCGGCAGCACCGGCCAGAACTCCACGATGCGCGCGGCCGAAAACACCGCAATCGCCCCGAAATGCTGCAGCACCGCCTCACTCTGCGTCGGCCGCAAGAAGGCGTAGTCGCCGGGCTTAACATCCGCGCCTGCCGGCAGGCTCATGAACTGCTGGTTGGACGATAAACCGATCAGTCCGTTCGGCTTCATGCCTTCGGGAAACACCGGCTCGGCCATCCACTTGCCGCCATAGAGATAGCAGCCCTTGCGCGCGAAGAGACCGAGCGATTGAAACGCCCTGGAAACCGCCGGCGGCCCCGGCAGCATCGCATCGACCGCCTTGAGGATCGGCGTGGCGATGAAAGCCGCCGGCTGGAAACCGCCGAGGCCGGGCGTGTCGAAATCCTTGGGCAGCACGAAGGCCGAGCCGATCGACACTTCGTTAGCGACGCCCGAGCCATGCAGCAGCGCCGTCTTCGAGCCGCCGATGTTGAGGATGCGGCGCGCCTCCGGCTCCAGCGCATCGATGAAGCCGGCAGCCTTGGTCGAGGCCTGCTTCAGCGCCTTCTCCGCCCCGCCGAATAAACCGGGGATTTCCGGCGCATGGGCCTCATAGGCCATGATGCCTTCGCAGTGCAGACGATCCGGTATCGGCAGCGCCTTGATCTCGGCGGGGCTGGAAAAGCCGCCGCGATGCAGGCCGACGTCCACCTCGAAAGCGAAGCGCAATTCGGTGTCGAGCGCCGCAGCGAGCGCGCCATATTCCGCCAGCCGCTCCGGCGTATCGATGAGCCAGCAGACGCGCGACCACCAGCCGGCGCCGCCTCTCGTCAGCGCGGCCCTGGCGGCGCCGACCGGCATCGGCTTGCCATAGAGCAAATCGCCCTCGGGAAAAGCGTCGAGCACTGCCTGCGTCACCGGCGGATGGAAGGTCATGAAGCGGTTGGTTTCAAGTGCTCGCGCGATGTGCAAGAGCAGCGGCATGCAAGGCAGCGACTTGTCGACCAGTCGCACCGCCAGGCCCGGCGCCAGCCTCTCCTTAACCAGCGCGATGTTGCCGTCCAGCCGGTCTCGGTCGAGAACAAGGCAGGGCCGGAAAATCTCGGCGGCTCGCAATGCGTCGGACAGAGCGATGAAATAGGCGCTCATTGTTGGATGCCGAACAGGCTGGCCATGTAAGGCGAGACGAAACGGTTTTGCGGATCGATGTCGCGCCGCACCGCCATCGCGTCGTCCCAGCGCGGATAAAGTTTCTTGAAATCCGTTGCCTTCAGGCCGTGCATCTTGCCCCAATGCGGCCTGCCGCCATACTTGTGGAAGATGGGCTCGGCGGCGCGCATGAAGGGCAGCGGGTCGTTCGCCGCATCGTGGTGGATGGCGATCGAGCAGGTCAGCCTTTTGTAGAAAGGCGAAAGCCAGAATTCGTCTGGCGCCACCGAACGCACCTCCATCGGGAAATAGACTTCCGGGAAGTGCTTCTCCGTCAGCGCGATGATCTCGGCCAACGCCTTGGGGCCTTCCTCGTAAGGCAGGTGGTACTCCATCTCGTTGAATTTGGTGCGACGGTCGCTGGCGTAGACGTTGAGCCAATCCTGCACATAGTCCTCGGAGGCCACTTTCTTCACCGCGCCCCTGATCAGCGCGCGGCGCAGCGACGGCAGCCAGCGCAAAGCGGTGCGCAGCTTGCGCAAAGTCGCCAATCCTTCCTCGTCATCCTCGGTCGGCCGCGGCGTCGGCGCTGCGCCACTGAGATCGCTGGCAATGAACTGCACGTAGTCGGCGAAGGGAATGTAGTAGAACTCGGCCGAGCGATGCGCGGCCATCATTGTCTCGAAGTTTTTGAGCATGTCGCCGACCGGCAGAATCCATTTGCGGCGGCGCAGCCGATAGGTCGCCATGTTGTTCATCGTCACTTCGGTCAGCACGCCGAAGCTGCCCAGCGCGACGCCGGTGGCGTGGATCATGTCGAGGTCGCCAGCGCGGCTGTACTCGCGCAGCCTGCCTTGCCCATCCACCAGCTGCAGCGCCTCGAGCTGCGTGTGATAGGCGCCGAGCGCGGAGCCCGAGCCATGGGTCGCCGTGCCCAGCGCGCCGCCGATCGCCTGGCGGTCGATGTCGCCCATGTTGGGCAGACCCTGGCCGATGTCCTGCAGGATATGCATCAGGGCGCCGAGCCGCGTGCCCGCCCTCACCCGCGCCCGGTTGGCGACAGCGTCATGCGTGACGAGCCCCTCGATCTTCTCCAGCGAAACGATGGTGCCGTCGGACTGCACCAGCGGCGTGAAGGAATGGCCGGCGCCTGCGACGCGCAGCGGTCCGGGCGCCGAGCGCACCAGCTCGGCCAGTTCCCCGACATCGGCCGGGGTCGCGATCAATTGCGGGGAAGCCGTGACGAAGCCCGACCAGTTGCTCCAGGCGGCTGCCATCCCAATCCTCCCGCTCAGGCCCGGCCGCGCCGGCGCGCGACCAGCACGAAGACGCCGAGCAAAAGCACGCTGGCCAGAGCGGTGGCGGCGGCGAATTCGGGCACGGGCCGGAAATTCTCGCCGTCGATCAGAAGCGAGGCGGCGATCGGGCCGATGGCGAGGCCGAAGAGTTGCGCGGCCGGCACCAGGAGTGCGGCGGTGCGCGTCTCGTCGGCGGTGATGGCGAGGCGGATCTGGTAAGGCACGATGAAGAGCAGGATGAAGCCCATCACTAGCGCCACGGCCCAGAACGTCGAAAGACCCGGGCCGGAGGCAAGCAGCACCGAGCTGATCGCCGCGATGACCCCGATGGCAGTGATGGCAAAACGATAGTCGATGCGCGCCTCGAAGATCGTCGCGGTCATGGCGCCGAGCACCTGCGCGGCAAGGCTCGCCGAAACCATCAGGCCGACGGTGCGGCCATCAATGCCGAACTGGGCGCCGATGGGCTCGAGGAAAGCCCAGACGGCACCGAAGAACATGAAATAGCAGAAGATCGACAAGAGCGCGGTGATCGCCGGCACGGTCGCCACATTGGCAAACTGCTCTTCCTTTGGCAGGTCGGCATAGTCGTCCGGCACGGTCCAGGCCACGACCAGCGACAGCAGGCAGACGATGCCGAGCGCGATGAAGCCGCCGGCCGAGCCAGCTCGCGGCACGGCATAAAGCGCGAGGATCAGCGCCAGCGCGCATTGCGCCAAGGTCTGCAGCGTGACGAAATAGCCGCCGATGCGCTCGGCGCGACGCGAGCGGGCGATCAATTCGGTGGCGACCGCGACCAGCCCGCCCTCCGCCAAGCCGGCCAGCGTGCGCGCGCCGATCAGCGCATTGGGAGTACCGGCATAAGCGGTCCAGAAATTGGTGAGCGCGAGCAGCACGAGCAGCACCGCGCTCTTCCGGCGCATGTTCCTGGCAGGGAGCAGCATCGCCACTACGCCCGAGCCGATGGCGATGGCGATCATCTCGGCGGTGGCCACCAGCGCGAGTTCGTCGCCGGTGACATGCCCTTCGGTGTAGAGCGCACCGAGCAGCACCGGCTGCAGGCCAAGGATGAGCAGGCCGACCGAGCCGATCCACAGCGCCGAGGCGAGCTGCAGTCCGCTCGGATTGCCGACAAGCCAGTCGTCATTTTCCGCCTGCGCGGCTTGCGATGCGGTCACGAGTGCCCTCCCTTGCAGCTCGATCGAAAAACTGACAAGTTGTCAGCATTTGGCAAAACTGATACTTGATCATGTTTCTTGTCAACCACGAATTCGCGAGCTCCCACGGGATTTGGCGCATGACGCAGACAAGGCGAACGGCGACGGAACCGCGGCGCAGGCCGAAGCAGGAGCGCAGCCGCGAGCGCATCGACGCGATCCTCGCCACCACCATGCGGCTGATCGGCGAAAAGGGCATCGACGCGGTGACGATGAAGGAAGTCGGCGCGCTGGCCGGCGGGCCGATCGCCACCGTCTACCACTATTTTCCGTCGAAGTCGGCGATCCTGGCGATGCTCTATGAGCGGTTTTCCGAGGAAAGCCGGGCGCGATTCGGCGCCATCATCGCCGGGATAGGCGGGCTGGGCGACGTGACCGCGGCGGCCGACCGCCTGCTCGACGACTATTATGCCCGCGTCGCCGCCGACCCGGCCATCCAGGACCTGCAGAACGCCATCCAGGCCGACAAGGCGCTGCAGCATCTCGACATCGCCGAGACCAGGCATCAGGCGAAGATGTTCTGCGACCATGTCGGTCCGATGATCGAGCCGGAGCGGCGCGAGGCGTTCGGGCGCGTCGTGTTCCTCATCTTCCAGCTTGCCGGCGGCGTCGTGCGGCTGGCGCTGACGCAGGACAAGGAAGAAGGCCGGCGCACGATCGACGACTATCGGTCGATCATTCACACGCAGTTGCGGTTGTTTCTGTAGGTCTCGGCTTGCTGAAGAATGGAACCGTGGAGTTCCTTCGCGCCCCCCTCTGTCCTGCCGGACATCTCCCCCACAGGTGGGGAGATTGGCAGCTTCGCCGGCGGCGCCCTTTCTTCAACGTCGGAGAGTGGCGAAAGCCGGCGCGACAGCTGATCTCCCCCCTCGTGGGGGAGATGGCCGGCAGGCCAGAGGGGGGCGCTGTCCCGCCAGCATTGCGAAGATCTCCTAAGACACATCCAGCTTCGGCCCCAGGATCTCCACCAGCCAGTCCACGAACACCCGCACCCGTGGCGACAATTGTCGGCTGCGCGGATAGAGCACCGAGATCGGCGTCGGCGTCGGCGGGTTGCCGGGCAGCACCTCGACCAGCCGGCCGGCCTCGATGTCGGCGGCGAAGCGGCGGCGCGGCGCCTGGTAGAGGCCAAAATCCTGGCGCACCAGCGTGGCGGCGGTGTCGGAATTGGAGACAGTGACGCGCGATGGCAGCACGATCTCGCGGATCTTGCCGTCGACGGTGAATTCCAGCGGCATCACCTGGCCGGTGCGCGACGAGACGAAGCCGATCATCATATGCCCGGCGAGCTCGTCCAGCGTGCTCGGCAGGCCGTGACGCTCGATATAGGCGGCGCTGGCGAGTGTCGCTTCGCGCGCCATGCCGATGCGGCGCGCGATCATGTCGCTGTCGGGCAGCGTTCCGGCACGCACCACGCAGTCGACGCCCTCGCGCACCAGGTCGACGAAGCGATCGCCTTCGCCGATATGCACGCTGAGCCCGGGATGGCGCGCGAGCAGCGCCGGCAGTTCCGGGATGACCAGGGTGCGGGCCAAATGGCCGTTGATGTCGATGCTGAGCCGACCTTGCACCTCATGCGCGCCAAAGGTGCCCTCGGCGTCCTCGATGTCGGCGAGGATGCCGAGGCAGCGCTGGTAATAGGCCTCGCCGTCGAGCGTCGTGGTGACGTGGCGCGTGGTGCGGCGGAGCAGTTGCACGCCGAGCCGCTCCTCGAGCTGCTTGATCGCGGCGGTGGCGCTGGAGCGCGGCAGGCCGAGATCGGCGGCAGCCGCGGTAAAGCTGTGGCGTTCCACGACGCGGGTGAAGAGCCGCATGCTGTCAAACCGATCCATCGCCGATTGTTCGCATGGACTGAATAGTGTTGGCAATCCATGCCCGATTATATCGGGCGGTCAGGCGAGTATATGCATCTCCATCCAAGAAGAAGGAGATCTCGCCATGACCACTCGTCCCATTGCCCTCATCACCGGCGGCAGCCGCGGCCTCGGCCGCAACACCGCGGTCAACCTCGCCCGCCGGGGTGTCGACGTCATCGTCACCTATCGCTCTCGCGCCGATGAGGCGAAGACGGCAATCGCCGAGATCGAGGCCGCCGGCGGCCGGGCCGCCGCGCTTGAGCTGGATACCGGCGCCATCGCCAGCTTCCCGGCTTTCGTCGCGGCGTTGAAGAAGACGCTTCACGAAACCTGGGAGCGCGACCGTTTCGACTATCTCGTCAACAATGCCGGCACCGGCCTGCGCAAGATGATCGCCGAGACGACGGAAGAGGAATTCGACACGCTGATGAACACCCATCTCAAGGGCGTGTTCTTCCTCACCCAGGCGCTGCTGCCGCTGATCGGCGATGGCGGCCGCATCATCAACATCTCGAGCGGGCTGGCCCGTTTCGCCGCGCCCGGATCGTCGGCCTACGCGATGATGAAGGGCGGCATCGAGGTGTTCACGCGCTACCTTGCCAAGGAGCTTGGCGCGCGCGGCATCACCGCCAACACCGTGGCGCCAGGCGCCATCGCGACCGACTTCAATGGCGGCCATGTGCGCGACAACGCCGAGATCAACCGCATGGTGGCCGGCGTCACCGCGCTCGGCCGCGCGGGCGTTGCCGACGACATCGGCCCGATGATCGCCTCGCTGCTGTCGGACGACAATCGCTGGGTCAACGCCCAGCGCATCGAAGTGTCAGGCGGCATGAACATCTAGGTGACCTGGCGGATCAGTCCCTCGAAGCCGTCGGCAAGGTTGGCATTGCCGGCGGCGATGAAGCTCGACAGGTTCCTGGCTCGCCCGGGCGTCTTGTTGGCGTCGAGCAGCACCGCCCTGCCCTCGTGCATGACGAAGTCGAATTTTCCGTAGTCAAAGCCGAGCCGGCGCCTTAGCGCGCGCAGTTCGTCCGGAACCGGAACCGCCTCGCGGCGGATGGTGTCGTCGCCCTTGACGAGGCTCTGCGGCGAGACATGGCGGGTGCAGCGCTCGCGCTCGCCGCAGAACAGCCAGAAGCGGGCGGCAAAACCGTCCGGCTCCGGTTCGGGAATGAATTTCTCGACGAGCAGATCCTGGCGCTCGAAGGCCTCGGCCGGAACGTCGGCGAGCGAGGCATGGATCTCGTATTTGTCGAAAGGTTCGACGCCGGGAAACGGCTCCGGCCTGCCGGCGCGCCGTGCGCGCTGGTTCAGTTGCTGTTCCGGCGTTCCCCAATGGTTGAGGCTGCTCTTGACGATGACCTGTCCCTGCCAGTCGTCGCCTTGGCCAATCACGGCGCCGCTGATGCGGCGTTTCGAAATGTCGGCGGCCCCAAGGTTGAGGCAGAAGGGAAAGCGCCGCGCATAATCGACATAGTCGGGCGGCGTCACGGTCACGTCGAGATGCAAAACCACGATGTCGGCGGCCGGCTTCGCCGAGGTGCCTCTCAATATCTGGACCGAATGGCCGCGGCGCTTCAGCTCTTCCAGCAGGTCGAAGAGCATATATGGGCTATCGCGGCGCATCAGCAGTCCGCGCCGGCTCTGGAAGCGGTCGAACTCGTGCGTGATCACCGCGATGCGCGCCATGCCCGCCCCCCACTTGGCTTATCGAGCGTCGTCGATTATTCGATCGAATACAACGCGCTGCTGGGCTGGGGTTTGCATGACGCAACATTGGAATGCAATTCGCAAGCACTGGCAGTTGCTCGGCTCACCTCTGCGGCCGCCGGCGGAGGTGGTCGAAACTTACGACCGCGAGCTCGACCTTGCCCGGTCGCACGTCGTGATGTTCGGCGTGACGCCGGAACTCGCCGGGCTGGGTGCCAGTATGACGGCGGTCGACGAATCCGCCGACATGATTGCCGGCATCTGGCCAGGCGACACCGAAACGCGCAAGGCGGTGCAAGGCGACTGGTTCGACCTGCCGTTTCCAGGCGCAAGCGTCGATGCGCTGATCGGCGATGGATGCCTCACGGTCATCGGCGCCGCGGACCCCAGGCGCACACTGTTTGCTTCGATCGCGCGTGCGCTGAAAGCAGACGGGCGCGCCGGCATCAGGCTTTATGCTTCCCCCGGGACTCCAGACGACCCGAAGGATATCCGCGCCCTGGCGCTGAGCGGCGGCGTCGCAACCTTCCACGAGCTCAAATGGCGCGTGGCGATGACCGCAATCGGCGGCGCGCCTGACTACACGATACCGGTGAGGGGCATCCTCGAACAATTCGAAGCGCTGTTTCCGGATCGCGAAGAGCTTGCGGCTCGCACAGGATGGGAGCTGCCGGTCATCGGAACCATCGACGTCTACCGCAACTCGTCGGTCATCTACAATTTCGCCCCCGCGGCAGCACTCATCGAGGAAGCCCAGACCTTCTTCGATGATGTCCGGCTGGCCTCGACCGGCACATACGGGCTCGCTGAACGCTACCCGCTGCTGGTGCTGCGGTCGCCGAAGCGCCGGGACTGACGGACGAGATTGCTCGTCGGCGCCTCGCGACACCCGGTGCTTTTCGGGCTGGCGTTCCGCGTGAGAAAAATTTCGCGTCGCCTCCCCCTTGCGCGCGCCTTGACTCCGGCAAGGCGCCGGCCTATTTCAGCGCCACGTTAGCACTCGTCTTTGGTGAGTGCTAACCCATATCCGGCCTCGCCGGATGGAGGAACAGTTCTCACCGTTCTCATTCGAGGAAGAAAACATGGCAAAGTCCAAGTTCCGCCCGCTTCATGACCGCGTGGTCGTTCGCCGGGTCGAATCCGAATCCAAGACCGCCGGCGGGATCATCATCCCGGATACGGCTAAGGAGAAGCCGCAGGAAGGCGAGATCATCGCCGTCGGTTCCGGCGCCCGCGACGAAGCAGGCAAGCTCGTGCCGCTGGATGTCAAGGCCGGCGATCGCATCCTGTTCGGCAAGTGGTCAGGCACCGAAGTCAAGCTCAATGGCGAAGACCTTCTGATCATGAAGGAATCCGACATCATGGGTATCATCGGCTGATCATCGGCCTCACCTGAATCTTCATCTTCGGGCTCTTCCCGAGCCCCTGCCAGGAGCTAAAACATGGCTGCCAAAGACGTAAAATTCTCCCGCGATGCCCGTGAGCGCATGCTGCGCGGTGTCAACATCCTCGCCGACGCGGTGAAGGTCACCCTCGGCCCCAAGGGCCGCAACGTCGTCATCGACAAGTCGTTCGGCGCCCCGCGCATCACCAAGGACGGCGTCACCGTCGCCAAGGAAATCGAGCTCGAGGACAAGTTCGAGAACATGGGCGCACAGATGGTCCGCGAAGTCGCTTCGAAGACCAACGACATCGCCGGCGACGGCACCACGACCGCAACGGTTCTGGCGCAGTCGATCGTCCAGGAAGGCCACAAGGCGGTTGCCGCCGGCATGAACCCGATGGACCTGAAGCGCGGCATCGACCTCGCCGTTGGCGACGTCGTCACGACGCTGATCAAGAACGCCAAGAAGATCAAGACCTCGGAAGAAGTTGCCCAGGTCGGCACCATCGCCGGCAATGGCGATGCCTCGGTCGGCTCGATGATCGCGGAAGCGATGCAAAAGGTCGGCAATGAGGGCGTCATCACCGTCGAGGAGGCCAAGACCGCCGAGACCGAGCTCGAAGTCGTCGAAGGCATGCAGTTCGACCGCGGCTACCTGTCGCCCTACTTCGTCACCAACGCCGACAAGATGGTTGCGGACCTGGAAGACGCCTACATCCTTCTCCACGAGAAGAAGCTCTCCAACCTGCAGGCCATGCTGCCGATCCTCGAGGCTGTCGTGCAGACCTCGAAGCCGCTGGTCATCATCTCGGAAGACGTCGAAGGCGAGGCTCTGGCCACGCTGGTCGTCAACAAGCTGCGTGGCGGCCTGAAGATCGCCGCCGTCAAGGCGCCGGGCTTCGGTGACCGCCGTAAGGCCATGCTGGAAGACATCGCCATCCTCACCGGCGGCCAGGTCATTTCCGAAGACCTCGGCATCAAGCTCGAGAATGTCGGCCTCAACATGCTCGGCCGCGCCAAGAAGGTGTCGATCTCCAAGGAGAACACCACCATCGTCGACGGCGCCGGCAAGAAGGCCGAGATCCAGGGCCGCGTTGCCCAGATCAAGCAGCAGATCGAGGAAACCACCTCGGACTACGACAAGGAGAAGCTGCAGGAACGTCTCGCCAAGCTGGCCGGCGGCGTTGCCGTCATCCGCGTCGGCGGTGCGACCGAGATCGAAGTCAAGGAAAAGAAGGACCGCGTCGATGACGCCCTCAACGCGACCCGCGCGGCCGTCGAAGAAGGCATTGTTCCCGGCGGCGGCGTCGCGCTTCTGCGCGCTTCGCTGAACATCAAGGCAACCGGCGCCAACTCCGACCAGACCGCTGGCATCAACATCGTTCGTCGCGCCCTGCAGGCTCCGGCCCGTCAGATCGCGTCCAACGCCGGTGCGGAAGCATCGATCGTTGCCGGCAAGATCCTTGAGAACAAGGGCGCGACCTTCGGCTACAACGCCCAGACCGGCGAATATGGCGACATGATCGCCATGGGTATCGTCGATCCGGTCAAGGTCGTGCGCACGGCTCTCCAGGACGCGGCCTCGGTCGCCGGCCTGCTGGTCACCACCGAAGCCATGATCGCCGAGGCTCCGAAGAAGGAGTCGGCTGGCGGCATGCCCGGCGGTATGCCTGGCGGCGGCATGGGTGGCATGGGCGGCATGGACTTCTAAGAAGTCCATAAAGCACGCCCATCAACTAACATCGCTCAAGCCCGCAAGCGGGCTTGAGTGGCGGCATGGACTTCTAAGAAGTCCATAAAGCACGCCCATCAACTAACATTGCTCAAGCCCGCAAACGGGCTTGAGTGGCGGCATGGATTTCTAAGAAGTCCATAAAGCACGCCCATCAACTAACATTGCTCAAGCCCGCAAACGGGCTTGAGTGGCGGCATGGACTTCTAATCCAGGCTACCAAGCTGATACGGAAAGGGCGCCGAGAGGCGCCCTTTCTTGTTTTGCGAGGATTATCGGGGCGATCAACGTTTGATCGGCATTCCGAAACGAAATCGCTTCGCCGTGAAGATAAGTCGCCGCAACGCCTTCAGGCCGGCCGCGAGCTTTCCCTCAGCCTTCATTGCCCGGTCCGTCCAGCATGGCCTTCACGCCTTCCAGATCGACACCAACGAAGGAAGCGACGGCCCATCCGCTAGAGGCCGCGCAGCGACCAGCCTTTCCGCGAGGTCGACCGAAATACCTTGCTCGGCCAGCAGGAAACCGGCCCGCTCGTTTCTGCCACGCGAGAAACATGGCGCGTGTCCGGTTGCAGCGGCCGGCGCGAAAGCAGCGGCGTCCAGTCAACGCCGCCGGCAGGCACCTCCCCGAGCCGGAAAGCGCCATCTCGGCGGAGGCCGTTGTACTTGAAATGCGCGGTTCCAGTCGAGATACCTGGCAAATTGCGGTCCGCGAACCGCCTGATCCGACCGTCTGCGCCCCAACGCCTGCTCCCGAAACCGCTTCGCCGGCCGCCCCGTCGCGGCAAGACCTGGGGAGTTAAGCCGATATTTCCGGAGCCGGCAAAGCCCTTTATCCTAAGGCGGTAGCGTCCGCCTCCCGGGCTACCTTGCCAGCAAGCACCGCTTGCTCGATCAGCGCGGCCACTTCGTCGGCGACAGTCAAGACCGGCGTGCGGTCGCGGGTGGCGCGGGCGATCACCATAAGGCCCTCCAGCGAAGATTCGACCAGCAGGGCCAGCGCCTGCGCGCGCCGCTCCGGCACCCCTGCCCTGACGAAAGCCTGGCGCAGCAGTCCGATCCACTGCTCGAAGGCCGACCGGCAGATTTCAGCCAGGTCCGGCACATCGTTCGGAGCATCGAGCACCAACGGCGCGACCGGGCAGCCGAGCGAGAATTCGTTCTCTTCCAGCATGCGGGCCACCGACTGGTAGATGTGGTGCACGGCAACGGCTGGGTCGCTTTCCTCCAACAGCGCGGCGCCAAGCCGCTCGGTCACATCGGCGACACTGGCGCGCGTCACTTCGATGACCAGTTGGTCCTTGCCGCCCGGGAAATGGAAATAGAGCGACCCGCGGGGCGCGCCGCTGGCGCTCAAAATGTCGTTGAGCGACGTGCCGTGATAGCCACGCTGCCGAATGAGCAGCCCGGTCGCCTCGATCATGCGGGTGCGTGTGTCCGTCGCCACGTCGACCTCTCGACTGTCAACCTCTGTCAGGAGCTTGCATTATAGGACTTGCCCCTAATATGACAATCGGTCTACATAATATGTAAATCGGTCTACATATTTGAGCGACAACAATGCAAACCTATCGGCTCGAGGGGCAAGGCAGCATCGACAAACTGGCATTGCGCGAGGAGGCGATGCCGCAGCCAGGTCCGCGTCAGATCGTCGTGCGGGTGCGCGCCACCTCGCTCAATCGCCGCGACACGATGATCCTCAACGGCACCTATCCTCTGGCACCCCGCGCCGGCATCGTGCCGCTGAGCGACGGCGCCGGCGAAGTCGTCGCAGTCGGCGACGGTGCGACCCGCTTTGCCATCGGCGACCGCGTCACCGGCAGCTATTTCGCGCGCTGGATCGACGGCCGCATGCATCCGGGCATCGTCGATCAGCTCGGCTGCACGCTGGACGGCATGCTTTGCGAATACGCGCTGCTCGACGAGCAATGGGCCGTGCGGCTGCCCGACCACCTCTCCTGGCAAGAGGCGGCGACCTTCACCTGCGCCGGGCTGACCGCCTGGAGTGCGCTGACGGGCGCCGAGATTCCAAAGCCCGGACAATGGATTCTCACCATTGGCTCAGGTGGCGTCGCGCTGTTTGCGCTGCAGTTCGCTAAGCTCATGGGTTGTCGCGTGGCCGCCGTCACCTCGCGAGCCGAGAAAGCCGAAAGGCTGCGGACGCTCGGCGCCGACCTCGTCATCGCGGTAGCCGGAACGCCGGAATGGGGCGTGAAATTGCGCGAGGCGACCGGCGGGATCGATCTCGTCGTCGAGACGGGCGGCCCGGCGACTTTTACGCAATCGCTGATCGCCAGCGCGCTTTACGGGCGCATCGTGCTGCTCACCGTGCAGGACCACAACGGCAAATCGGTCGAGATCCCGGGCGCCGTCTACCAGCGCAGCCTCGTCACCATCGGCCGGCTGTTCGTCGGCAGCCGCAACGGGCTGGAGGCGATGCTTGCCGCTGTCGCCGCGCACCGGCTGAAACCCGTCCTCGACAAGGTCTTCCCCTTTGCCGAGGCGCGCGAGGCCTGCCGTCATTTCCAGCGGGGCGACGTCTTCGGCAAGGTCGTCATCGATGGCGCGTGACCACCACACTTTCCTGCAAACAGAGAGGAGACCAGCCATGACAATCCGTGAAGCCTCGGCCCAGTGGCAGGGCACGCTCAAGGAAGGATCCGGCCGGCTGCGGCTGGGCAGCGGCGTGTTCGAAGGCGCCTATTCCTTCCCGTCGCGCTTCGAGAACGGCCCGGGCACCAATCCGGAAGAGCTGATAGCGGCCGCGCATGCCGGCTGCTTCTCGATGGCGCTTACCGCCATACTCGGCGGCGAAGGCCACACGGCCAAGAGCATCCACACCATTGCCAACGTGCATCTCGGCGCGACCACGGCCGGGCCGACGATTACCCGCATCGAGCTCGAGACCGAGGCGAGCATCGCCGGCATCTCGGCCGAGGACTTCGAGCGGCTGGCGCAAAAGGCCAAGGCAGCCTGCCTCGTCTCGCGGGCACTGGCCGGCGTCGCCTCAATCACGCTCAAGGCGAACCTTGCAGACCACTGAAACGGAAGGAGGAAAATCCAATGACCCAGGAATTGATCATCGACATCACCGCGGCCAAGCGCTCCGCCGAGACGGCGGAAATCATGCGGCGCTACAACGACGTCTTCCAGCGTCACGATCCGTCGGCACTGGACGAACTGGTGGCGCAGGATTGCGTGATCGAGAACACCACGCCGGCGCCGGACGGCGCCCGCCGCATCGGCAAGGCCGCCTGCGTCGAATTGTGGTCGGCGATCGCCACCGGACCCGGCACCCGCTTCGATGTCGAAGAGACGTTCGTCGCCGGCGACCGCGCTACGATCCGCTGGCGCTTCTGGATGTCCGACGGCAGTTCGCTGCGCGGGGTCAACCTAATGCGTGTCGCGGATGGGCAAATCGTCGAGGCGATGGGCTATGTGAAAGGATAGGGCCTGGCGCGGAAGAGCCGCGCTCAGGCCCAGTCCGGAATCCGTCCCCGCCAGGATCTGGATCCCGGGCAAGCCGCGACCTACGAGACAACCCGGTTGAGTTTTACGAAGGTCTTCGGGCTGCGCTGGATGGTCTGGAAGACCACGCAGTAGCGATCGGTGAGTTCCATGAGCTGGGTCAGCCGGCCTTGCTCGACATCCGACTCGATGTCGAAGCGCAGGCGGATTTCCTTGAAGCCGACCGGCACACCTTCGGTGACGCCGAGCGTGCCGCGAAGATCGACGTCGCCCTCGGCGGAAATCTCCGCCGACTTGATCGGAATCTCCAGCACGGCCGCGGCCGCCCGCATCGAGACGCCGGCGCAGGCGATCAGCGCCTCCAGCAGCATGTCGCCGGAGCAAAGCTCCCGCCCGCTGCCGCCGGCCTTCGGATGGATGCCCGCCAAGGCAAGACCGCGTCCGGTCTCGACCTTGCAGGTCACCTTCGAGTCGTCGGCATTGCCCCTGGCCTTCAAGGTAAGAAGTGCTGCCCGCGCGTCCTTGCGATAAAGATCCTTGATCGGCTCCTGCGTGGCGCGAAACGTCGCGATATCCATTGCTGTCCTCCTGTCGTGAATTGCGGTTGTCTGAAATCGTCGGCCATCGTCCGGACCTATTCCGGGACGGCGATGCCGGAGCCGCCGAGCTCGGCGGGAAAATCCTTCAACTTCGGCAGTCCGTCCTTCATCGGCAGGACCGTCTCTGCGTAGTTGACATGGACCCCCGGCTTGAATTCCACCGTCGGTATGGTGGCGGCATAGACGTCGACCAATCCGAGCGGCGGATGATCCGTCATCAGATGACCGCCGCATTTTGTGCAGAACTGGCGGTCGCTCATCTCGGACTTCTTGAAGCCGGATAGAAGCTCCGCGCCCTTGGTGACCTTGACGTTCCGTGGCTTCCACAGCGTGAAGGCATTCACCGGAGACGCCGACCACGACCGGCAGGAACCGCAGTGGCAGTAGCCCATTGCCTCGGCGGTTCCGTGGACTTCGATTTCCACGGCGCCGCAAAAACACCCGCCCTTATGTACCGTCATGACTTTCGATCCTTATCCAGGTTTGGTTCGACCGTGCTCAGCGCCGGTTGAGCCGGCACCGCACAGCGCTGTCGGGGTTTAAAGCTTCCGCCATTGAACGGAATGACGGGGCGTCCGCCTTACTTGACAGCTCGTCCGGAACTGGAAAGGGATGTCGCGCCGGATTGCCGCGCGGCTTGCGGGAAATGGGTGGAATGGCCGGGGATGCTCTTTCTGACCTTTTGAAAACGGTGCGCCTCACCGGCGCGACGTTTTTCGACATCGAAGGCCACGACCCGTGGGCCGTCCATTCGCCCGCGCCGTCGTCGATATTGCCCAAGGTACTTCCCGGCGCGGATCACCTGATTTCCTATCATGTGGTAACGGCCGGCCACTGCTTCGCGCGGATCATCGGCGACGAGCCGATCCCGATGGAAGCCGGCGAAGTCGTGGTCTTCACCAGAAGCGACCCGCACATCATGTCGAGTCATCCCGACTTGCGCGCCGACCCGCCGACGGCCGACGTGCTCGACATAGCGACTGCGGGCCGAATGCCTTTCTACATCAACTGCGCCGGCGGCGGCTCGCGCTCGGTCAGGCTGATCTGCGGCTATCTCGCCTGTGATGCCCTGCCCTTCAATCCGCTGCTCGAAGCGCTGCCGCCGGCCATCAAGGCCGGCGACGCCAGGGGCGACGGCGGGTGGCTCGGCCAGTTCATCAGGCAGGCGGTCTCGGAGGTGGCTGACAAGCGGGCCGGCAGCGAAACAGTGCTCACCAAGCTCAGCGAGCTGATGTTCGTCGACGTGCTGCGCCGCTATGTGGAATCGCTGCCGCCGCAACAGACCGGTTGGCTGGCGGGCCTGCGCGATCCGCATCTGGGCAAGGCGCTGGCGCTGATCCACGACCGGCCGGCTCACAATTGGACGGTGGATGCGCTGGCGAAGGAGTCGGCATTGTCGCGCACCGTGCTTGCGGAGCGCTTCACCAGAATCGTCGGCATGCCGCCAATGCACTATCTCGCCAAATGGCGCATGCAGATCGCCTCGGAACTGCTCAGCGCCGGCAACAGCAACGTCGCCAGCATCGCTGCTGACATCGGCTATGAATCCGAAGCGGCGTTCAGCCGCGCCTTCAAGAAGATGATCGGCGTCCCGCCTTCTGCCTGGCGGCTCGGGGTCCGGGCTGCGGCCGGTTCCGGAAGCGACGAGGCTTCCGAAACCGAGGGCTGACCGTCCGTTAGCGATCGGCCAGCGCCAGCTTGGCTCCGAGCATGACGAAGGCGGCGGCAAAGCTGCGGCGCATCCAGGTCAGCACTTTCGGTCGCGACACGATGTGGCTGCGCACCGACGCCGCGAACACGCCATAGATGGCGAAAACGATGAAGGTCATCAGCATGAAGACGCCGGAGAGCTCCAGCATCTTGGGCAGCGCATGCGGCTCGTTGGTGCTGACGAATTGCGGCAGGAAGGCGAAGAAGAAGATCGACAGTTTCGGGTTGAGGATGTTGACCAGGACGCCGGAGGTGATGGTCCTGGCGGTCGAGCGCGGCGCGGCGTCCTCATCGATGCGGAGGCCGCCTTTTTCCTTCAACGTGTTCCAGGCCATGTAGAGCAGATAGGCGACGCCGAGATATTTCAGCGTCTCGAAGGCGATGGCGCTTGTATGCAGCACCGCTGCGAGGCCGGTGATCGCGGCCGCCATATGCGGGATGATGCCCAGCGTGCAGGCGAAGGCGGCGATAATTGAAGCCCGCGCGCCGCGCGAGAGGCCGGCGCTCAGCGTGTAGAGGACGCCGGTGCCGGGCGAAGCCACGATGATCAGCGACGTCAACAGGAATTCGATGCTCATGGATTTCCTCCGCAGCCCTGCCCGACGGGAAGGTACCGGGAGGAATGGGTGTCGGCAAGCGGCGGAGAGCTTGATCTCCTCCCTGTGGGGAGATGGCCGGCGGGCCAGAGGGGGCGCGAAGGAACGCGGCCTCTCAGTCCCTTTTCTTTGAAATCTATTCGGATGTCCGATCGAAGCTCGGCTGAGACGCCGACGGGACAGCGCCCCCCCTCTGCCCTGCCGGGTTTTCGTCCTCCGCAAAGCCAAGCACTTGGCTTCGCGTCCGCTAGGCGGACCAGTCCTCAACTCCCACAAGCGGGGAGATAGGCAGTTCGAGCCCATGCGCTGCCCTCGCCATCAGGCAGTCGTCACCGCCCGGCATGCAGGCGCGGCAGACATCGGGGCGGAGATCATAGATGCCGCAGGCCGTGTGCTTGCCCACCTCGCCGGTGAGCGCCGAACATCGGCCGCCCTCGCAGCGCATGCCGGACTGGTCCGCAGCTACCAGCTCGGCCGGAATGCGGTCGAGCTGTTCGTCATCCTCGGTCGAAAAACGCGGCCAGTCGGCCGAATAAGAGCAGCAGGCGCCGCAGCTCTGGCAATCGAATACGTCGACCGTACCGGCATCCTCGTCGACAGACACCAAGGACTGACCGGGCAGCCCGAGCGGCCTGGCTGTGCGACCGGCGTCCTGCGGCAAGGGCGCTACTTCTTTCTGGTCTTGCGCGCCGGCGCTTCGGCCGACGACTTGAACAGATCGGTCGCAACCTCTGCGGACGCATCCGGCTTCGCCGCCGGCTTGGCTGGCTTGGCAGTGGCGGGCGGAGCTGCCGGCTGGTCCTTGGCGGAGAATTTTATGGCCATGTCAGTCCTCGTCAGAAAAGCGCGATGATGGCGCATTGGGGTTGCGCAAGCGGCCGATCAGCGCCGAGACCGCGGTGATGTTCATTTCCTCGGGCGACCAGTTCCTGGCATCCTCGATGTGGTGCGGCGCCAGCTCACGATGCGTGCTGCCGCTGTAGGCGGCATCCTGATAGCTGGTGCGCTGACGGGTCTTGGCGTCTTCCCGCACATACTCGATCAGGTAGTTCGGGGCTTCGGCGCGGCCGCGCACGCCAACGCGCACCTGGGCATCGCCATGCGCGCGCTTGCAGCGTTCGAGCCTTTCCAGCACTCGGCGAACATATTCGATCGGCTTGTCAAGGGTGTCGACCATGTCGGCGATGGTCGCATCGGCGGCGATCGGCGTTGATGGCACGCGTTTGGCGGCCATCAGCGTGTGCCTGCCGGTTTCGGCAAGGCCTGCCCACATGATTCATTCAAGATAGCGGTCAAAATCTTCTCCTGCCCGGAGGCTGATGCCGAAATGGCAGAGCGTCTTTCGGCCATGACCACGCACAAAGCAACATGGCGTCAGATTAAATTGCGGACGTCCGCATCCCTGGCCTTGCAGCATTCCTATCACATCGTGGCGGGCGTTTGGGACTATCCGCAAAAAGGACAAAAAAATTCGTCGGCTGCGGAACCAATGTCATGGCAAGCCGTTTCTACTCAAGCCGTCGGCAATTCACGAGCAATCGAGAACGGTTGACGGCAAAAGCGCCTCCCGCGCCGTAACACGCGCGAGAGGCGTTTTCTATTGCTCAGCGCTCCTGATCTGTCGGACGGATAAGTATCTCGTTGACGTTGACCCTTGGCGGCTGGCTGACGGCATAGAAAATGGCGTTCGCAATATCCTCGGCGGTCAGCGCTTCCATCGTGGCGAGACGGTGTTCGAGGCCGGCCTTGGATTGCGCGTTGGTGATGTGATCGCCGAGTTCGGTACGCACAAGGCCCGGCTCGATGACGGTGACGCGCACTTTGTCGGCATAGACCTCCCGGCGCAGCGATTCCGAAAAAGCCACCACGCCGAATTTGGTCGCCGCGTAACCGGCCGCGCCCGGGTTGGCGACACGGCCGGCCACCGAGGAGACGTTGACGATATGGCCCTTCGAAGCCTTCAAGTGCGGCAGCGCCGCCTTGGTCGTCGCCATCAGCCCGATCAGGTTGAGCTCGATCATCTGGCGCCAGTCGTCGAGATCGGCTTCGGCCGCGGGGGCAAGCAGCATGACGCCGGCATTGTTGACGAGGATGTCGAGCCGTCCCCACTCGGATATGACCTTGTCGACCATCGCGGTGATGTCGCCGGCCTTGGCGATGTCGGCTTCGATGGCGCGCGCCTTGCCGTCCGCCTGTTCGATGCGCGCAACCAGTGCCTCGAGGCGATCGGCACGACGGGCGGCGACCGCGACTTTCGCGCCGGCCGCGGCAAGGGCCACAGCGGTGGCCTCGCCGATGCCGGACGAAGCGCCGGTGACAAGGGCGACCTTGCCCGTGAGTATTGAATTTGCGGTGGTCATGAGAAATCTCCAGGAGCCCGGCCCGCTTCTTCACATAGGCCGCGCCGCCAGGGCTTGAAGTCCCCCATCAGCGCAGTCGACGCAATTTGCGGACCCGGCCGCGCTCAATCCTGTTCGTGCGGCCCGGGCTCCGGCCAGGGCTCCCTGGCGGCTTCCGCATACCAGTGACGCATCGCGGGCGTCGCCAATACCGCATCGACATAGGCGCGGGTGACGGGCGCCAGCTCACCGCCATAGGTGTCGAAGCGCGTCACCACCGGCGCATACATCGCATCGGCCGCGGTGAAATGACCGAACAGGAACGGGCCGCCGTCACCATATTGCTCGCGGCACCGACGCCAGATCGCTTCGATCCTCGTCCGCTGCGCCTCGCCCTCGGCATCGAGCGGCTTATGGGATTTCGGCCGGCGCAGATTCATCGGCCAGCCGTAGCGCACCTCGCGGAAGCCGGAATGCATCTCGGTCGCCACCGAGCGTGCCAGTTGACGGGCGCCGAGGTCTTCCGGCCAGAGCTTCTTCCCAGGGTAGAGATCGGCAAGATACTCAAGGATGGCAAGCGTTTCCCAGACGATCCTGCCCTTATGATTCAAAACCGGCACAAGGCCGGTCGGCGACACCTTGGCGAGGTTGGCGGCCGTCTGCGGCGTGCGCAGCCGCACGAAGCCCTCCTCGAAAGGGATCTCCAGGTGCTTCATCGCCACCCATGGCCTGAGCGACCAGGACGAAAAGCACTTGTTGCCGATATAGAGGGTGAATTCCGCCAAGATTGACCTCTCTTGATGCTGGTTGCGGCGCAAACCTAACCGCTTCACCTTCGAGCCGAAAGTCATTGTCGCGCCGCCGGTTTGCGGAACCAAAAAACTCCGCGTCCGTTTGGACGCGAGATGCGGTTCTCGCATCCAGGCTCCATCCAGGAGATGCGCGCATGGTGAACAGGGATCAGGTCGCCGGTCTTGCCAAGCAAATGAAGGGTTCGGTCAAGCAGGCGGCCGGCAAGGCCACCGGCAACCGGCGGACCCAGGTCGAAGGCGCTGCCGACAAGCTCGCCGGCAAGGTGCAGAAGGGCTATGGCGACGTGAAGGACAAGGTCAAAAGGGCGTTCTGACCGCTCAGCAGTTTGCCTTGACGACAGGACTATGGAGGTCGCCGCGAGGCGGCCTTTTCATGTCTGGAATTGCTTGGCCAAGGCGTTGGTGAAGACCATCTCGCCGTGGTCGCCGGCCGCTTCGCCCAGCACCACGTCCAGCTTGTCGGCCGTCACGCGCGCCAGCGCGAAGCCGCCCATATAGGCCGCCTTCGGCTTGACGATATCGAGCCCGTCGCGCTGGTAGATCATCGGCACTTCGTGCTGGTGGCCGTGGAAGACCGCGATGACATTATAGCCCTTGATCGCGGCCAGCAGCGCCTGGCGGTCCGCCTCGCCCCACCAGTGCGGGCGGCCGGAGCCGTCGTCATCGTATGTGCGTTTCACCGGATCCCAGCGCTCGATCGAGAAAGTGTCCCAGCCATAGTGCTGGAACAAGATCACTGGACGACCGTCGCCGGCATAGGTGGCGAGGTCCTGCTTCAGCCAAGGCAGGCTGCTCGGCGCGCCATGGCCGGTGTCGCCGGCGAAGCGGTGCGTTTGGATAAGATGCAGGCCACCCCAGTCCCAGGAATAGCAGTCGGTGTCGACGTCATATTCGGTCGCCGGCACCGGCGGCTTGAAGAACACGCCGGGGCGATGGTTGACCTCGACATAGTCGCGCAGTTCGCGGCGATACCAGTCGACATGCGGCGGCGAGCCGTTCTGGTCGAGATCGTGGTTGCCCAGCCCGACATAGACCGGGATGTGAACGCGGTCCGGCCCGACGCCTTCCTGATAGCGCTGGGAGAACTGCAGAAGCTGTGTGCCTTCGCTGGGCTCGGTGACCTGGCCGCCGCCATCGTCGGTGATGTCGCCGCCAGTGACGAGGCCGAGCGGCGTGCCGATGCGGGTGCCGGCCGAATGCAGCCCGGTGGAAACGCCGTTGATCTCGGCCGGCCACTCCTTGTCGGCAATGGCGTTCAGGGCCGCGACGTTGCGCAGAAGCGCTGCATCGGTCTTGCCTTCCTGCAGGCAGTTGGGGCTGAGCCCGCTCGCCATGCGGCAGGCATGGATATCGGCGATGAAGAGGAAGGTGGCGTCGACCGGCTGGATGCGCCGGCCCGTCTGGCCGAAGGCCACGCGCGGAAAGACCCCGGCGGCAGCGAGGCCGCCCAACCGAGCCATGAAGATGCGGCGCGAAACGGTTGTTGGCGAAGAGCGATTCATCGTCACCCGATTAAACACCCTTGAACCGCCTCGTCCAGTTCAATGCCCGGCCCAGCGCCTGGAGACTTTTCATGCCAAGGCATGACAAGCTCTTGGGTCGACAGCGCGGCGGGGGTCTGTCATTGCTTTGGCACATGCATCCAGCGGAGGAAGGCATGAAAATCCTGATAACCGGCATGGCGTTCGCCATGCTCGCCGGCGCCGCGCAGGCCGCGGACTGCGTGGACGCAAAAACCGCCAAAGCCGGCTTCGCGCTCGAAAAGGCCGGCATCCGCAGCGAATTCCGGCCGGCGTCCGGCGGCATGGTCGCGGTCGCCAACAAGTATGAATCGGACTCGCCGCAGACGCAGTATCTCTATGCCGGGCTGATCGAAGTGTTCCGCGACAGTGACACCGGACGGCTGTCGATGATCCCGCTCGGCGACCTCAAGAAGCTGTTCCCGCTGAAAGCGGGCGCCAAGAGCAAGACCGAATTCGTGCGACTGTCTTCAAAAAAGGCGCCGAAGGGCACCGAGACACTGGCTTTGGCCGTCAAGGGCAAGGACACCTACAAGCTCGGCGACTGCAAATACAACGTGCTCGTCGTCGGCGAAACGATCACCGGCGATACGGGCAACGTGATCGACACGTTCACGGCGCTCTACTCGCCCGACCTGCAGGCGGTGCTGGCACGGCGGTACGATGAGGGGACGAGCGCGCAGAGCGAGGTGGGATTCGAGACGATCAAGCCGTTGAGGGAGTGAGGTGTAATTGTCAAACGACGCGATCCTTCACGCCTGTGCCCCGCCGGCATCAACCGATCATCCGCCGCGGCAACACGCGACGCCGCCGCTTTGCCGTCAACCCGCTCTGCGATGGCTCGAAACCTTCCAGCGCCCTCAGACACTCCCGCAGCACCCCTGCATCCTGTGACGTCTTGGCCATCGACATGGCGCCGGAATAAGCAGCCACCGCAAGCGCGGCGAAGCGATCGGGATCGGTCCCGCCCTTTCCGCTGTCCAGCTGGTCGGCCCGGATCTTATCGGCGATCGCCCTTCGCCAGCCGGCGAAGATCCTGGCGAGCGCCAGGCGGAATTCATCGTCGGCCAGCGACAGCTCGTGCGCCAGGTTGTTGAGCGGGCAGCCGCGCACATAGCCCTGTTGCTGCAGCTCCGCAGCCACCGCCTCGAACACGGCCCGCACGCCTTCGCGGGCCGAGGATGCCGCCAGCACCGGATCGATCCAGGTCTCCTGGACCGCCGCCGCCACCCGTTCCTCGATCACCGCCAGCGCCAGCGCCTTCTTGGTCGGGAAATGGTGATGCAGCGCGCCGCCGGTGACGCCGGCCGCGGCCATCAGATCGCCGAGGCTCGAGGCGTGATAGCCGCGCGCCTGGAAGGAGTCCTCCGCCACGTCGAGGACGCGCCGGCGCATGCCTTCCGGGTCGTTTGTGCGTTTCTTGCGTATCGCCATGGCGATCTCCCCATCTCCGCTTGTTGGAGATGGTACCTGAACGAAGTGAGGGCGGATAAGGGGTGCCCCGGGGAAAGCCAGCGTCTCACTCCGCTGGAACATCCCTCATCCGTCTCGGCGCTGCGCGCCGATCCACCTTCTCCCGCAACGGGAGAAGGGAAAAACCACGATACCAGATTGACAAAACAGGACAACCGGTCTGTTTATAAAACAGGATGATCACCCTGTTTTGAGTTTCTGACCATGAACCGACCTTCCCGCCTTGCCTCACCCGTCGTCGAGCTTCGGCAATACACGCTGAAGCCCGGGCAGCGCGAAACGCTGATCGCGCTGTTCGATCGGGAGTTCGTCGAAACGCAGGAAGCGACGGCATGACCGTCATCGGCCAGTTCCGCGATCTCGACCGCCCCGACATGTTCGTCTGGCTGCGCGGTTTCGAGGATATGGAGACGAGAAAGGACGCGCTGAGCGCCTTCTATGGCGGCCCCGTCTGGGCGGCGCATCGAGATGCCGCCAATGCGACGATGATCGATTCCGACAACGTGTTGTTGCTCAAACCGGCATGGCGGGGTGCGGAGTTCGACCTCTCAGACTTACAGCGGCCGACAGCCGCCGAAGCTGAAAGTATGAACGGCGGAAGGCGTTTGCCTGGTTTTGTTGAGATTTCGATTCATCATTTGCAGCGAGGCGCCGAGGCCGGTTTTGCCGGGCGTTTCGAGGCGGAGGCGGTCCCGCTGCTCGCGGCAAATGGCACCCGGCTGCTCGGCGCCTTCGTCAGCGAGCATGCCGAAAACACCTTTCCGCGTTTACCCGTGCGTGCCGCTGAAACGTCTTCGTCATCGTCGCAGGGTTCGACGATGGCGATGCCCACGCCGGCCGTCGGGCCGCCCTCGCCGCTTCGCCGGCATGGCGGGCGATCCATGAAGCCTTGCAAGCCGCTTCCACAAAGCCGGCAGAGACGTTGCGTCTGACGCCTACGGCCCGTTCGCTGCTGAGATAGTCATGCGGCCGGCGGCATGCCCGCTATTGCCTCGGCGACAAAGGCCGGGTCTTCCCAATGCGGGTTGTGACCGCAATCTTGTGCCCACACCAGGCGCGATCCGGCCAGCGCCCCGGTCAGTGTGTGCTGGTGCGCCGCGCCGAAGAGCGGGTCGCGCCCGCCGGCGATGATCAGTGTCGGGACCTGCACGGCCCGCGCCGCGGCGGTCAGATCGGTGCGGCGGACTTCTTCGAGAATGGCGCGCCAGCGCGCCGCGGGAATCGCGGACGCGTCCTTCGCGAGGCCGGCGAGAAAGGCCCGCGGCACACCTGGCCGGCAGGCATGCCACCAGTCATAGAAAGGATCGGACGGCGAGATCGGATCACGAAGCGCTGCCACGCCATCGATCAGTTGGTGATGCGATCCGAAATCGGGCCTCAGCGTGCTGGCCACGATCACCAGCCCACCGACCAGTTCCGGATGCCGAGCGGCCAGCGCGATCGACACCATGCCACCCAGCGAATGCCCGACGACGACCGGCCGGTCGAGCCGCAGGCGCCGGATCAGCCCGGCAATGTCGTCGGCGAAATCGGCGACGCCGCAGCCCTCGCCCGCCTGCGAGCCGCCGTGGCCACGCAGGTCCGGCATGATAAGCCGGCGGCCGGGAAGATGCGGCGCCAGCAGCGAGAAGCTACGGCTGGTGTCGGTGAAGCCATGCACAAGGACAAGCGGCGGCTCCGAACCGGCGATCTCGACATAGGCAAGGTCGAGACCGCCGACCTCGGCGATGCGCTTGCGCCCGGCCCAGGCGGCCTGCTCTACCTCCCGCTCCTCAGACTCCGATCGCGCCGGCCTCACAGTCCGAGCTTTTCCTTGACCGCGGCAAGGCCGGGCTTGCCATCGAAGGTGGTGACGCCGGCCAGCCACGCATCGAGGCGATCCCTGTGCAAGGCGATCGACTTCAGCGCCCCGTCCTCCGGCTTCATGCCGTCATTGATGAGGTAGCCCATGCCGACATTTTCCATGTCGATGTCGAAGGCAAGGTTCTTCAGAAACTTTGCGACGTTGGGACATTCCTGCAGGAAACCCTTGCGCACCTGGGTGGTCACGGTGGCGGCGCCGAAATTCGGGCCGAAGAACTTGTCGCCGCCGGTCAGATATTTGAAGTCGTACATCGTGTTCATCGGATGCGGCGCCCAGCCCTGGAAGACGATGAACTGCTTCTCCTTGATCTCGTAGCCGACCTCCGAGAGCATGCCGGCCTCGCTCGATTCCACCACCTGCCAGCCGTCGAGGCCGTATTGCGGATCGGCAATGGCGTCCATCATGAGCTGATTGGATCCGGGCTCGATGCCATACATCTTCTTGCCGAACTTGTCGGCGAACTTGTGCAGGTCCGACAGGTCCTTGACGCCGGCATCCCAGACATAGGTCGGCACGGCGAAAGTGTATTTGGCGCCGACCAGGTTGACGCGCACATTCTCGATCGAGCCGTCCTTCTTGTAGGGCTCGTAATAGGTGACCATCGCCGGATCCCAGTAGCCGAGGAACAGGTCGAGGTCCTTGTTCTTCATACCTTCATAGATGACGTTGATGCCGAGCACTTCGCTTTGCGGCTCGTAGCCGAGCGCCTGGAGCAGCACCTTGGCCACGCCGGTGGTGAAGGCGAGATCGTTCCAGCCGGGCTCGGCCATGCGAACCGCTTTGCAGCCTTCGGCCTCGGCGGCGCCAGCCACCTGGGAAGCCAGCATCAGCGCCGCGACACAGACGCCATTCGCAAGCATGCGCAACATTCCGGTTCTCCTCGTATCGGCCATTGACCATTTGGTCATGTTATTGTCCCATTGGTCAATTGTTGATCTGAACGGACGAAAATGTCAACATAGATTCGTCATGCGAGGATCGACCCGGTGAAACTCACGCGTCTCAGCGACATACGCCGCAAGGAATTGCGGCAGGCGGCTTTCGCCGTTCTGGAGCGAGAAGGCATCGCCGGCGCGACGCTGGAAAAGGTCGCGGCCCAGGCCGGCGCCTCGAAGGGCATTGTGCTGCATTATTTCCGCAACAAGCAGGAGCTGTTCGAGCACGCCATGCGCGAAGCCAACGCCGTGCTTTGTCACGCCGTGGTGGCCCGGCTTCAGCGAGCGCGGACGCCGATGGAACGGCTGGACGCGGTGATCGAGGGCAATTTCGAGGAGCATTTGTTCCTGCCGCCGCTCTGCCATGCCTGGCTGTCACTCTGCGCCGAGGTGCCGCGCGACGAGAAGCTGGCGCGCATCCAGAAAGTCATCCACGCGCGCATGCGCTCGAACCTGTTGTCCGGCCTGCGCGGCCTCGCTTCGCCGGAACTGGCGGAGGAGATCGTGCTTGGCGTCACCGCTTTGATCGACGGCCTATGGCTCAGGCTCGGCCTGCAGCCGGGCAGCGTCACGCGCGAACAGGCCGTGCGCCAGGTCAAGGATTTCGTCGCGGGCCGGCTGGGCCTGCGCCAGCCCGCGCCGGTCGGGTTAGCCTCGGCCGGATAAGGTTCATACCGGCGATCGCTCCCGCGCTTGACCGTCCGCGTTGCTCGGCGCTGCACTCCCGCTCCAACGGCAGCTATACCCCCGGGAGAGCACTTGCGGTGCCGTCCCAGTCCTTGAAGCCGAGCGTTCCCACCTCATCGAGTATCTGCTCGCGGATCCAGCGATGCGGTGGCTCATCATCGCGGCGGGCGTGCCAGTACATTCTGACCGCCGGCGATGGTATCGGGATCGGCGCCCGATAGATGCCGATCGGCAGGGATTTTGCCGCCGCTACAGCGAACTGCGTTGGAACCGCGGCCAGATAAGGCCCGTTCGCCACGGCCAGCGCGACGGCCTGGAAGTGCGGCAAAGCAAGCATGACGCGGCGCGCCCGGCCCATCCTGCCCAGCGCATCGTCGGTGAAGCCCGACATCGATCCATCGATGGAGCGCAGCGCATGCGGCAGCGCGCAGAAGAGGTCGAGTGGCACCTCTTCGCCCTCGGCGATGCCGGCCTGGCCGAGCGCGGCGTTGTCCTTCGCCGCGACAATGGCGAAAGGCGAGCCGAACAGCGCCACGCTTGAGACCCACTCCGCGACCTCCAGCGGGCGCTCCAGCGCAAGGTCGATCCGATCGTCCTGCAACAGCTTCGAGACGTCGCCGATGGCGCTGTCGAGGAAACGGAACGATACGCCGGGCGCCACCGCCGCAATGCGCGCGGCGAAGGGCGGCATAAGCAGCATTGAGAAGAAATCCGCGCCCATGAAGGTGAAGGTCCGTTCCAGCCTTGCCGGATCGAAATCGGTCGCCGGCTGAAAGGCGCGCTCGATCTCGCGCAACGCCGCGCGCACCGGCTCCGCCAGGCTTTCGGCGCGAGGCGTCGGCACCATGTCGTTGCCGCGGCGCACGAAGAGCTGGTCGTTGAGCGCATGGCGCAGGCGGTTGAGCGCGGCGCTCACAGCCGGCTGGCTGAGGCCGATCTGCTCGCCGGCGCGCGTCACGCTCTTCTCGCGCAGCAGCGCGTCGAGCACCCTCACCAGATTGAGGTCGAGCGCGTTCAAATTCATCGCATCAATCCGCCCCATACGATCATTCGATTTCCATCACCGGCTCGTCCTTGCTTAGGTCGCCGTCGAAGCCGCTTTGTCGGCACTCAACAAGGGAGAGCAATGATGACAATGATCAACACGACGATCGCAGGCAAGGAACTCCTCTGGTTCAACAACACGCTCGTTGCCATCCAGGTTTCGTCGGCCGACGGCGAGGACGGCATCTGCATCATCGAGCACCGCCAGCCCTACGGCGATTCCGCGCCGCTGCACGTGCACCGCAATGAGGACGAGGTGTTTCATATCCTCGAAGGCCGGATACGTTTTGTCGTCGACGGCCGCGAGCGGCTTGCCGGCGCCGGCGAAACGGTGCTCGCTCCGAAAGGCCTGCCGCACACTTACAAGGTCGAGTCTCTCGAAGGCGCCCATACGCTCACCGTCACGCGCGGTTCGGATTTCGAGACGATGGTGCGCAAGGCTAGTCGCCCTGCGGAGCGAGCCGAACTGCCGCCGGCGGCAGCGCCGACGCCGGAGATGATTGAGGTGTTGACGAGCCTGTGCGCCAAGAACGGCATCGATATTGTCGGGCCGCCGCTGGGGTGCTGATCTCCCCCCTTGTGGGGGAGATGGCGGGCAGGCCAGAGAGGGTGCTGTCCCGCCAGCCCTTCGCTCCTGTTCGAAACAGCCCGAAGGATTTCCAAACGCCGTGATCCTTCGCGCCCCCCTCTGACCTGCCGGGCATCTCCCACGAGGGGGAGATTGGCCGTCACCGCCGTCTCGCCCAGAGCGAGAAGGAAGAGGCGCGCCCTTCAACCGATTTGCATCTTCCCCGCCCGCAATCTCCGCTTGATGCGGTTTGTGCAACGCGATACGCCCTTGCCCAAATCGACAGACGGAGACTTGCCGTGAGCGCTGAAAAGACCAGAACCGAAACCGATACGTTCGGCCCCATTGAGGTCGCGGCCGACCGCTACTGGGGCGCGCAGGCGCAGCGTTCGCTGGGCAATTTCAAGATCGGCTGGGAAAAGCAGCCGGCCTCGATCGTGCGCGCGCTCGGCATCGTCAAGCGTGCCGCGGCGGAAGTGAACATGGAGATGAAACGGCTCGATCCGGCCATCGGCAAGGCGATCGTCGACGCTGCGCAGGAAGTGATCGACGGCAAGCTCGACGAGCACTTTCCGCTGGTCGTGTGGCAGACGGGTTCGGGCACGCAGTCCAACATGAACGCCAACGAGGTGATCTCCAACCGGGCGATCGAGATGCTCGGCGGTGTCATGGGTTCGAAGAAGCCGGTGCACCCGAACGACCACGTCAACATGAGCCAGTCGTCGAACGACACCTATCCGACGGCCATGCACATCGCCTGCGCCGAGCGGGTCGTGCATCACCTGATCCCTGCGCTGCATCATCTGCACAAGGCGCTCGACGCCAAGGCCCGCGCCTTCAATCACATCATCAAGATCGGCCGCACGCACACGCAGGACGCCACGCCGCTGACCCTTGGCCAGGAATTTTCCGGCTATGCCGCGCAGGTTGCCTCCTCGATCAAGCGCATCGAGCAGACGCTGCCCGGGCTGCAGGAGCTGGCCCAGGGCGGCACCGCCGTCGGCACCGGCCTCAACGCGCCGGTCGGCTTCGCGGAAAAGGTGGCGGACCGCATCGCTTCGATCACCGGCATTTCTTTCGTGACCGCACCGAACAAGTTCGAGGCGCTCGCGGCACACGATTCCATGGTATTCTCGCATGGCGCGATCAACGCGGCGGCGGCGGCGCTGTTCAAGATCGCCAACGACATCCGCCTGCTCGGCTCCGGCCCGCGCTCGGGCCTCGGCGAGCTGTCGCTTCCGGAAAACGAGCCGGGTTCCTCGATCATGCCCGGCAAGGTCAACCCGACCCAGTGCGAGGCGCTGACACAGGTCTGCGTGCAGGTGTTCGGCAACAATGCAGCGCTCACCTTCGCCGGCAGCCAGGGCCATTTCGAGCTCAATGTCTACAATCCGCTGATGGCCTACAACTTCCTGCAGTCGGTGCAGCTGCTTGCCGACGCTTCCGTCTCCTTCACCGACAATTGCGTGATCGGCATCGAGGCACGCGAGGACAACATCAAGGCAGCACTCGAGCGCTCGCTGATGCTGGTGACGGCGCTGGCGCCGACCATTGGCTACGACAACGCCGCCAAGATCGCCAAGACCGCGCACAAGAACGGCACGACCTTGCGCGAGGAGGCCTTGGCCACCGGCTTGGTCAGCGAAGCCGATTACGATCGGCTGGTGCGGCCGGAGGACATGACGCATCCGGGGTAAGCACAGCTCCCCCATTCGACAGTTGCAGGCTGCCGCAACCGATGTTGTCATTCCAGGGCGAAGCAGAAGCAAGGCTCCGTCGCGGAGACCCTGGAATCCATGAGCAGAATCTCCACCGCGGCGGCTGCTTTGAAGTCACGGAATGGATCCTCGGGTCTGCGCCGCGTCGCTTCGCTCCTTGCTTCCCCCGTGGATGACGAAGCGATAGGGATTTTGCGGCAGCACAGTTTACTCCCTCCAACCAATCCGCCGACATGATTTTCGCGCCCGCCCGGGCAAATGTCGAAACATCTTTCTGTGAACAATGTGTCACCACATAGGCGGCTTTTAGTGAACAGTCCACATCGTCTATCTGACTGGGTATTCAACCCATTCGGAGAACCGCCATGTCCATCAACTCTTCCATCGCCGGTACCGGCGCCCAGTCCAACAGCTCCACGACGATCCTGCTCGGCCGCATCCTGCTCGCGGCCATCTTCCTGCTTTCCGGCTTCGGCAAGCTCACCGCCATTTCCGGCACCGCCGGCTATTTCGGCGCGATGGGTCTGCCGGTGCCGACCGTGACGGCCGTTGTCGTCGGCCTGATCGAATTGCTTGGCGGGCTCGCTGTCCTCCTCGGTTTCCAGACCCGGATCGCCGCTTGGGTGCTTGCGATCTTCACCATTGCGACCGCTCTTGTCGCCCACACCGGTTGGGCCGATCAGAACCAGATGATCCATTTCATGAAGAACCTCGCCATCACCGGCGGTTTCCTGCTGCTCGCCTCGTCCGGCGCCGGCGCTTATTCGATCGACGCAAAGCGCGCCTGAGGCACTGTTGTTTGACGCAATTCCAGACGGAAAACCGCTTCACACTTTTCCTGGAATTGCTCCCCTCCCAAGCCCTAAACGCAAGCGGCGCGGAATTTTCCGCGCCGCTTTTTCGTTGCAGGCGTAGACTGCAGCGGCAGCCGGCCTCATACGCCGGCAAGGGAGTTGGCCATGTTTCGCAACGCGTTGCTTCTGGTCTCACGGCTTCTGTTGGCCGCGCTCTTTGTGCCGTCGGGCTTCCAGGCGCTCACCAATATCGGCGGCACGATCAGCTATTTCACGGGCCTCGGCCTGCCGCTTCCGACCTTGGCCGCCTGGGGCACAGGCCTGTTCGAGCTGATTGCCGGGCTTTTGATCCTTGTCGGTTTCCAGACGCGGATCGTGGCGCTTTTGCTTGCCGCCTTCTGTGTGGTTGCAGGTTTCATCGGCCATTACGGCCAAGGCGGTGGAGATGCGACCCTCGCCTTCCTACACCAGCAGATGCTGATGAAGGACGTCGCCATTGCCGGCGGCTTCCTGGCGCTCGCCATGGCCGGCGCCGGCGCATGGTCGGCTGACGGGCGTGGGTTCGGGATCGGCGCCGACGTCACCTGATCCGTTATTTCACCGAAACGCTCGGCCCGCCCTCGACCGCCAGCACGAGGCGGCGGTTGGTGATACGTGCCAGTTGCGCCAGCCGGCCGGCTGGGCGCTCACCATAGAGGTCGGAAAGCGAGGCCGGCAGCACCAGGGCCAGCGCGCCGTTGCCGCGGCTTTCCCATTTCAGCCGCGGCATTACGCCAGGCATCGCCGCGGTGAGCAGATAGACCACGCGCATCATCGCCGCCAGGACGCGGGCGCGCTCGAGCAGCCTGGGCGGCGCCAGCGCCTTGATCTCCGGCGCGATGCCGTCGTTGAAGATGCCGTCATGGCGGTATGCGTTGGCCAGGGCCAGATAGGCACGGCCCGGATGGTCGACGCCGATGAAGGAAGCGTGCGCGATGATGTTGAGCGACTGCCTGCCGCGATATTCGGGATGCGCGCGCCAGCCGATATCGGCGAGCAGGCAGGCGGCGTGGCGGTAGCGCGCCTCGTCCTCCGTCTCGTCGATGCCGAAGGCCTTGAACGCCTTGCCGGTCCATTCGACCAGGTCATGCGCATGGTGCACCGAGCGCGAGCGTAAGAGCGCCAGTTCCTCCGCGGCCGAGATCAGCGGATCGGATTTCTGTTCCTCGGCGTCGAGCAGCGAATAGAGGAACCCCTCGCGCACGCCTTGCGCCGAAACGACGATCTTCGAGGGCTGCATCGCCGTCATGATCTCCTGCAGCACGACTGCGCCGTAGGGTAGCAGCGAGCGGCGGTTCTTGGAGACGCCCTCGATGCCCCTCACCTTCTCGACCTCGCCCTTGGCCACTTGCTTCAGGAAAGCCTGCGCGCTATCGGCCGAAATCTCGTAGTTGTGCATGACGCCAAGCGGGTAGTTGGTCATCTCCATGTGCAGCCTGGCGAGGTTTCGCCAGGTGCCGCCGACGGCGTAGAAGACCCTGCCCTGCCCGCCCTTGAGCAGCTTTGCCCGCGCCAGTTCCTGGCGCGCGATCTTCTGCGCCTGGACGAGCGAGTTCTTCGCCATATCCTGCAGGCGCAGGCCGCCGAGCGGCAGCGTGATGCCCTCGCCGATCGTTTCGCGATTGATGTCGATCAGTTCGAGGCTGCCGCCGCCAAGGTCGCCGGCGATGCCGTTGGCCGGATGGAAGCCGGAAATGACGCCGAGCGCTGAATAATAGGCTTCCTGACGACCGGTGAGCACGCGGATCTCGGTTTTCAGAACGTCCTCGGCGCGATGGATGAAATCGGGGCCGTTGCCTGCCTCGCGCGCCGCCGCGGTGGCCAGCACATACATATGCTCGGCGCCGGCTTGATCGGAAAGCGCGCGAAAACGGCGGAATTCCTCCATCGACCGCGTCACCGCCTCGGGGTCGAGCTTGCCCGTCGAAACGATGCCGCGGCCGAGGCCGGCCAGCATCTTTTCGTTGAACAGAAGCGTGGGCGAGCGTGCCAGCCCCTCATAGACGACGAGGCGGATCGAGTTCGATCCGATGTCGATGATCGACAGCGGCCGCCGGTCCTGAAGCCGGCCCTGGGAAACTGCAATCACGCGGCGCCGTTCTTCTTGCGGCGCTTGAACTGGGCGATGCGCTTGGGCGCATGCGATTTCAGCGCGTCGCCCCGTCCGGAGAGGCTCGGATTGGTCATGAAATATTCCTGCGCGTTGAACGGTTCTTCGCCTTCCTCCAGCACAACGCGCCGGGAGGTGCCGTCAGCCAATACGTCGAAACTTTGCTGGTTGTCCATGATGTTGCCCAGCATGATCTGGCCAAGCACCTGTTCATGCACAGTTGGATTGGTGATGGGCACCAGGGTCTCGACGCGGCGGTCGAGATTGCGCGGCATCATGTCGGCCGACGAGATGTAGACGACCGCCTCGTCCGACGGCAGGCCGTGGCCGTTGCCGAAGCAGAAGATGCGGCTGTGCTCGAGGAAGCGGCCGACGATCGATTTCACCCTGATATTCTCGGAAAGACCCGGCACCTGCGGCCGCAGACAACAGATGCCGCGCACGACGAGGTCGACCTCAACGCCGGCGCGGCTGGCGTCGTAAAGCGCGTCGATGATGGTCGGATCGACCAGCGCGTTCATCTTCATCCAAATGCGCGCCGGTCGGCCTTCGCGGGCATGGACGATCTCGTCCGAGATGTGTTTCAGGATGCGGTTGCGCAGCGTGAAGGGCGATACGGCAAGGCGCATCTCCTCGGCGGGCTCGGCATAGCCGGTGATGAAATTGAAGAGCTGCGCGACATCGCGCGCGATCGTCGGGTCGGTGGTGAAGAAGGACAGGTCGGTGTAGATGCGGGCGGTAACCGGGTGGTAGTTGCCGGTGCCGAGATGCACATAGTTGCGCAGCCGGCCATCCTCGCGGCGCACGATCAAAGACATCTTGGCGTGGGTCTTCAGCTCCAGGAAGCCGAACACGACCTGCACGCCGGCGCGTTCGAGGTCGCGCGCCCAGCGGATGTTGGCTTCCTCGTCAAAGCGCGCCTTGAGCTCGACAAGTGCCGTGACCGACTTGCCGGCCTCGGCGGCGTCGATCAGAGCGCGCACGATCGGGCTGTCGTTGGAGGTGCGGTAGAGCGTCTGCTTGATCGCCACCACTTCCGGGTCGGCGGCGGCCTGGCGCAGGAACTGCACCACCACGTCGAAGGACTCGTATGGATGATGGACGACGATGTCCTTCTCGCGGATGGCGGCGAAGCAGTCGCCGCCATGCTCGCGGATGCGCTCGGGAAAGCGCGGATTGTAGGGCGTGAATTTGAGGTCGTCGCGCGGAATGGCGACGATCTCGGAGATCTGGTTGAGCGCCAGCGGACCGGTGAGCACGCTGATGCGGCTCGACGAGACGCCGAGCTCGCCGGCGACGAAGTCCCGCAACGCGGCCGGCATCAGCGTGTCGAACTCGATGCGGATCACCGAGCCGCGCCGGCGTCGCTTCAGCGCCGTTTCGAACAGGCGCACCAGGTCTTCCGACTCTTCCTCGACCTCGATGTCGCTGTCGCGGATGATGCGGAACGTGCCGGAGCCCTTGACCTCGTAGCCGGGGAAAAGCTTGCCGATATAGATACCGACCACTTCCTCCAGCGGAATGAAGCGGACATGGTTCTTGCGGTCGGGGAGGCGGATGAAACGCTTGAGCGCCACCGGCAGGCGCAGCAGCGCGCTCATCTCCTCGCCATTCTTGCGATGGCGCAACTGCAGGGCGATGGAAAAACCGAGATTGGGAATGAACGGAAACGGATGCGCCGGGTCGATCGACAGCGGCGTCAGCACCGGGAAAACCTGCTCCTGGAAATGCTCCTCCAGCCAGGCCTTCTCGTCCTTGGTCAGCGCATCGCGGGTGATGCTTTCGATGCCTTCCTTGTTGAGCAGGACCATCAGCGCCGAGAGGCTCTTCTGCTGGTCCTCCTGCAGGCGCTCGACCTCGCGCAGCAATTGCTCGAGCTGCTGCTCGGGCGTGCGGCCGTCAGGGCTTTTCAGCGCGATGCCCTCCCGCACCTGGCCGGCAAGGCCGGCGACGCGGACCATGAAGAATTCGTCGAGATTGGCTGCCGAGATCGACAGGAAGCGGACGCGTTCGAGCAGCGGGTGGTGCTCGTTCAGCGATTCCTCCAGCACGCGGCGGTTGAATTGCAGCCAGGAGAACTCGCGGTTGACGAAACGGTCGGGATTGCCGCCGTCCGGGCTTGCCGCCTCGACGGTGATGAACTCGCTCTGCACAGGCTTCAGTTCGTTCATGGTTTCCCGCTCTTGCCCGCAGCCGTCCCTAGGAGGCGCCGCATATTGCCGTTCAACGACGCTCTAACATGTCTTTGTGACGCATGATCGTCACGGAATCGCTCCGATACCGGCCCCATGCGCTTAACCGGCTCAACTTATCCTCTGCCAGCCTTTTGCGACAGTTTGATTTCATCGATCTTGCAAACGGACCTGTTATGCTCCAGATGCAGACTGGTCACACCCACTGGCCGAACCCAATTGGAGACGACGATGGCAGGCGGCAGCATTCCCCATTTCCAGAACGACGCGGGCCACCCGGTCATCGAGATCGGCGTCAAGGAATTCATGTGCACCGGCGCCAATCCGCCTTTCGACCATCCGCATGTGTTCCTCGACATGGGCGACGACAATGAGAAGGTCTGCCCCTACTGCTCGACGCTCTATCGCTATTCGCCGTCGCTGAAGGCGACGGAAACGCAGCCGGCCGGCTGCCTCTATGTCGACCAGGCCGCCTGACCCTGCAGATCATGAACGACTGCTAGATCATGGCTGAAACACGGTCCCGGCAAATCGTCATCGCCGGGGCTGGCATCGCCGGGCTGACGGCGGCGCTTGCCTTTGCCGAGCGCGGCTTCCCGGTAAAATTGTTCGAGCAGGCAAAGCAACTCGAAGCGGCCGGGGCCGGCCTCCAGCTTTCCCCCAACGCGACCCGCATCCTGCGCCGGCTCGGCGTGCTCGACCGCCTGCTGCCCAACGCGATCCGGCCGCAAGCGGTGGTGCTGAAGGACGCGGGAAGCCTGCGCGAGCTGGCGCGTGTGCCGCTTGGGGAAGCCGGAGAAAAACGCTGGGGCGCGCCCTATCTGGTGGCGCACCGCGCCGACCTGCAGGCAGCGCTGATGGCCACGGCTGCGGACTGGCCAGATATAGAGCTTGTCACCGGGGCGCGCGTGAGCGGCATCGCCCTCGACCCGCAAAGCGTGACCGCGACGGTCGAGATCGACGGCAAAACGACGAGTGTCACGGGCGGCCTGCTGATCGGAGCGGACGGTGTCTGGTCTTCGCTTCGCGCGGGGCTTGCCAGGACGGCCGGCTTTGCGGCGAGTCGCTTTTCGGGTGAGCTCGCCTGGCGCGCGACGGTCCCTGCGGAAAGTGCCGCCGGCCAGGCCTTTGCGCAAATCGGCGCCGCAAACTGCGTCACCACCTTCCTGCATCCCGGCTTCCACATGGTCGCCTATCCGGTGAGCAAGGGCCGCGCCTTCAACCTTGCGGCCTTCACCAAGGGCGAGCGCATCGCCGAAGGCTGGTCCGGTCATGCGGACCCTGCGATCCTCTCAGGCGCCATCCGAGGCACGGCGGCGGCACTGTCGAGGCTGGTGGCACTCGCCGGCCCCTGGACGGCGTTCCCCATTCACACGGTCGAGCAGCGCCGCTGGGCAACGCCGGACGGCATCGCGCTGATCGGTGACGCCGCGCATGCCATGACGCCGTTCGCGGCCCAAGGCGCGGCGATGGGGATCGAGGACGCCTCGATGCTCGCCAATCTGGTCGCCGATTTTCCGGGCGATCCAAGGCAGAGCCTGACGGTTTGGGAGAATCTCAGACGGCCGCGCGTCGAAAAAGTGCTGAAACGCGGCGCGCTCAATCGCTTGGCCTGGCATGCCAGGGGACCGGTGGCGATCGTCCGCAACTTGGTGCTGGCGACGCGGCCGGCGGAGAAGCTCGTCGCGGACTTGGACTGGCTCTATGGCTGGGAGGAGCGGAAGGTGGTCAGGCGGTAGAGCGGCAGACGACCGGATAGGCGGGGCGAAGGAACGAGGCGCTCGCCAATTGCTACTAAAGCGCGTCGCGCTGAAGCGGATTCAGGCGACGCGCTTTAGCCTTTGTTTTCATGCATGTCGCTATCGCAAAACCGCTGCACACTTTTGCGCGACATGCATTAATCATACAACCGCAACGACCACCACAGCGTCACCGGCAGCGGGTTCCACCATCCCGTGCGCAGGCCGGCGGTGCGCAGCGCAGCCGCCGTCCAGGTGTTGCAGCCGACCAGGGCGTTGAAATGGCCGTTGGCTTCGTAGAAGCGGTCGAAGGTTGAATACCCAGCATTCTCGATCGCCATCGGGCCACCCGGCCCCTGCCGAAAACTCGCCGCGATATGGTCGAGCAGCGCCGCAAAATGCGCTTCGTCGATGTCGAAGCCGGCGACGGCGGGATGCTGCTCCTTGATCGCGCCGGCGACATCGACATGCATCACCGAAGCGTCGATAGTGAGCGCTTTCAACACCGGCGCGGCCTTCAGCTGCGACCATGTCGGGGTCTCCAGATAGAAGGCGCGGCCGCCCCAGCCGAAGACGATGTAGCGCGCCCCTGGCGCCTCGATCGGCAGACCGGCGTCGGCGAGAAAGGCAAAGCGCCGGCGCACGCCATCATCGAGGGGCACGGCGATGTCGGTGTGGATCGGGTTCCTCAGCACCAATATGTGCCGCGTCCCCTCGCCTCGGGCGGCGGCTGGCCAGAGCGGGCGCGGCACCAGCGTGCCGAGCGCGGCGGCAAGCACCACCGCTGCGACGAACATTGCCAGATATCGCAGGAATTTTCGCATCAGGCGCGGTAAGTCGGCCACATTTGTCGCAGCTCTCGAGATTGGCCGAACCCGTTCGTGACTTCGTCATCCTCGGGCTTGACCCGAGGGTCCATGCCGTGACCTCTGCCGTAGGGCGCGACGGTGCAGAATTCTGAACCGCAGCAACACCTCGATGTCACAGCATGGATTCTAGGGTCTGCGCCGCGTCGCTTCGCTCCTTGCTTCGCCCTAGAATGACGAAGCCGAGGGGTGGTTCGAGCAACCTCCGAGCAACCTGTTACCGGGCTCCGCCTCAGTGCAGTATCTGCGACAGGAAGAGCTTCGTGCGCTCATGGCGCGGATGATCGAAGAACTCGGCCGGCGTGTTCTGCTCGACGATCTGGCCCTGATCCATGAAGATCACGCGATTGGCGACCTTGCGGGCAAAGCCCATCTCATGGGTGACGCACAGCATGGTCATGCCCTCTTCCGCCAGCCCCACCATCGTCTCCAGCACTTCCTTGATCATCTCCGGATCGAGTGCCGAGGTCGGCTCGTCGAAGAGCATGATGCGCGGGTTCATGCACAGCGAGCGCGCGATCGCCACACGCTGCTGCTGACCGCCCGAGAGCTGGCCCGGATATTTGTTGGCCTGCTCCGGGATCTTGACGCGCTTGAGGAAATGCATGGCGATCTCCTCGGCCTGCTTCTTCGGCATCTTGCGCACCCAGATCGGCGCCAGCGTGCAGTTCTCGAGGATGGTGAGATGCGGGAACAGGTTGAAATGCTGGAACACCATGCCGACCTCGCGGCGCACCTCGTCGATCTTCTTCAGATCGTTGGTTAGTTCCTTGCCGTCGACAATGATCTTGCCCTTCTGGTGCTCCTCCAGCCGATTTATGCAGCGGATCATGGTCGACTTGCCGGAACCGGACGGACCGCAGATGACGATGCGCTCGCCGCGCATCACCTTGAGGTTGATGTCCTTCAGCACATGGAACTCGCCATACCATTTGTGCATGCCGACGATGTCGATGGCGACATCGGTAGTGGAGATGTGCATCTTGGCGGCGTTGACCTTGATTTCTTCCGCGCTGACGGCGTTTTCGGTGGCCATAACCTGTTCCCTTTTTATCGTTTATAGCCGGTGTCGAGCCGGCGTTCGGTGTACATTGAATAGCGCGACATGCCGAAGCAGAACAGCCAGAATACGAAGGCGGCAAAGATCAGGCCGGACTTCGCGGTCTGCGGCGTCGCCCAGTTGGCATCGGCGAAATTCTGCTTCACCACGCCGAGCAGGTCGAACATCGAGATGATCAGCACCAGGCTGGTGTCCTTGAACATGCCGATGAAGGTGTTGACGATGCCGGGGATGACCAGCTTCAGCGCCTGCGGCAGCACGATCAGGCCCATTTTCTGCCAGTAGCCGAGGCCGAGCGAGTCGGCGCCCTCATACTGGCCCTTCGGGATCGCCTGCAGGCCACCACGAATCACTTCGGCCATATAGGCGGCGGCAAACAGCGACACGCCGATCAACGCACGCAGATATTTGTCGAAGGTGACGCCCACGGGCAGGAACAGCGGCAGCATGACGCTGGCGAAGAACAGCACCACGATCAACGGGATGCCACGCACCGTCTCGATAAATATGACACTAAGCACCTTGATGATCGGCATCTTCGAGCGCCGGCCGAGCGCCAGGATCACACCGAGCGGCAACGACACCGCAATGCCGACAAAAGAAAGGCTGAGCGTGACCAGCAACCCACCCCAGCGCGCGGTCTCGACAGCCGGCAGGCCGAACACACCGCCGAGCAGCAGGAAGAAGGCGACGACCGGCAATCCCGCGAAAAGCAGGATCGCGTTCAGTCTTTTGCCCGGCACGCGCGGGATCAGCATCGGCACCAACAGCACCACGAACAGGATGGCGACCAGGATCGGCCGCCAGCGCTCCTCGATCGGATAGGTGCCGAACATGAACTGGCCGAACTTGGCGTTGACGAAGGCCCAGCAGGCGCCGGTCCAACCGTCGGGCTGGATGCCGCCTTGTGTGACGGTGGTGCAGACGGTGCGGTCCGGCCCCGTCCACTGGGCATTGAGGAAAGCCCAGCTGATGACCTGTGGAAGGATCCACAGCACGATGGCGATGCCGAGAATTGTGAGGACGGTGTCGCCGACCGAACCGACCAGATTCTTGCGCACCCAGGCATAGGCGCCGCGTTCGGTAGGCGGGGCCGGCTGCGCAAGCGCCATCTCGGTGCGCACCCAAGACATATCGTGTTCCTGCATGGCCCTACCTCTCCACCAGCGCCATTCTGGCGTTGACGATGTTCATGACAAAGGACGTCACAAGGCTCAGCACCAGATAGGCGATCATCATGATGAACACGCCCTCCACCGCCTGGCCGGTCTGGTTGAGGACCGTGCCGGCGGTCGCGGTGAGGTCCGGATAGCCGATGGCGATCGCCAGCGAGGAGTTCTTGGTCAAGTTGAGATACTGGCTGGTGAGCGGCGGGATGACGATGCGCATTGCCTGCGGGATGACCACAAGCCGCAGGATCGGACCGGAGCGGAGGCCGAGTGCCGCCGCTGCTTCGCTCTGGCCTTTGCTGACGCCCCTGATGCCGGCGCGCACGATCTCGGCGATGAAGGCCGCCGTGTAGAAGGAGAGCGCCAGCAACAGCGACAGGAATTCCGGCTTGACCCAGAAGCCACCGGTCAGGTTGAAGGTCGACTGCTTCGGAAAATCGAACGTGAGCGGCATGCCGCTAAGCAGGTAGGCCAGCACCGGCAGGCCGACGATAAGCGTGACCGATGTCCAGAAGACCGGAAATTGCTGACCGGTCGCCTTCTGCCGCTGTCGCGCCCTGTGGGCGACGAACCAGGCCATTGCAATGGCGAGCAGCAGTGCGACGCCGATCAGCCAGGAGCCATCCCCCCAAACGGCGCGCGGAAAATAGAAGCCGCGCTGGTTGAGGAAGGAGCCGAAAGGCAGGTGGATGCTCTCGCGTGGCGGCGGCAGCACGGCCAGCACGCCGGAATACCAGAAGAAGATGACCAGCAGCGGCGGGATGTTGCGGAATATCTCGACATAGACGGTGCAGATCTTGCGGATCAGCCAGTTCTGCGACAGGCGGCCGATACCGATGGCGAAGCCCACGATGGTCGCAAGCACGATGCCGGCGACGGCAACGATGATCGTATTGAGCAAACCGACGACCAGCGCGCGGAAATAGGTCGAGTCAGAGGTATAAGCGATCGGCGTGTCGGAAATGTCGAAGCCGGCCCTGCTTCTGAGGAATTGGAAGCCTGAAGCGATGTGCAGGCGCTGAAGGTTCTCTATGACGTTGTTGACGATCCACCAGATCGAGCCAAAGAGAAGGATCACGACCAGCGTCTGAAAGAACAGGCTGCGTATTCTCGGGTCATTGATGAAGGAGCCGCGACTCGGCTCCCCGCGAAGAATTTCCTGCGAAGCCATGGACCGTCCCCTGGAAAGAGAAACCGGGAGGCAGACGATCTGCCTCCCGGATCACGTTTCAATCAGCGGATCGGCGGACCGTATTGCAGGCCGCCCTTGGTCCACAGCGCGTTGATGCCGCGCGCGATCTTGAGCGGGCTGCCCGAGCCGACATTGCGCTCGAACATTTCGCCGTAATTGCCGACCGCCTTGACGATGTTGACAACGAAGTCGTTGGAGAGGCCGAGATCGGCCCCGTATTTGCCGTCGGGTTCAGTGCCGAGAAGGCGCTGGATGTTCGGATCGGTCGACGTCTTCATCTCGTCGACATTGGCCTGCGTGATGCCGGCTTCCTCGGCGTTGAGCAGCGCGAAATACGTCCAGCGCGCGATATGCGCCCACTGGTCGTCGCCCTGGCGCACGGCCGGGCCGAGCGGCTCCTTGGAAATGATCTCGGGCAGCACGACATGGTCGGCCGGCGAGGAGAGCGTCAGACGGATGCCATAGAGGCCGGACTGATCGGTGGTGTAAGCATCGCAGCGGCCGGCGTCATAGGCGGCGTTGACCTCTTCGAGCTTCTCGAACACGACGGGGTTGTACTCCATCTTGTTCTTCTTGAAGTAGTCGGCGAGGTTGAGCTCGGTTGTGGTGCCGCTCTGTACGCAGACGGCGGCGCCCGAAAGCTGCAGCGCGGAGTTCACGCCGGGCAGCTTCTTGGCGTTGATCATGAAGCCTTGACCGTCATAGTAGGTGATGCCGACAAAATCGAGGCCGAGCGCGCTGTCGCGGTTGCTGGTCCAGGTGGTGTTGCGCGACAGGATGTCGATCTCGCCAGACTGCAGGGCGGTGAAACGCTCCTTGGCGCTGAGCGGCGTGAACTTGACCTTGGAGCCGTCACCGAAGACAGCGGCCGCAACGGCGCGACAGAAGTCCGCGTCGATGCCCTTCCAGTCACCCTTGTCGTCCGGCGCCGAGAAGCCGGCGAGGCCGGTCGAGACGCCGCACTGGATAAAGCCCTTCTGCTTCACGGTATCGAGCGTGCCGGCCGAAGCGGCGGACGCCATGAACCCGAGCGCGGCGGCGCCAAGAATGCCGATTGCAATGTGTTTCATGACCCACAGACCCTTTTCTGTTACAGGCGCCCCTATCGCCAGGCGACGCTTGATCTTTTTTCGTTTGTGAACGCAGCTCCCACTTCAAGGCCCACTCCCGGACCCGCATCGGTTGCCGATGCGCTGCCTCCCATTCACGAAACGCATCGAAGGCGATTATTCCTGTGAGGTCAAGGGAAATGACCGATTCCAGAGAGGTTTGAAAAGCAATTGCCGCAAATGCCTGAATTGCGGACAAGAGCACATGAAACCGGCAGGCGATGCGAACAAATCAGCCAAGTTGCGCCGCCGCGAATCGGTGGTCCGGCGCCAGAATCCGCAGCGGCAATAGCGGTGCTTTACTGGGCTTGTGCGCCTTTGCATTGGCCCAGCGGAAGATCGGCTTTTGGCGGGCTCGGCGCGGTTGCGCCGGCATTGCCGCCGCTTTATGGCTGGTCCGCTGACATCATTCGACAGGCGACGAACCATGGCTAGAGACGGCATCGAAATGGGCATCAACACGCTGCTTGCCCATTCGGGCAACAACCCGCACGACTATTTCGGCTTCGTCAACCCGCCGGTCGTGCATGCCTCGACGGTGCTCTATCCCGATGCCGCTTCGATGGCCGGGCGCAGCCAGAAATACACTTACGGCACGCGCGGCACACCGACGATGGACGCGCTGACGCTCGCCGTCGATGCGCTGGAAGGCTCGGCCGGCACGATCGCGGTGCCTTCCGGGCTGGCGGCGGTGACGATACCGCTACTCACCTTCCTTGCCGCCGGCGACCACCTGTTGATCGTCGACAGCGTCTACCACCCGACGCGCCACTTCGCTGATACGATGCTGAAGCGGCTCGGCGTCGAGGTCGAATACTACGAGCCGCGCATCGGCGCCGGCATCGCATCGCTGATCAAGCCGAACACAAAGGTGGTGTTCACCGAATCGCCGGGATCGAACACCTACGAGGTGCAGGACATCCCGGCTATCGCCAAGGCTGCGCATGCTGCCGGCGCTATCGTGATGATGGACAACACCTGGGCGACGCCGCTCTATTTCAAGCCGCTCGACCATGGCGTCGACATCTCGATCCATGCGGCGACGAAATATCCGGCCGGCCATTCCGACGTGCTGCTCGGCACGGTGTCGGCCAACGAGACCCATTGGAAGCAGCTTTATGATGGCTTCTGCACGCTCGGCTGCTGTTCGGGACCCGACGACATCTACCAGGTGCTGCGCGGCTTGCGCACGATGGGAGTGCGGCTTGAGCATCACCGCAAGAGCGCGCTCGAGATCGCGGGCTGGCTGGAAGAGCAGCCCGGCGTCGGGCAGGTGCTGCACCCGGCTCTGGAAAGCCATCCCGACCATGCGCTCTGGAAGCGCGATTTCTGCGGCTCCAGCGGCATTTTCTCGATCGTGCTCAACGGCGGCGGGCAGAAGGCGCAGCATGCCTTCCTCGATGCGCTCAAGATCTTCGGTCTCGGCTATTCCTGGGGCGGCTATGAGAGCCTCGCCGTTCCGGTCTTCCTCGGCGACCGCATACTTGCCAGGGGTTCGTATGCCGGCTCGCTGATCCGGCTGCAAGTCGGGCTGGAAGATGTCGAGGACCTCAAGGCCGATATTCTGCGCGGGCTGGCAGCGGCAGCCGCGGCCGGGTGACAGGCTGATCGGCGCAAGATTCCGACCGGCAGACATGCCTCGGTCGAAGAAGTAGCATTGCCAGTGCTACCCACTCGGGAACCTTTTGTCGGCAGGCGCATCCAATCGCGGATGTAACGTTGCCGGGAGATCGGGGCGAGATGAGACAGCCTGCTATTGAAGCCGCCGAAATCGGTGCGGCCAGGGCCGGCGACATGGCATTGGTCAGACGGGCGCTTGCGAGCGATCCGGGTGCGTTCCGCACTATCATCAAGACGCACAACCAGCGGCTCTACCGCATCGCGCGCAGCGTCGTGCGCAACGACGCCGAGGCCGAAGACGTCGTGCAGGAGACCTATATGCGCGCCTTCGCCAATCTCGGCGCCTTTCGCGGCGAGGCTTCGCTTTCCACCTGGCTGTCACGCATCGTCATCAACGAAGCGCTCGGCCGGCTGCGCAAGCGCAAGCGCAAGCGCGTCGTAGCGATGCCCGAAAACACGGAGGCGCAGATCATCCGGTTTCCCTTGAACCAAAACGACTTGAATCCAGGTGACGATCCGGAGCGGACGATGGCGCAGCGGCAGATTCTGGGACTTGTCGAACGGGCGACCGACAGCCTTCCCGATGTCTATCGCACCGTCTTCGTAGCCCGTGTCATCGAGGGCCTGAGCATCGAGGAAACCGCCGAGCTTTTGGGTATCCGGCAGGAAACGGTGAAGACGAGGCTGCACCGGGCGCGTGCCCTGGTGCGCAAGGCGCTCGATGACGAGATCGGCCCGGTGCTGCTCGACGCCTTCCCCTTCGCCGGCCGGCGCTGCGATCGGCTGACGCAGGCGGTGATGACAGGGCTCGGATTCGAGCACTGATTTCGGTCTTTTCCCGGGAACATTTCGTTCTCGCCCGCATCCAATGGCAGTCAACACCGGATGAGCCCAGGGCCATGCGCGCCGGGCGAAGGAGATATCATGTTCATGCGACCGACCGCCGCCCTCGCAGCCCTTTTCTTCGTCAGCACCGCGCCGCTGGCGCTAGCCGCCGAAAAGCCCACCGACCCGCAGATCGCCCACATCGCCTATACGGCCGACGCGATCGACATCGAAGCGGCCAAGCTGGCCATCAAGAAGTCCAAGAACAAGGCGGTCGTCGACTTCGCCAAGGACATGGCGCGCGACCATGAGGCGGTGAACAAGCAGGCGCTCGATCTGGTGAAGAAGCTGAAGGTCACGCCCGAGGACAATGACACCAGCAAGGCGCTGGCCAAGGCGGCGGAGGAAGAACGCGCCAAGCTGGCGAAGTTGAAAGGTGCTGCCTTCGACAAGGCCTATATAGACAACGAAGTCGCCTATCACAAGCAGGTCAACGGCGCGCTCGAAACCCTACTAATCCCATCGGCCAGCAATGCCGAACTGAAGAGCCTGCTGGAGACTGGTCTCAAGATCTTCCAGGGACATGAGCAGCATGCCGAACATGTCGCCGGCATGCTGAAATGAGGCCGCTGCTTCTTGCCATGGCGCTGACGCTCATCGCTTCGCCGGCGCTTTCGACCACGATCGAGGTGACGATCGACAAGCTGGTCTTCTCGCCGGCAAGCATTCAGGCCAAGGTCGGCGATACGATCGAGTGGACGAACAACGATATTCTCGCCCACACCGCCACGGTCAAAGGCGGCTGGGATGTGATGATCCCGGCAAAGTCGAAGGGCAAGGTCACGCTGAAGGCGGCGGGAGCGGTCGACTATTTCTGCCGCTTCCATCCCAACATGAAGGGCCGTATCGAGGTAGCCCCTTGATCCGACCTACCAATCGAGCGAGGCGCGCCGCGCCTCGCTCGATTTAGTTGTGGTCATCATCCTTGTGCCTGTGCCGGTGCGTGGCCTGCTTTGCCCAGTTGCCACAGGCGGCCATGCTGCACCAGCGGCGTCTGTGACCGCGCGTATGGTCGGCGAAAAGCAACGTCCAGGCGGAACCTTCACAAGCCTTCACATTGCCGATGGCGTGCAGGTCAACAGCGTGTTGCCGGGACCGGTGATGACCGGCCGGCGACGCTCCTATCTCGAGCACTGGGCACCGCTGCACACGATGAGCGTCAAGGATGCGGCGGCGAATTTTCCGAAAGAAGCCGGCATCGCCCGATATAGAGACCCGGAGGAGATCGCCGAACTGATGGCCTTCCTCGTCTCGCCGGCGGCACGCTGGATGACCGGCTCGACGCTGCGCATGGACGGCGGTGAGGTGAAGTCTGCCTGAGGGAGGACAATGCAATGATTACCTGGGATCGCGTGACGCGCGCGCATATCTTGCGCGCGATAGAGGACTACGACCGGCTGGGGCCTGACCGGTTTTTCGCCGAGCACGGCTTTGCGCCGACCACGACCTATGAATTGGCCTGGGAAGACCGTCTTTATCCACCAAAGGCGATCCTCGGCACCGCCTATGAGTTCGCCACGGGTGCGCGGCTAGCCTCTGGCGATTTCGAAGGGGGCAAGAGTGGTGCGGTGAAGGTACTCGGCGCGCTGGGATTCAACGCCCGGCCAAAGCAAAGGTAGGGTGGCCGGCGATTGCAGGGCCGATTCCGCAAACGGCCGTAACGCCTTGGCGCGATTGAGAAAGCCGAGGCCGCTGGCGGCATGTCCTACGCAGCTGGCGGCGCAATAATATTCTCCGAGGCTGCGAATATACGGATTGGTTTGGCTTCCAAATCCGTGGTTTCAACGGCATTGCGAGCAACGCAATTCCACCCCAATCGATCCAGGACCTGCCATGGCGTTCCGCCTCTTTGTTCCGATCCTAGCCGGCGCCACGCTGCGCGAACGGCTGATCGCCTGCATCGGTGCCGTGATCGGCATCGCGCTGACCGGCGTGATCAGCGGGCTTGCGATGGGCAAGGGCGCGGATGTAGCAATGCTGGTGGCGCCGATGGGCGCTTCGGCGGTGTTGCTCTTTGCCGTTCCCTCGAGCCCGTTGGCGCAGCCCTGGTCGATCATCGGCGGCAACACGATCTCGGCGCTGGTCGGCGTGACGGTGGCGCATTTTGTGCACGACACGGTGATCGCCTCTGGCCTTGCGGTGGCGCTGGCAATCGCCGCCATGTCATTCTCGCGCTCATTGCATCCGCCGGGCGGCGCAGCAGCGCTTACCGGCGTACTCGGGGGGCCGGCCGTTGCCGCCGCCGGCTTCCTGTTTCCTTTTGTGCCGGTGGCATTGAACTCAATCATATTGGTGACGCTCGGTTTTCTGTTCCACAAGCTGTCACGACGCAGCTATCCACACGTGCATCAACCCGCGGGCGGCCACGGCACCGCCGACCGGCCGCCGGCCGAGCGTGTCGGTTTCCGGCCCGAGGACGTCGATGCGGCGCTGTCCGCGCTGGACGAGACTTTCGACATCGACCGCGACGACCTGGAGCGCCTGCTGCGTCAGGTCGAGTTGCAGGCGATGGTGCGCTCGCAGCGCACGCTGCTGTGCAAAGATATCATGTCCCGCGATGTGATCTCGGTGCCGGAAACCGCCTTGGCCGACGAAGCACGCAAACAGCTGATCGATCACAACATCCGCACTCTGCCGGTGGTCGACACGGACGGCAGGCTCACCGGTGCGGTAGGCCTGCGCGAGCTGACGAGAGCCACCGATACGGTGAAAGGGGTGATGTCGAAGGCCGGCACCGCCTTACCCGACACGCCGGCGATGAGCCTGCTGCCTGTGCTGACCGACGGGCGCAGCCATGCCGTGGTGATCGTCGATAGCGAGCGGCGTATACTCGGCCTGATCACCCAGACCGACATGCTGGCGGCAGCCGCGCGCGTACAGGCGCCGGCGCAGCTCAAAGCGGTGGCATAGTGCTGGACCAATCACCTGGCATGCCCCCGCTCTCCGTTCGATCGCGCTACCGCGCCGCTCGTCTTGTCCCGGCCGGCCGGGTGATATGCATCCATGTGCCGTCATAGATCGGCTTGCGTCGCTCCCTCCAGGCACTCAGGCCTTCGCGCAGATCGGCCGTGGGAGCCATGCGGGCGAACTGCTCGGCCTCGACGAGCAGGCCTTCGGCGATACTCTGGTTGAGGCCGCGCGTGACAGCGGTGAGGATGCTCGCCACCGCCGCCTGCGAATGGCTGACGATACGCCGCGCGAGGTCGAGCGCGGCCGGCATCAACTGACCGTGCGGCACGACCTGGTTGACGAGGCCGAGCTCTATTGCCCGGGCGGGTGAGAACGCATCCCCGGTGAGGAGCAGTTCCAGCGCGCGCTTGCGGCCGGCCAGTCTCGGCAGGCGCTGCGTGCCGCCGAATGTCGGCGGCATGGCGAGTTTTATCTCGGGCTTTGCAAACAGGGCGCGATCACTGGCGATCGCCAGCGGCACCGCTTCGGTGATTTCGCAGCCGCCGCCAAAGGCGAGGCCGTTGACGGCGGCGATGACCGGCTTGCGAAATGCCTCCAGCCGCGCCGTCAGGCGCTGGCCGCGCGTCACGAAATCGCGCAGCGCCACATCCGTACCTGCCTCGACGCTCACCGCGAATTCACGGATATCGGCGCCGGCGGAGAAGGCGCGCTCCCCTGCCCCGGTAAGGATGACGGCGCGCACGCCATCGTCCGTCTCGATCAGGTCGAGAAGCGACAGCAGCCGGTCGATCAGCGCGTAATTCAGCGCGTTCAGCTTGTCGGGACGGTTGAGGGTGAGGATGACGACGCCGTCGCGCGTCTCGCTCAGCACAAGGTCGGTCATGACTTTTCCTTTCCGGCGGTTCGGCGGGATAAGGAGCAGGCTTTCGATTGCTTGTATATTCACTAGTCGGTATACTACGAACATGAGCGAAAAGGCCAATCCCACCCGAAAGCGCCTCGTCGACGCGGCGACCAAGCTGTTCTATGCCGAAGGCATCGGCCGCGTCAGTGTCGATGCGGTGGCCGAAAAAGCGGGGCTCACCAAGCGCACGCTCTACTATCACTTCAAGAGCAAGGACGACCTGATCGCGGCCTATCTCGACGGCCGCGACCAGCCCAATCTCGAGCAGATGGCCGGCTGGTTCGAGGCGGCGGAGGGCGGCGCGGATAAAAAGGTGGAAGCAATCTTCACCAACCTGGCGCGGGTGGCGCGCCACCCCAAATGGAAGGGCTGCGGCTTCCTGCGCACGGCGGCAGAGTTGGCCGCGACGCCGGGGCATCCGGCGGTGAAGGCTGGAGCGCGCCACAAGACCAATTTCGAAAAATGGCTGGCAAGCGCGCTTTCAAGCCACGATGTCGCCGAGGCGAAAATGCTAGCGCGCGAGATCGTGCTTCTGATGGACGGCGCCTTTTCCAGCATGCTGATCCATCACGACCCCGACTACGTCGCCGCCGCCGGCCACGCCGCCGCGACGCTGATACGGGCAAGGATGACGGGCAAAGGCTAAGCCGGATCGTAGCGCTCCCTGCGCTCCGAATAGAGCGGTCCGAAAGGACCGCATCCTCAGGACCAGGCCAGCCAGGCCGTACCGACCAGAAGCGTCACCAGCGTCAGCGGCAGGCCCACCTTGAAGAAGGCGGAGAAGGAAAGCTCCTTGCCGGCCGCCTTTGCCTGCTCGGCGACAATCAGATTGGCGACCGAGCCGAGCAGCGTGAAATTACCGGCAAGCGTCGAGCTCATTGCCACAACAAGCCAGGCGCGCTCCGGGTTTTCCAACCCAGGGATGAAGGGCCGGAGCGCCAGTACCGCCGGCACATTGCTCATGATGTTTGAAAGCACCGCGGTGAAGCCAGAGAGCCGCCAGACATCGTCGAGGCCGATGTTCTTCGCCCAAGCGATCATACCGGGCGTGAGCAGCGTGCGCTCGGCGCCGGCCACCACCACGAACAGGCCGGCGAACATGAAGAGCAGCGGCCCGTCGATCTCGCGGTAGATGCGCCGCGGCTTGATAGCCCGGGTGACCAGCAGGAAGGCGCCGGCAATCAGTGCTGCCTTGGCGACGGGAACGCCGGCAAAGAAGGCGAGCGCCAGCAACACGCAGACGATGGTGGCCTTCAACACCTGCCCGGGCAGCATGCGGCCGCGATAGACTTCTGGGCTGAGTTCGGCGGGGCGGGAGAATTCGGCGCGGTAGACGATGCGCACGATGACGATGACGCAGAGCAGGCCGAACAGCGCCACCGGCGCGAGCGCCAGCGTGAAAGCCGGATAGGAAATGCCGGACAGCGCGCCGATCACCATGTTCTGCGGATTGCCGGTAATGGTGGCGACGCTGCCGCAGTTCGAGGCCGTGCAGGTGGCGATGAGGTAAGGCACCGGGTTGCGGTTGATGACCCGTGTGACGTGGACGACGATCGGCGCCATCACCAGGCAGATCGCGTCATTGACCAGGAAGGCCGAGAGCAAGCCGGTCAACAGCGTCACCATCACCAAAAGCATGAACGGTGCATGGGCATGCTCGATGGCAAAGCCGCCGAGCGCCCGAAACGCGCCGGAGACCTTCAGATGCGCCACGACGATCATCATGCCGAGCAGCAACGTGATGGTGTCGAAATTGATGGCTTTGTAGGCATCATCGATGCCGATCGCGCCGATGGCGATCATGGCGGCGCCGCCCAGCAGCGCAATGCCGGCGCGGTCGAGGCGCAGGCCCGGGATACGGCCGACGGCGACGCCAGCATAGGTGAGCACGAGGATGAAAAGCGCGCCGGCGCCAGTCCAAGTCATTGCAAGAAGGTTCCCGTTGCCTGCCCTGCCCCCGCCAGAATCCGTCGACGCATCGGGCGGCACCACATTTAACAAGGCCAGCGCAAAGGGAAAGCGCGCAAGCGCATGAAAGCCTTGTCTCGCTTTCATGCCTTTCACGTTCATAAACCCTAATGTAAAGAATAGTGAATTAACATATGTGACCGATATCCAGGCGTTGGGGACTAAACGGATGAATACGGTCGTTGAAGCGGAACATCGCGTCCCGCCACGGGAGGAATTGATGCGTCCGCAGGAATGCTCCCGTTGTCATGGGGCCAAGAAAGTTTTCGTTTGCGCGCGCTGGCTGAGCTCAAATGGCCATTGCTGCCCAGGAGGCACGCATCGGCTGAGTTGTCCTGGACACAGCATTGTCTGCCTCGAATGCAGCGGACGCCAGAGCTAACGAGACCCGTGGAGGAGTGCCGGTCGACCGCCAAACGCAGCCGCGGCGGAATCTTCCTTTTGGCATCGGCCGAGCGCGCTGTCGTTAAAGTTTGACATAGCCAGACCTGGCTAACTTGCTGCATTCATTGCCTGATGGACTTGGCTATTGCCTTGCGCTTTGCCGCCGCCTACGACTTGGCGAATTTCATGATTTCCTCAGGGCTGACAAAGCAATGATCGTCCGACTGCGACGCGCCCTGCGATGGCAAGCGCTTCCGCTCCTTGCCGGCTTTGCCACTGTCGCACTGATCATTGGCGCACGCGCCATCCTCGCCGAAGCGCAGATCGCGGATCGCGACGCCAGCCGCGAAGCGTTCGAAGCCCAGCAGTTGCTGTCGGGCCTGCTATCGCTCGCCCAGGACGCCGAGACCGGCCAGCGCGGCTATCTGCTGACAGGCGAGAAGAATTACCTGCTGCCATATCAGCATGCGGTCGATGCGCTGCCGGCGCTGCTCAGGCGCATCGACGAGATGTTTCCGGCCGGCAGCGACAGGGCGCAGCAGGCCGTCGGCATCAAGGATGCGATTACCCGCAAGCAGGCCGAACTCGCGGAGACGATCAGGCTCTACGACATGGGCAACACGGCCAAGGCCCTGGACATCGTGCGCGGCGGCCGGGGCAAGCTGGATATGGACCAGATCCGCGCCAATATCGACGCGATCCGGCGCATCGACGGCGCGAGCTTCGCTTCCCGCGCGGAGCGCATGGAGCAAATCGAAGGCTGGTTGCGCGCCGGCTCGTTCGCCGCGCTGCTGGGCATCTTCCTGCTCGGCATCTACACGATCCGCCAATCCAGCCGCCGCTTCCACGAGGTGGCTACGGCGCAAGACGCCTTGAGCGCGAAGAACGCTGCGCTGCTCAACGAGATCGAGACGCGTGAAAAGGCGGAGTCGCAACTTCGCCAGGTGCAGAAGATGGAAGCGGTTGGCCAGCTCACGGGCGGCATCGCGCATGATTTCAACAATATGCTGGCCGTCATCACCAGCGCCATGAATATCGCGCAGCGCAAGCTAGCCCGCGGCGAACATGACGTGCAGAGCTTCGTCGAGGCGGCCGCCGACGCCGCGGCGCGCGCCGCCAATCTCACGGCCAGGCTGCTTGCCTTTTCCAGGCAGCAGCCACTGGCGCCACAGATCGTCGACGCCAATCGCCTCGTCGCCGGCATGTCGGACCTTTTGCGCCGCGCGCTCGGCCATGCGGTCGAGATCGAAACGGTGCTGGCGGGCGGACTCTGGAAAACGCATGCCGACCCGAGCCAGGTCGAGAACGCGATCATCAACCTGGCGGTCAACGCGCGCGACGCGATGGACGAAAAGGGCAAGCTCACCATCGAGACGGCCAATTGCTATCTCGATGAAGCCTATGCGGTGGCGCATCCGGAGGTGAAGGCTGGCCAGTATGTCATGATCGCGGTGACCGACACCGGCGCTGGCATGTCACCCGACATCATGGCCAAGGCTTTCGAGCCGTTCTTCACCACCAAGCCTGCAACCAAGGGAACGGGGCTCGGGCTCAGCCAAGTGTTCGGCTTCGTCAAGCAATCGGGCGGACACGTCAAAATCTATTCGGAGCCCGGCGAAGGCACGACGATCAAGATCTATCTTCCACGTTTCACAGGCCCGGAAGAGGCGGCAGCGCCGCCAAAAGCAAGTGGCAGGAGCGATGTCCCGGCCACCGAAACCGTCCTGCTCGTCGAGGATGACGCCCGCGTGCGCTTTTCGACGGCCGCTACGCTGCTGGAGCTCGGCTACACGGTCGTTGAGGCCGCGAGCGGTGAGGAGGCGCTGCGCACGCTCGCCGAGAATGCGGCCATCGCACTGATGCTGACGGATATCGTTATGCCGGGCATGAACGGCCGTCAGTTGGCCGAACAGGCACGCGGGCATTCCCAATCGCTGAAAGTGGTGTTTATGACCGGCTTCACCCGTAACGCGGTCGTGCACAATGGCGTGCTCGACCACGATGTGCACTTCATCGCCAAGCCGTTCACGCTGGAACAGCTGGCGGCGAAGCTGAGGGATGCGCTGGCTTGATTGCTGGGCGGCTATCAGATCCGTCCGAGCACAACCAGAATGATGACAATGACAAGAACCAGCCCCAGACCACCGCCGCCATAGTAGCCCGTGCCGTAGAACGGCCCGCCGCCCAAGCCACTGAAGCCGCCCAGCAGGGCAAGGATAAGAATGATTATAAGAATTGTGCCGAGACCCATGGACTTTTCCTCTTTCTGAAGCGCGAACCCAGCGCCGTTATGACCAAGTCAACTCGCAAGCGGCACGCATGTTCCGCTCACCTCCGGGCCGATGCTATTCAGGACTGGCCGAGTGAGCCGACACCATTGGCTGCCCGGGGTTGGCCTCAAGTTTGATGGGAACCAAAAACATAAGCGCGATGGCGATCGCGATCGAGGCGATGAGGGTAGCGGTGCTGAATACGTCTTTCACGTTCCCATCCTTTAATATTCAGAGATGCTGAACAACGTCTTCGCCAAGTCTCCTGTTCCACTTGACCTTCGTGGAACCATTCTCCCGTCCGCAACGTTTGAGGCAGCCCGATCTGGGCAACCTTGGGATAAAACGGAGGCAGGCATATGGGCGCATCGGTTCTCATCGGCATATTGATCACCTTCCTGGTGGTGATCCTGGTGCTCTACCTCGTGCAACGGCTGCCGCTCGATGCCCGCGCGCGGCAGATCGCGCAGATCATCGTCATCATCATCGGCATCATTTCTCTGCTCAAATATCTTGCGGTGTTCTAGCCGCGATCCATATTCGGCACTCGGAAACGTCAAAAACCTGGTGTCCCATGAGACCCCCGTCGATCGCACTTACCGCAGGCAAGATATTGCTGGGCGGCACAATGTTGTGCGCCGCGAGCGTTGCCTATGCCCGGCCAGATACGCGCGCCATGACTTGCGCGCAGACGCAGGCGCTGATCAAAAGCGACCATGCCGTGGTCTTGACCACGGGTCCAGACACCTATGACCGGTTCGTCCGGCAATTCGGCAATGAGTGCGACTGGCCGGAAGTGCCTGTCTCGACGACGGTTCCGACCAAAGGCGGCGAGTGCCGCGTCTATCGGTGCGAGGAGCCGATCAACTTTCCCGATTGACCGATGCTTCTTGCGCGCCGGCGCGGAACCATTGCAACCTCCTGCGGGTTTTAGCAGCCAGCAGCGGGACTTGCCGGGCGCGAGAGAAACGCGGCTCCATGCACAACCGCAGGAGGAACGGCAATGCCTGAAATCGCGCGCAGCGGCAGTTGCCTGTGTGGCGGCGTGCAGTTCCGCGTCAATGGCGAGCCACTCCGGGTCGGCCTCTGTCACTGCAAGGACTGCCGCAAGACAAGCGGATCGGCGTTCCATGCCTACGCCGTATGGCCGCTAAGAGCGTTCGAAACCACCGGCATCACCAGCAACTATGGCGCTCGGAGTTTTTGCCCCACCTGCGGAAGCCGCGTTCCTTTCGTCGGCGATGACGAGGCCGAGGTCACGATCGGCAGCCTGGACATTGCTCCGACTGAAGGGCTGATGCCGAGCTACGAGCTGTGGATCGGACGCCGCGAGCCCTGGTTGCAAGCCCTCCCCGCGGCGCGGCAATTCGAGCATGACCGGATCGCCGATGATTCGACGGCAGGCGCTGGAGCCGGACCGGAGCCACTGCAAAGTTCGGCCTAGGTTGAGTTCTTGGCGGACTTTTAGTCAGAACGATAATCTTCGGTCCACCGGTGCCTCCGGCACGTCCGGAAAAACGCCCGGCCGTGGGCCGATATGCTCGGGCTTTCTGGAAGTTTCGCATTTTCAACCACCGGTCGGTTTGCCGGCCAATCAGCTGACGTTAGCGTTGTGGGATGCGGCGAACATGAGGCCGCAAGCCGGCCTGGTTCCAGACAGCAGCACGCAAAGAATTTTATCCGTTTTACAAAATATAAGAATTTTCAGTCATGTTTCTTGCGGAAATACACCTCCGGGATTGTTTTGCCTGCTTGCCCGCTGCGCTTGCCATGTGAAATACCAAGCTGCAGTTGCGTTACCAAAGTGAAAATTCTTTCGGCTCAAGAAATTTTCTCTTCGCCCTCTTTCTGATTATATCAAATATGACATCCCGAAATGCCATTGGCAGCAAGCCTTATGACTTCCGGCCTTGTACAAAAGGCCATCTTTGTTTCTTTCATTTTTTGCTACATAGTGCTGCCGAATCTTGAAACCGGACGGGGCGGTTTTCATGACATCGGCGCCTGAACACGGCCGCAACATGCATATGCGGTATCCACCGATCGACGGGTTCTGGACCTGGGACATCAAGCGCGACCGTGTCTATGGCGATGCCAATCTTTCAGATTATTTCGGTCTGACACTCGATGAGTTCTCCCACGGCGCCTCACTTGAACGATGCATGCAAAGCATCGATAAGGACGACCGCTCAAGGGTTCGGCTGGCTATCCGCAAGGCCGTGGAGCGCAGGGCCGGCTTCAGGGAGGTCTATAGGGTCCATTCCGAAAAGATGGGATTGCGCAAGATCCTGGCCGTCGGCCAATGTTGCGTTGACGGGGCGGGCGAGGCAGCGCTCTATCCCGGCTGGTTCGTCGATTTGACGAACGAGGCCGCGTGCGAAGAGCGGGCGCTGCGCGAGATCCGCAACCATGTCGGGCAAGCCAAGGACCTAGCGCGATCGATCGGACACGACCTGATGTCCTATCTCCTGGACAATGTCGAGGAAGAGGTCGAGCAGCGGCTTGGCGCAAGGCTGGGGAGGCGAAGATCGTCTTGAAGCGGCTTTCGCCGATTGTTTGCGGATCAGCTTCGCTTGCCGCGCCTGCCGACTTCAGCCGCGACCATACGCGCGAAATGCGACTGGGGCGATCGGCGCTCGATGAGCTTGGCCCGTTCCAGGGCCGCATCGCCGTAAAATTCGATCAGCACGCCGGCGGCCTTGGCGGCGTCGGCCCTCAACCGGCCGAAATCCGCCTGCCCGCTCTCGCTCAAGGGCTCGCTCCTGGCAATCACGTCAAGCATGGCTTGCAACTTGTCAGGAGTGCTGCCCTCGTCTTCGTGCATGGTCGCCATCCGATTGGGCGCGTAAAATATCGACATTTCCGCGCAATGTCCAACAGGTTCGTTGATCGGGCATCAGTGCAACCGAGTACAGCTTCGCCGCGAGCGTGGTGACAATGTTCGTACAAGCATAGTGAGCCAAACTTACCGCACAGACATTTGGGGGCATCCATGGACCAGCCTAGCAAAATGGAAAACCTGCAGTTTGCGCAGGGGATCTTGCGAGAACTTCGCCAGAAGGCGGAGGCCGATGGCGAGAAGCTTCTGACCTATCTGATCGACATGGCCTATCTCGAAGCCAGCGACCGCATCCGCGCCCACTGGATCGGCAGCCACGAACACGAAGGCCGCCGCGCCAAGGGCTGAGGTTTGCCCGCCCGAGACGGCGGCCGGAACGCAAAAAGCCCGCCATGCCTTCCGGCACGGCGGGCGGATCAAAGCGCGTAAGGCTGTATGAAACAGCCTGGCCTCTGACTATGACGCGGCCGCCTGTTGGCGGACCGGAAGCTTCCAGCCCGGCCGCGCGAAATGGCAGGTGTAGCCGTTGGGATAGCGCTCGAGATAGTCCTGATGCTCGGGCTCCGCTTCCCAGAAAGGCCCGACCGGGGCGAGTTCGGTGACGACCTTGCCAGGCCACAGGCCGGACGCGTCGACGTCGGCTATCATGTCCTCGGCGATCCGCTTCTGTTCATCGCTGGTGTAGAAAATCGCCGAGCGGTAGCTCATGCCGATATCGTTGCCCTGGCGGTTCCTTGTCGTCGGATCGTGGATCTGGAAGAAGAATTCGAGCAATGTGCGAAAGCTTGTCCTGGCCGGATCGAAGTTGATCTCGATCGCCTCGGCGTGGGTGCCGTGGTTGCGGTAGGTGGCGTTCGGTACATCGCCGCCGCTGTAGCCCACTCGCGTTGAGATCACGCCGGGCAGGCGCCGGATCAGATCCTGCATGCCCCAGAAGCAGCCGCCCGCAAGGACCGCGCGTTCGGTGGAAGAAGCCATGTCACACCTCCTTTGGATTGCTCCATAGATAGGCGTTGCGGCCGGGTTCTTCCAGCGGTTCGAGCGGCTAATCGCTGACACCGGCATCGAAGTATCCGGCGTGGACGGTCTGCCCCTGTCTGTTTCGAAAATATATGCTTGCACGGCTTCGACGCCGTCGCGATCACGAATCCGGCGTTTGCCTGAATCTCCGCACCATCACCTCGAAGACGATATCCGAAAACTGCCCGAGACTGTTTTGATTGGCATCGACACTTTCGGAGAAATCCTTGGGCAGCAGCGTCAGCACGACCTTCAGATACTGCTCGGGTTTTTCGGCCCGCACCGCGGCGATGACGCCGGCGCCATGGGCGCGGAAATCGGCGCGAAGGGCTGCCGCGAAATCGTCGACGAGCGTTTTTCGCGGGCGCTTCGGGCGAGTGGCCAGAGCGGCCCCGGCTTGGGGGCCCTTCGGCTTTCGGCTTGCCCGCTTCGCGCCGGCGCGGCGCCTGCTTTCGTCAGCCATGGGTGGCCGCTTGCGATGGCGCGGCTTTCGCCGCCTTGACCTTGCGGACCTTGCGCGCTGGTTTCCTGCGTGGCCTGGCGCTGGCCTGCTTGGCGGTCCGGGCTTCGGCGGCCGGCGCGGCCATTGCTTTCAGCTTCGCCGTCACCGCGCGGACGGAGGACGGGCCGAGGTCCTGGCGCGGAAAACCAAAACCGGCGACGGCCTCATCAGGGCCACCGCGAACCATGCCGATGCGCACGCCTGGCGCGACCTGCACGACACGGCCTGAGCCGCGCGGCAGGCTTGCGCCTTCGAATTCGCCGATGGCGCTGACGATCTCGGCGCCGTCATCGGCGGTGACGATGGTGGCATAGCGTGGCATCTGGGCCTCAGGCAAAAATGTTGAAAGCGCCGCAGGACAGAGAGGGCGCCCGCCAGCGCTTCGAAGGAATGGATGGCGCGAAAAACAAAAAACCCGCCGGGCGGCGGGTCGTTGGCGCAAATCAGCACCATGGACAAAATAGTAGCATAGCTGCCTTCACCGGGCAATAGCTTCTAGGTACATTTTCCTAATTATGTCTTTGACACCACAAGCTCTGGTGCTAGTATCCGCTGACTATGGAGGTCCCCATGTCTGGCGCGCCCGAGAAGGAAATTGAGATTACCGATGAGATGGCTGACGCAGGCGGAAAGCTGGTCGACGGCTTCAATCCTGAGTTTGATCTTCCTTGGGTAGTGGCGGCTGAGGTTTATCGAACCATGGAACGTATTCGTGTCGCTTCATGTGATCGCGGATCACTTCCGCAGCAAGGTTCGAAAGGTCAGCCGACGCCCAAGTGAACCAATTGCTGGATGAGGTTTATCCTGGCGCTGAGGTTTTTGATTTGCGAGGTCACGGCTTCAGCCTGTCGATTGTGAACCGCAAGCAAGAGAGCAATGGCGTGATCCACTTTCGCTTCAAGGGTTCCGAAAGCTATGACGAATTGTCCGATGGGCTCCCAAAAGGGCTGTTCGTAACCCAGTATGACATCCCAATGATCCGGTGTATCTTCCTCGGGCATTACGCCACCCAACGTTGAAGGGTTTTCATCGTGGCAAAGAACACGACAGCGGCAAATGAGACCTACGGCGACAACGAAGCGGAAGCGCGCTTCCGGCGACTGCTTAAATCTGCCGTGAATACGCCTCCCGCTCCGTTAAAGAGCTTGGCACCGATTGGTGTGCCGGCGCAACAGAAGAAGCGCGGCAGGAAGCCTAGCGCTTCTTCTTCGGATGCTTCTTCCGCCAGCGCAAAAAGCGCAAGGCGCGGTGACGGAGAACCGGACTAGTCAGGCCGCCGATAGGTGAGGCGCTTGCCGGGAGCGCCAGCAATGGCAGCCAGCGTGCGGGCTTCATCCTCGACGCCGAGCGCCGAGCGATGGTTGTAGCGGAAATCGAATTCCGACAGGTAGCGGTGAAGGTGCTTTTCAGCGCAATGCTGGTAGACGCCGCGCATACCGCGCTTGAACACTGAAAACACGTTCTCGACCGTATTGGTGTGGATGGTGCGCTCGCCTTCATAGCGAACGTATTCACCAGCGGAATGCTTGACGGTAGCGTGTTCCGCAAAAAGCTGATCGGCATCGCCATAGAGGCGGCTTTCGTCGGTGTAGAGATAGCTTTCGCGGGCCACGTTCTCGGCCACGATTTTGGTGACGGCTTCCTTGTCGGCGACGGCGGCATAGAACGAGCGCACAGAGCCGCCACGCTCCACTAAGGCGATGATCGGGCGCTTGCCGGCAAGGCCGCGCTTGCCGCGAATGGTGGTCTTGCCAAGGCGCTTGTCGTCGCGATGTCCGTAGTAGGTTTCGTCGGCTTCAACGATCTGGCCTTCACCGCCGAGCGGGCCGAACGTGCCGTCGGCGCGCATCGCTTCGCGGATGCGATGCGCCATGAACCACGCCGCCTTGTAGGTGATCTTCAAGGTGCGGTGGAGTTGGTGAGCGGAAACGCCCTTCTTTGACGATGCCATGAGGTAGAAGCCCTGCAACCACTTGTGCAGCGGGATATGCGAGGACTCCATCACGCTGTTCGTGGTGACGCTGAAATCCTTGCGGCATTCCGGCTCGCCGCAACGGTAGACGGTCGCTCCGCACTTCTGGGTGCGCTTGGTGGCGTAGGAGCGGCCAACGGTTCCGCAGTGCGGGCAAGAGCGCTCGGAAGGCCAACGGACTTCTTCGAGCAGCCTGCGGGCGGCTTCGTCATCGTGAAAATGCGGTGCTGCGAACATGGCTGCAATCCCCTCTTGCAGCTCATACTATCCTTAGCGTTTGTGGTGTCAAGGATATAATTATGTACATTTTCCTACATTCGTCAAAATCGCAGCGCCCGGCGCGCCACACCCATAAATTGAAACGCCGGGCCAGATTACAACAAATTTTGTCGGAACCAACCTTGGTCCGACGGGTTCCATCCTTAGTCGCAACGTGACGGACGACCGTCTCGCAACAGAGGAGAAAGATCATGCTTACGAAGATTCTTGCAGCTTCGGCGCTGACCATCGGCCTCGCCACGGCGGCGATGGCTCAGAGCGCCGGCACGGCCGGAAATGAGGGTGGCGGCAGCGGCCAGACCATTACCGTGGAGCCGAAGACGCCGGCCAGCCCGTCGCCCGACCAGGCCGCGCCGCCCGATACCGGCACGACCGGCAGTGTCACCGGCGGCGACATGAATTCAAACGCCGACAAGAACTGCCCGAGCAGTCCGCAAGGCGCGGTGGGCGATGCCAACAACAGCACCGCCGGCACGATGCAGCCGAACGTGAACGACAAGAACTGCGGCAAGTAAGGGCATCGGGCTTGCGGCACGGGGCCGTGGAGCACGCTCCGCGGCCCCGGTGTTTTGGCCGGGCGGCGCGCCCGCGGGAACAATGAGGCGTGATGGCCGTTCCAGGAGGCAAAAAGGAGAGACCGATGGCAGACAATGACACCAGCACCACCAATTCAGCCAACGGCAACGTGAAAGCCACCGCCGCGCGCAACCGTCCCGCGTCGCGTAGCAGCGCGCGTGCCACGCGTGCATCGGAAGACGCGATGAAGAAGCAGATCGCCGAGTTGAAGCGCGAGGTGAACCGTCTGAACCGCGCGCTTTCCGAACAGGCCGAGGAGGCCGCCGAGACTGCGCATGGCTGGTACCGGGGCGCGGCCGACCGCGCTTCGAACCTCTACAGCGGCGCCTCCGACCGCGCGTCGCGCGCCGCAAGCCAGTTGCGCAGCCAGGCGCACAGCGTTTCGGAAACGGTGCAGCAGAACCCGGGCACCTTCTCGACCGCGATGTTGATCGGCGGCCTGGTCGGCTTGCTGGCCGGCATGGCAATCAGCAGGAATTCCGATCCAGACCCGGACTGGCTGCATCGCTGGCACAGGTAGACATTTCCGGTCCGGCTGCACCCAGCCGCGACCGTCCAAAGTAGTGAGCGCAGGCTGCTTGCGACGGCCGCGCAGAAAGGAAGGCCGGGCTATTGCGCCCGGCCCTTTTCTTTCCAGGTCTTTTTCGTTTCAAAATTGTGCCTTGCCGCTCTCTTGCTGTGGCCGGTTGTCCCCCCGGGCTGGTCATTAGCCGGAGCTTATGGGATCATTCCCCAAGGGAATCGCGGAGAGCGGCATGGACAGACCTGCCATGGCATCCGTCTTTCGGATGCGGCATGTACCTGCAAGCATTTCGGGCGTTCGCAGCCTGGGCCGAGGCCAGGCCGATCCGATCTTCCATTCGAGACCACTCGGCGAAGCGATCCGCTTCATCGCCCAGGCCGAGGGCCAATACGACCTCAGCGCCGTCGCCGTCTTCTATGGCGACCGCCAGACGCCGCCGCTCGGCAACCGCGAGATCAGGCAGCTCTGGAGCGAATATGGCGAGCGGTGGATGGAGGCCTGAACCGCGCCGGCTTTCCCCGTCCGGATCGGAAACGCCCCTCATGCGTTCTTGAGGCGAGTTCAATGGGAGGAACGCCATGAACGTCGCCAATCTCCAGCTCGAGGGCCTGCTGATGGCTGTCGCCGCAATCAACCATGTGCTCGTCAAGAAAGGCGTGCTCGGCGTCGAGGAGATCGACATCGCGCTGCGCAAGGCCGAAGCCGGCGAGACCGGCGAGGAGCGCTCGGAGGCGATCTCGGCATCGAACCGCGACGCCATCAATTTCCCGATCCGCCTGCTCGAACTCGCCAACCAGTGCCAGCCGGAAGCGGACATGCCATCCTTCTCCAAGCTGGCCCGCATGGTCGGGCAGATGAAGGAGCCGTATAACGACCAGATGTGAGGCGATGGGAGGGCGCCTTGCCCGGAAATGCAGGCGCCGTCCCTCATCCGCCCTTCGGGCACCTTCTCCCCGTAGAACGGGGAGAAGGAAGGGTCATGCCCGGCCCGGCCAACCCTGCTTGAGCGCGAGCACGCTGCCCGGGCCGTGGACCGCGGCGTAGAGCAGGCCGGCGGCGAATGGGAAATGCGACATGAAGGCGCCGAACTCGGCCTGGTCCGCCGTCCAGTGTGACGGGCCGTGAAAGGCAAAGCCGAGGAAGACGACATAAACCGCGCCGATCAGCGCCAGCGGCGTCATGAAGGCGCCGGTCAGGAAGGCGATCACCAGCAGCGTTTCAAGGATCGCCGCGCACCAGGCGAGGAACAGGGGGAACGGGAAGCCGGCGGCGGCGATGTAGCCGGCCGTGGCGCCCATATCCATCAGCTTGAAGGCGACGCCCATGGCGAACATGGCGGCGAAGATCAGGCGGGCGACGAGAATGGCGGCGGTCTGCCAGGTCGATTGCGTTTCCACGATGTTCCTCCGGGTTTGTCTGTTGATGCCCCAAGGACGGGCGGAGGGAGATGGTTCCGACAGGGATGGGAAAATTGTTTGGAGCGCCCTCTTCCTCGCCCCTGCCGCAGGCGGGGGAGAGGTGGCGCGGCGAAGCCGCGACGGAGAGGGGGCTACGCCGGCGGCGGCAGCATGAACGCCACGCGACGAGCCCTTCCCGCCAACTCTGCGCTCTACGAAGGCCCCTCTCCGGCTACTACGCGGCCACCTCCCCCCGCTTCGCGCGGGCGAGGAAAAAGGCTCAGCCCGGATGGCTGATCGATTCCCGCACGGTGCCGTATTCGGCGCCCCAGCGATCGGTCATGTCGCAGCGTATGTCCCACAGGTCGGGGAAGAAGCGGTGGCGGGCGCCGCCTTCGAGGATTTCCACCGGCCGGCCCTTCAGCGACTTCGCGCCGAGCCCGATCGAGCGGTGGATCAGATAGAGGTGATTGGCGCGGAATTTCTGGAACAGCTCGTCGAATTCGATCAGCGCCTCGGCCACGACGTAAGCATCGCCGTGGTCGTAATGCTCGTCATAGATGTCCTGCACGGTCTGCCCGCGGCCATCGAGATAGGCATGTTTGAAGGCCCGCCAAAGATCCGGCGGCAGGCGCAGCAAAAGCTTGAAGCCCGGCGATTCCTGGCCGCTGCCATTGCCGAGCTGCAGGCGGATCTGCTGGTACTCCTTGGGCGACATGGTCTCCAGGAGATCGAGCTGCGCCGTCATCATGCGCATCAGCCAGTGGACGCGACCCATCAGCGTGACGATGCGGTGCGTGTCCTGCCTCTCCAGATAGTCGAGGACATCGACCAGCGTGTAGGCGATGAGCTTCATCCACAATTCCTCGACCTGGTGCACGATCTGGAACTGCAACTCGTCGGCGTTGACCATGTCGGCAAGCGGCTTCTGGCAGGCGAGCAGCTTGTCGCATTGCAGATAGACGCCGTAGTCGCGCATCTCGGGCGCCTCGATGCGGGCGTGGTAGTCGGATTTGTCCATGGCTCATCTCCTGGCGCGGGCATGGTTAGGCGGGCGCCAAGGATAGCGCGTTCGCGCTTGAACATTGTTCCTTTCTGTTATCCAATATTCCTGGATTGGAGCACGACACTTCGTCTTTTATGGATATTTGGAGAACGCTTCATGCTGGATATGCTCGACCGCAAGATCGTGGCGGCCCTGGAGCGCGACGCGCGCCTCTCCTTCGGCGAGCTGGCCGAGGAAGTGGGCCTGAGCAAGACGCCATGCTGGAAACGGGTGAAGGCGATGGAAGAGGCCGGCGTCATCCGCGGCTATTCCACCCGTGTCGATCCCGCTTCGATCGGCTTCGGCATCGAGGCCTTCATCCAGGTGTCGATCGACTTCGAAGTGTCGGACGCCTTCGAGGCGGCAGTGAGGAAACACCCGCTGATCCGCCGCTGCTACGCCACGACCGGCGAGGCCGACTATCTCCTGCAGATCGTCACCGTCGACATGAGGGCGCTGGACAGGATGCTGCGCGAGGAGCTTAGCCGGCTGCCAGGCGTTCGCCGCACCGTCACCTCGATGGCGATGCGCGAGATCAAGGGCGACATCTCGTTCGCCGAGGCGGCGGCGCGTGCGTCGCTTTAGGAGCTGCAAGGTGATTTGAGGCCTCGGCGGCCCTCCCCAAACCGAACCGCGGATGCGAGCCGCACGGGCACCGCACCGGACCCTGACTTTTTCTGGCATGGTCGAAGAACGCGCGCCGAACCGGTCTATAAGTCGGGATCGGGGGTATGCGGGTGGCTGATATCATCTCAAGCAGAATCGGGGCGGAGCCTGTCTTGTCGGCTGGGCGTCCGCGGTTTTTCACATCGGCGGCGAATGCCGACATCGCGCGCCCCATCTTCCCACAACTCAAAAGCAATTCGGCAGCGGTGCTGCTCGCATCGACCATGCTGCTGGCGACGGCCATGGCAACCCACGCCGCGTCGGTCCTGTCGGAGCCGCGGGACGGAGTCCACCGGTCGATGGACCCGGCTGCGCTCATCCAGGACGCCAACCGCGCTCTTCTGGCTCAGGCCGCAGGGGGCAACGGCGGGAATGGGGAGAATGGCGGCTCCGGCGGAAATGGCGGCGACGGCGGGAATGGCGGCAACGGTGGCAACGGTGGCGCCGGCAACGGCGGTTCCGGCGGGAATGGCGGCGACGGCGGCAACGGTGGCGCCGGCAATGGCGGTTCCGGCGGGAATGGCGGCGACGGCGGCAACGGTGGCACTGGCAATGGCGGCTCTGGCGGGAATGGCGGCGACGGCGGCAACGGTGGCGCCGGCAATGGTGGAACCGGCGGCAATGGCAGTTCGGGCGGCGGTGGCGGCGCCGGCCATCACAACACCGGTTCCGGTCATTCCGGCAACGTCGGTTCCTGCGGCGCTTCCTGGCGATCGTCTTGCTGACGCGGCTTGACCTTAAGGCGCGTCGCGCCGAAGCGGATCAAACGGACCTGCAGCAAGCCTTTGTTTGCGCGCGGACGGAAAACCGCTGCGCAGTTTTCCTGGGATTGCTCTACGGACCGGTGCGGTAGGCGAAGTCGTCCATCGCGGCCTGCCAGGAGTGCTGCGTCCGGATCTCGAGCCGCGTGATGCGCATGTAGTCGGCCGCGAAATAGACCGGGCCGCTTGCGGACAGCACAAGCTGATCGTCATAGGCCGGCTGGTCGCCCCGCCAGGCCTTGAGAACAAGCGTCTCGCCCTCGGCGTCGTTCCAGCCGACGCCGAAATAGGCGCCCGTGAAATCGAACGGCTTGTCGCTGAACACCTGCCCGGGGTGGCCTGAGCTGTTATAGGCGATGAATTCGCCGGACATCGTCGTGTTGATGTAACCCGGGCCGTCGGTGAAACGCTGGTGCATGGCAACGAGATTGTACCAGTCGAGCCCGCCATAGCCGGACGGAATTTCGAACACGCCCGACGTCGTCATAAGGTCGTCGAAGCCGACGACGTGCTGTCGGGGCAGCGGCTCCTCGGCGGGCCCGCCCTTGCCCGAAAACGCGGAGAGCACGACCGGCGCCTCGTCGACCACGATTTTGCGCCGTTCGGTCGCTCCGTCGGCCGAAACCTCGACCAGCCATTCGCCTGATGTCACGGGCGCGCTGAAGCGCCCATCCGGATCGACCTTGGCGGCGACGCCTACCCCGGCAGGCCCGGTGAGGGAAATTCGCGCCCCGGGAGCGGCTACGCCGCTGATCGTCAGGTCCGCGGCAAGGCCGACCGGATGCGTCGTGCGCTGCGCGATCATGTCGCCCGGCGAACCGGGAGAAGCCGTATAATCGCTTTCCTGGGATGCGTTTGCGGTGGTGACGGAAAAGCCCGGCGGAGGCACGACCCGGAACGAATAATGCCCGGGATCGACAACCTCGAGATTGCGCTGGAGAACCGACATCCGGAAGTTGGCAAAGCCGCTGACATTGGTCCATCGCATGATGGTGTCGCCATTCGGCTTGCCGAGTTCGACGGCCACATGCGACATCGGCCGGTCGCCGAGATCGTAGATCCCGTTTCTGTTGCGGTCGCGGAACACCAGGATCGATGTGTTCATCTGGCCGCCGTTGAAGGCGTCCCACGCGCGCCTGGGATAATAGTCCGCCGCGCTGCCGGCACGCGCCGAGCCGCAGACCATGGCGAGGCCGGCGGCCGCGACGACGACGGCGCCCGGGAACAACAAACCACGCTTCACGAAATTTCCCCTCTGGCAGTCGATGTCGGTCCGATCCCCTGGAGCCGCGCGATGATCCTGTCCACGGCATCCGCATCGAAATAGGCGAGATAGAGCAACGCCATGGTCGCGCTGAACGTATAGACCGGCAGCGTCAGATAGATGATGGCGTGAAAGGCCAGGCCCGGCAGGACCAGATAGCGCCTCGTCGCACGGAACGGCAGGCCGAAGGCAAGGCCATATTCGAGCGCGACCACACCGAAGGATACGACCGCGGCGGGCAAGGCAAGGCCGGCCGGGTAATCCGAACCCGCATAGAACCAGAGGAAGATCTGCTCGATCCGCGCGCCGCTCAGAAAGGCATGGTTCGACTTGTCGAAGGCGGCGAAGAAATAGAGCACCGATAGCTGCAGCACGATCAGCCGCAGCCCCCACAGATTGCCACGCTCCGCCGGCGGCGCAATGCCCATGCGCTCGGCGTGCGCCACCGCCAGGTAGCGGTCCAGCGAATAGGAGCGGCCGCATGGGGTGAGCGCGACCAGAAGTGCCGCGACGGCGAGCAGATAGGTATGGTGGTGAGTCCAGGGCTCGCGCCCAAGCTGGTGGCCGAAATAATAATACATCACCAGCCCGACCGACCCGGCCCAGACAGCGGCGGCGCGGCTCTGATAGCCGACGAACAGCAGCGTCGTCGCGACGAAGAAGTTGGCTGCCAGAAACAGGCCGATCGCCGACTGGTCCCTGTAGAGCAGCAACTCGCCGGCCCAGCGAGACCAGAACAGCATCGCCAGGCCGATGCGGATCAATGCGGAGGAGCGCGACGATCCCTCCGTATCGACCGCCCAGCCGACGAAGCGCGCCGCCACGGCGTGCGCCGAACGCCAGCTCATCCAGTCGGCGATCGCGTCAGCCGGCGCAGGCATTTTCGGCATCGGTATGGATGGTCTGCCAGCCATTGCGCGTGCCCAGCCGGGCGCGGACACGGATGTCGGCGCCCTGCCCGGCGGCCGTGCAGAGCCGCTTGACGACGGATGCCAGTTCCTCGCGGCTTTCGATCCGCTTCAGCCTGCCGTCGCGAGAAGCGCCGAGCATCTCGAACCGGTCGAGCAGGATGAGCGCGCCGTCCGGCTGGCGGATTTCGAAGGAAGCGTCGATGACGCCCAGCCCGATCGCGCTGAACATGGTCCAGGAGCGCAGCCATGGCGTCTGCACCCCGAAGATTTGATCCACGGCCGGACCGGCGATCATGAACGCGGCGATCGCCGTGAAGGCGGCCAGCCGCAAGCGTCCCGCCGACAGCCGTCCGGCAGGCTCCGCGCCTGTTCTGATCGAGATGATGTCCGCCACCCGCGCACCCCGTCGTGATCATAGACCGGATCAACGGCCGTTCCGCGACCATCCCAGAAAAAGTCAGGACGCGGCGCGGCGCGCGGGCACCCCACCCGCCTCGATGGCGAGGATCAAGGGCAAGTTCTTTTGCGGAGGCTGCGGGGTGCTCCCGAGCGGATGAGTGCTGGAGCGGAACAACGTGGATCGTGGCGAGACAGCGCGAAGGATCGCGGCCTTAGGATTTTATCGATACATCTTCGCTGGCGAACAAAGGCATAGCGTCAGCCGCCCGCGCCACCTTTTCCTTCTCCGCGTCGGCCTTGCGTTTCGGGCATTCCTCGAAATCATGGTCGCGGCCGCCGCAATAGGAGCAGCATTTGGCGGGGGTGTCGGGGTTGAACATCGAGACCATTCCCAAGAATGCACGAAAAGGTTCCCGGTTGCAGCAATTGCGTGAACGCCGCAATCACCGTCCAGCCCGATGCCCCGATACCGCAATATCAGGGGCTCGCCGCTTGCGCGGCGGGCTCCCGCTCAGTCACCGCTCACGCATGCGCGTGGGGATGACGGAAGTCCCAGACGGCCCAGGCCGATGCCGCGGCCACCAGCACGCCGAGCACGACGTGCGTGGCCATGATATGCGTGTCGGCCGCAAAGCCCAGCAGCCAGGGCGACACGATCAGCCAGAGCCCGAGGACGACGTTTACCCATTCCTCCCACTCGGCGAACACCGAAAGCGTCGCCAGCGCCAGCGCGCCGAGCAGAACGCCGACTATCCAGGCGTTCCACGCGGGCACCATCGCCGCGGTGAATCCGATGACCCAGGGTGAGATGAACAGGCAAATCGCGAGGACCAGAGTAATCCAGTCCTGGCTCTTTCTTGCTTCCATCAGTTTGCTTGCCATGACAACCTCCATGGATGAAGCTTGACCAAAGCAATTGCATTCGCGTGGACATCGCACGCTTAGCCATTGATGTAATTACGCTTCTATGAAGCTGCAAGGTGCCGACCGGGTGGACAGCCCCGCGCGCCAGCGAGCGCAGCCTCTCAGAGGCTGAAGTCGGTTTCGTCCTCCGCCCCCAGCTGCGGCACGACGATTGCCTCGAGCGGCGCGTCGAGCTCCCACTTCACGCTGCCGGGAGCGCGTTCGAGGCTTGAGGAACCGCTCAGCGACTGCGGCGCCACCCGCTGCAGCACCACCGTGCCGAAACCCTTGCGGTCGGCGAAACCCTTGCGGTCGCCGAAACCCTTGCGGTCGGCCGCGTTCCGCCCGGCTTCGCTTGCTGTCGCCCCGGACGTCTCGTGCCACAGAAGATGAAAGCGCCGCTGCGCCTCGGGGCCGGCCTCGACCTTCCAGGTGATTTCGACGCGGCCGCCCTCGGCCGCCAGCGCGCCGTATTTGGCCGAGTTGGTGCCGAGCTCATGGAAGGCCATGCCGAGATTCTGCACAGCATTGGACTGCAGCGTAAGCAGCGGCCCGGAAAGCGAGATGCGCTCTTCGTGGCCGAAGGGCTTCAAATGCTCCTGGATCAGGTCGAAAAGGCTGGCGCCGGCCCATTCCGAGGTGACAAGCAAATCGTGCGAGCGCGACAGCGCCATGATGCGCGAGCGGATCATCTGCTCGAACTCGACAGGATCGGTCGAACGCTTGCTGGTTTCCCTGACCATCGACAGGATCACCGCGAACTGGTTCTTTACCCGATGGTTGACTTCGCGCATCAGAAGCCGGATGCGGCGCTCGCTTTCCTTGGCGGCGGTGATGTCGCGGGCGATTTTCGATGCGCCGACGATGTCGCCGGCACTGTTCTTGATCGGCGAGATGGTCAGCGAAACGGCAACCAGCGATCCGTCCTTGCGTCTTCGGGTGGTCTCGAAGCTAGGGATGCGCTCACCCCCGCGGATCCGAGCGATGATCTCGCTCTCCTCGTTCTGCATATGATCGGGGATGAGCATCAGGATCGACTGGCCGATGGCCTCTTCGGCGCTGTAGCCGAAGACGCGCTCAGCCGCCTGGTTCCAATCGGTGATGATGCTGTTCAGATCCTTGCCGATGATGGCATCGTAGGAAGAATCGACGATGGCCGCCAGGCGTGCGTCAGCGCTTGCGTCCTGGCGGATAATCCCCCCGATTTTTGTCATATGCTGAAGGTAGCGCCGGACTGCATAAAGGCAACATCCTAATCGGCCGAGTTCTCGGCGTCGCCGTGCGCTTTCGCCGGTCGCACGACGCCGAAATCCTGCGACTTGATCCCGATTTCCGCCATCAGAAACCCTTCCGAGGCGAGGCCGCGGCGCAAAAGCTCCCGCACCGCCGCGGAGCGGCTGGGCATGCGCTTTTCAAAGCGCCAGTTCTCCAGAGCCGCGAGTTCTTCGTCATTGAGCATGATCTGCAAACGCTGCGGACGCTCAAGTTCAGCCACGTGTGCCTCCCTTTAAAGGCTACAAATGCCACGAGTTAGTATATGTCTTATTTTGCAATTAACTAGGTTACGTCCAATGAAACGTCAAGGTCGCTCTGTGAGTCAAAACCGCAACAGACCAACGATGCCAACGATGCGTCTACCAAGCACTACGTGCTCTATCATAACTGACTGATATCATTTCTATTTTTTTAATTTCCACTTGCCATTCCAGGGCCAGGGGAGCATCATCGAGTCAAAGGGACAAACCGTCCGTGAAAGGGAGGGTTTTCCATGCGGATGAGATATACAAACAAGCTGAGAGACGACGCCCACAGCCGGGTACAGACCGCCCTGTGGGCTCACGGAGTCGTGAATCTGGTCGTGGTGGCTGAGGAGATAAGGCTCCTAAATCTCGCCGAAAACATAGCCCGCGAGGACATCGAGGAGTTGGTTCTGCAAGTCGCGCAACTCTATGGGGCGATCGTGGAATTCGATGAACAGGCGCTTACCGCGCTCGACCTGCCCGATGCCAGCGGCCGCGACAATCGCAACGATCTGGAAAGAGCGCTCAGCGAGCGATCCTTGCCAGACGGATCCATGGAACACCTGCTTCAGGTGGATCGGGGCGCGTAAAAACCTCGCTCTCCCCCATCAGTCGCGTCATGCGATTGGCGAACTTGGGGTCGAGGCCGCTGCGTTCAACCAATCGAGGCGCCCTGGAAACTTCCTCCTGCCTGCTCTCGCAGTATGACCTGCCGGCCAGCCTTTGCTGGCTAGCGCTTGCGGGCTGGTTTCTTCGGCGCGACGGGAGGTGCGTCGGCCTCTTGCGCCAGCCTGGCTTCGCGCAACCGCTTTGTCTTGGCAGCCCGGGCAGCCGCTTCCAGGTCTTGTATCTGTCGCGCGACGCGGGACGTCGTGTCGGTCTTGGCTTCCGTGCGGGATGGGACCGGCTTGAACAGGCCGGTATCCGGTAGCGACTTCATTGTTTTCTCCTTGTTTCACGCAATTCCGGACGAAAAAGCGCGTCACACTTTTCTAGGAATTGCCTAAAGCGCGTCGCGTCGAAACGGATTCACGCGACGCGCTTTAGGTCGTTGCTTGATGCATGTCGTTGTCGCAAACCGAGGTCACTTTTGCGCGACATGCATTAGAACAAAAAAGGCCGGGCACAGCCCGACCTTCTCCAACGCGCGTGTGCGGCCGATGCCAGTACATCCGTGGTCAAAGGACCCCGAGGCGCTGTGATCAGGCGGCTTGCAGATTGTCTGCCGAGCTCTTGCCGTTGCGAGCATCCTTCACGATGTCGAAGCTGACCTTCTGGCCCTCGACCAGAGAGCGCAGTCCTGCGCGCTCCACGGCTGAAATATGGACGAACACGTCCGGCTGGCCGCCGCCCTGCTCGATAAAGCCGAAACCCTTGGTGGCATTGAAGAACTTCACCGTTCCAGTAGTCATTGCGATCTCCTTACAAATCGACGCAAAATTATACGCGCCCGACAATCGCCGAGCGACGCTATCTTCGAAATTGAGAGGGAAGATCGTAAGTGCGCCATTTAGCGCGAAAACAACGTTCTTTCAGCAAGATCGATCTTCCATACATAGCGCTAAATTTCCTGATCGACAAGGCTTTTCAAAATAATACTTCCGAAGATGGTGTTGCGATCGAGAGCCAACCAGCCGAGGGCAACGAGCCCAGCCGACAAGGCGTTGGACCTTGGAAGAGAAAGGGCAACGGCGGACGACGACCGATCTGGAACCCGATCTGGAATGAGAACCACCCTTCCCTTGGACGAGTTCGTGCAGCGGCTGGTGAGCGAAACGGAAATAAGCGAAGCGCAGGCGCTCGAACTCAATCTGGTCGGCTTGAACTGGAGCTCGCTCGTTCGCGAGGCCAAGGCGATCGCATCGCAGCCTCGAGGTTCAGCCCCTTGCATCCAGACGATCAAGGATGGTCAGGCCGGTTTCATATCTCTCCGCCGGAGCACCCGCCTGGTGAGCCTGCCAAAGATTGTCCTTGAGATCCGCCTCCTTTACCGGCCGTGCCAGTTCATTGGAGATGGCGCGACAGATGAAGCCCTCTTCGCTCTCGTCCAGACGCCTCGTCAGCGCATCGACGGCAGCCACGACCACGAATCCAAAACCCGCCGACTGTAGGCGGTCGAGCGTCCAGCCCTCGCCCTTCTCAATGACGTCATGCAGGTAAGCGACGGTCTTTTCATCAAGCGTTTCGACGGCATCGGCTACGCGTCGCAAGTGTTCGATATAGGGCCGGCCGGTCTTGTCCGTTTGTCCGCGATGGGCCTCTTCAGCGATCCTTGCTGCTTCGTGGAGCATGGTCTTCCAATCTCGTCACAATAAAGCCCGTCCCGGCGAGGGACGGCCGAGGCGGGCTTGCTCGGGCCTGAGCCCCGGGTGGCGCGCTTTTCGCGGGGGGAGAAGCGGGCTGCGCGCCATCCTGCATTCAAGAACATCGGCGCCAGGCGAATGTTCCGCTGCTCGCGGATTTTTAAGAACGGTCAGGCCATCTGTGGCACCCCTTCGAAGCGGCGCCTAAAAAAAAGCCCGGACCAGGAGCCGGGCAAGAGAAGTCTTGGGAACATGCTGACCGGAGGGGCCTGGTTCAGCGCTTGCCAGTTTGCCGGTTCTATATGACCGCCAGATGAAACCTCCTTCGGCCATGTCGTTGGGCTCGGTGCAGGATCTCGACGCAGAAAAGCTTTTCGGCAGGAACCTCGCGACGGCGTTGCCGTTAGCCTTCCGTGTCCAACAGGAGGTCCGGCAATGGATTGGAACCGCGTCGAAGGCAATTGGAAGCAGATGAAGGGCAAGGTCAAGGAACAGTGGGGCAAGCTCACCGACGACGACCTCGACCGCATTGCGGGAAAGCGCGACCAGCTCGAAGGCAAGATCCAGGAACGCTACGGCCTGGAGAAGGATCGCGTGCGCCGCGACATCGACGACTGGTATAACATGCAGCGCTGGTAACAGCCGGCTTCCCGAAAACGAAGGCGTTGCCTCGCGGCAGCGCCTTTTCCTTTGGCTGTTCAGGCGCGCTCGATACGCTCGCGTAGCTCCATCTCGATCCCTCGCTCGAGCGGCGCGGGCGGTTCCGCCGTCCGGCCAAGGCGGAGTTCCGCCAGCGCCGCGGCGTCGCGGCGGAATTTTTCGCGCGACACCGTGCGGCCCTGTTCCAGCCAGCCCGCGGCGTGCAGGATGAAATGGGCGCCCGAGGACAGCGCGGCCGAAAGCACCCTGCCCCCTTCCGCGCCGGATTGCGCATCGTCGACCTTGGCCGAGGTGACGGCGCCGTCGCCCCGCGCCGGCACGCCGAGCCGCCTGCCCAGTTCCGCGGCGTAGAACTGGACGAGCTGCGAAGCCGGGTCGCCGAAGTTGGGCTGCATCCGGCGCATGTCGAACGGATAGGCGAGGATGCCCATCACCACCGGCGCGCCCGGGCGCCAGAGCTGCGCCAACGCTAGCCCGGCCAGCACCTCGGCGTAGCCCTGGATCAGCGCGCCGGCCACGGTGACGGGCGCCGTCGCGCCCATCATCATATAGGACGAGACCATGCTCGCCTCGCCCTTCAGCGCGATCGCCCGCAGGCACTTCAACGGGTTCGGCCAATAGGTGAGCGGCGGCGTGGCGTTGATGAGGCGGACAAGATTGCATTCGCCGGGGAGCGCCGGCCGGCCGATCGCGGCTGCGGTCAGGTCGATCACCGCCTCGGCGGCCGCCGGCGAAGCGATGCTGCCCATGAATGGCTTGTCGGAATGGGTGAGATGCGCAAGCAGCATCTCCAGCGGCCGCCGTCCTCGGCGACGTCCTCGCTGCCCGCTACAAGGTGCTTGCCGATGGCGGCCGGCAATTCACCTCGCTGCAGGTTCCTGGCGATTTCGTCGACCTCTATGCCTTCCTGTTGAAGACCATGGACCACGGCGTCATCGCGCTCTCGCCCTGCCGCGTCATCCTGGCAGATCATTCGAAGCTGCGCAGCATCACCGAGCGGGCGCCGCGCCGCACCTGACGCGGCTGTTGTGGCTCGACACGCTGATCGACGGCGCCATCCACCGCGAGTGGATCGTCGCCATGGGGCGGCGCTCGAAAGTCTCGCATCTGGCGCACCTGTTCTGCGAGCTGTTCGTCAGGCTGCAGGTGGTCAAGCGCACCAACGGCATGAGTTTCCATCTGCCCGTTTCGCAAGCCGAGCTCTCCGATGTGCTTGGCCTGTCGGTGGTGCATATGAACCGCGTCATCAGCGCGCTGCGCAACAGCGGCGTGATCGCCTGGGCGGCCATACGGTGACGATCCTCGACTGGCAGAAGCTGCAGCAGATCGCCGAGTTCGACCCGACCTATCTCGATGACGCGCGAGCCGCGTTAGCCGGAAACTCACGGGTCAAATCCTCGCCGTCTTCTTCGTCAATCGGTGAAAACTGCGAACAATCTGCCCGGACCGCCGTGCGCCAGGCAGGCGATGGGAATGATACTCGATTGCCTTGCTTGTTTTTCGTCCGCTAGCTGGAACTATTTCGCGTCAAGAACGCTATCTCGATGCGGATTTTCTAAATTAGGCAGGGAGACGCGTACCATGAAAACCAAAGTGATCTTGATGAGTGCGTTCGCGATTTCGGTCATGACATGCTCGGCATTTGCCGGCGCGAACACCGGAACGTCCGCGCTGGACGATCCCCAGAAAATGTCGCCCTTCTTCACCGATGCCGGCATGAAAACCATGAGGCCGGGCGATGAGTTCAAGAAAGCCTGGATGGCGCTTACCGAAGAGGATCGCGCGTCCATGAAGAAAGACTGCGCAGACGAGACCATCGCGAAGTCCCACGATGAATTCTGCAAGGCGACCAGGGACCTCGCCGGCAATAACTGAGCGTCTCAGAAGAGCGCTGGACGCCCGCACCGGAGCGAGCATCCGGCACTTGCTGTACTGAAAGAGCGGCCGGGGGCTGTGCCTGCAGCGATGTTGCGACCTAGTCGCTGCAATTCGTGACGAATTAGCCGCCTCTCATATCAAATGGACTTTCAACGCCTCGCGTTGCCGCTCAAACTCGCATGGCTGCGGGGACCCGGCGCAATGGGGGCCTATCGCGTCTAGGAATTGGACGGCGAGACCGTCCTTGCAAGCCACGCCGTCGAGGCGATGGCGCCGTTCGAGGCTGCCCGAAAGGCGCTCGGGGTCGAGGTCACGCTGCGCGGCGACGCTGCGGCGCCGACGCAAATGCCGGCTGGCCAAACAAATGTTGATGATCACCGTGTGGCCGCGATGCCAAGGTGGCGGTCCCGGTGGAACCGACGTCATGTCCGCCGGTTACATCATGCCTTCATTAGCCGGTGCTCATTTTATGTGGAACAGCCTCACCCAGCCTCTTGCGCAGCCCGTCGCCCCGACAGCCGCTTCTTTCCCGCTTGAGCGAGGCTGGAAAGGCCGGCAATGACCGAGGTCGGTTCCGTCGAGGGAGAACAAAGCAACACGCCGGCAAAGGGCCCGTTCCAGCGGTTCCTCCGCACGATCGGGCCAGGCTTCATTACCGGCGCGTCCGACGACGATCCGTCCGGTATCGGAACTTACAGCCAGGCCGGCGCCCAGCTCGGCTTCAACATCGGCTGGGTCATGCTGTTCACCTTCCCGCTGATGGCCGCGATCCAGGAGATCGCCGCCCGTATCGGGCGAACCACGGGCGAAGGTATTTCCGGCAATCTCAGCCGGCACTATCCGGCCTCGCTGCTTTACGCGGTCGTCATGCTGCTGTTCCTCGCCAACGTCATCAATATCGGCGCCGATCTCAGCGCCATGGCAGATGCATTGAAGCTGCTCGTCGGCGGGCCGAGCCCGCTCTATGTGATCGCTTTCGCGATCGTCTGTATCGGCGCGATCGTCTTCCTCGACTACACCCGCTATGTGAAAGTCCTCAAATGGACCACCTTGAGCCTGTTCGCCTATGTTGCCGCGATGTTCGCCGCGAATGTGCCTTGGGCGGACGCGGCCAAAGGGCTGTTCATCCCGCACATCGAATGGAGCGGCGCCTTCTTCACCACGCTGCTGGCAATCCTCGGCACGACGATCTCGCCTTATCTGTTCTTCTGGCAAGCCTCGCAGGAGGTTGAAGAGGAAGAGCTCAAGCCAACCGCCAAGCCGCTGAGGTGGGCGCCGTGGCAGGCGCCCAGAGCCTTCCGGCGGATACGCGCCGATACGCTGGTCGGAATGGCCTTTTCGAATCTGATCGCCATCGCGATTATCTTCACTACGGCCGCCACCCTCCACAAGGCAGGGGTGACGGACATTGCTTCGTCCACCGACGCGGCAAAGGCGCTGGAGCCGGCGGCCGGAAAATTCGCCTTCATTATTTTCTCGATGGGAATTATGGGCACCGGGCTTCTGGCTGTGCCGGTGCTGGCTGGGTCAGCGGCTTTCGCCGTCGGCGAAGCGTTGCGCTGGCCGGTCGGGCTGCAGCGCAAGCCGAAGGAAGCCGTGGCGTTCTACGCGACGCTCGCCGCCGCGACCGCTCTTGGCACCGGGATCATGTTCACACCGATAGACCCGATCAAGGCGCTTTACTGGAGCGCCATCATCAATGGCATATGCGCCGTTCCCGTGATGATCGTCATGATGCTGATGGCCGGCCGCAAGGACGTGATGGGGGAGCTCCCTTTGCAAGGCTGGCTGCGGGCGCTTGGCTGGCTATCGACGTTGACAATGGCAGCCTCGTCGGTGGGGCTCGTGGCGCAGTGGTTCCTATAGATGGGCTGCGAACCGCCTTACCGCCGGCCCGTTTCCATACCAGAGCCAGGTCAATAACAAATGATGTTTTGGGCGGGGCCCCGCATGAATTTCTTTCTGGAACAAGTTCAGTCAGGCCGTGTTGTTGATGATCCAACCTCACCAGGAGATGCAGATATGGCGACGACGAAGGCGGCCTCGAACAAGGGCCTGAACGAACTTTTCCACGACACGCTGAAGGACATCTATTTCGCCGAGAAGAAGATTCTCGCCACGCTGCCGAAGATGGCCAAGGCGGCACAGGATGACGCGCTGAAGGCCGCGTTCGAAAAACATCGCGACCAGACCGAAGAACATGTCGCGCGTCTCGAGGAAGTCTTCGAGGTGATCGACAAGAAGCCGGCGGGCAAGACGTGTGCCGCCATTATGGGCATCACCGAGGAAGGCGCCGAGATCATGGACGAGTACAAGGGATCTCCGTCGCTCGACGCAGGTCTGCTGGCCGCTGCTCAAGCCGTCGAGCACTATGAGATTTCGCGCTACGGCACGCTGAGGACCTGGGCGCAGGAGCTCGGCCTGACCGAAGCCGTCACCCTGCTCGACAAGACGCTGAACGAAGAAAAAGAAACGGACGCAGCGCTCACCCAGCTCGCCGAATCCGCGGTCAATGTCGCGGCTGAAGCCGCGTAGCGACGATCCGCGCCCGGGCGCAGCTTTCCCTTGGTCCAGCTTCCAGCGAGCCCCGGCAGATTGCCGGGGCTCGCTGCTGCTTGTTGGACCCACTTTCAATCGAATGGCGACCGCCCTTGCCCACGACACCCAACGATCACGCCGAGTTGCAGGACCGATAAAGCCGTTGCGGGTAACAGAATTGGCGCGCCGGTTCTTGTAGCGACCGGGAAGCTCTTGACGGTCAAAACCCACAAACCCATATCGCCGCTGGGCTTGGCCTCTGTCGGTCCCAAGCCTTCGCCTAAACTCAATTGTTCGTTCGATTGGAGGACCTTATGAACGATCGGATATTCGACAGCCCTGTTTTCGTGAAGACCGAAAACAGCCTCATCCAGGAAATCGCGTGCCTGGAAGATGCCCTGGAGTTTCTCTACGCGTGGCCCAGGAACAGGCGCGGAACCATATTTGAAACGGCCCTTCGTGCCTGCCAGCGGGCATTCGACAGCGGCTATCCGCTGACTGCCGCCAGAGATGCCTTTCGCGGTTTCGCAAAGTCGGTCAAAATTCTCGAGGACGTGAGCGTCCCCTTGCCATGGATGACCGGCAAAGGCGGCCGCGGCGGCGGACTGACTGCTTGAAAGCATCGCGGTTATATGGGAGTTCGCGATGCTTTCCAAACCTTTCGAGAAACCCCTTCGCGTTTGGGTCGGACTGGGCTTTCCCCGGCAACTAAACACCGTCGTCGATGCCTATCAGTTCGCGATCGACTGGTGCGGCAATAGCCCGGAGCAGAAAGCGGCGATCCGCGCCTGTAAGGCGGCCTTGGTTGGCGACGTCGACGCGGAAACCGCGCGAGGCGTTTTCGCCGCGTTCGCGCGCAGGAAGGATATCCTGGTCGAGGACGGAGCAATCCCTCCCGCCATCGGAAGAGCCCAGCCGTCACATCATCAATGACGATCGGGGCGCCCACGACCATTGTCGGGGCGCCTCGCACCAAACCTGGATAGATGATGAGGAACCTTCGATGGCAGAACTCGCCATTAGAAAACCCGTTCATGAGGTAAACGCCGCCCGATACGACAGCGATTGCCAAGAGGCGTTGGCTGGCTCTCTCGATGGCCTGCTGGCACAGGCGGAAGCTGCGGGCTGGGACAGGAACCGTGCCGCGTCGGCAGTGATGTATCTTGCGGCAAAGCGCCTCAATGCACGTGCCGAAAGCTAGCAGGACCGCGAGCAGCGAATATCGCGTATGCCAAACTACGGCCACCTGATATGCGGTGCAGCATGTCATCCAGTCTCGTCCCTTGAACTGGATGACCTGTCTTCGAACGGGCGCCCACCAATCGCGGATGGTGGGCGTTCAAACAGCTGACGATGAAGGGACTCAAGTCTTCGTCAAGTCGTCCCACAAGAATCCGCCTCGTCGGCGTGAGGCTGCAGGGCTCGCCCGGCCGGCTACCCGGCACGTCGGTTGTTGCCGGCCCAGCTTTCGAGTTCCGCCGATAGCTGGCCTGGGGTCAATGACGCCCCGCCTGAGCTACGAGCAAATTCGGTTGGGCTGAGGGGCGAGTCCGGAGTCCCAGCCCGCCGCCCTGTCGAGAACCAGCGGCAGGCCAACAAGCGTTTACACCCGACCGCCCTTAGATGCCTCCTAATGCAGCAGCTGTCGTGGTGGAACATCGGGTAAATGGAACCTCGATCAGGGTTGTCAGTTCCATTGCAAGGCGGGCCAGCATGACCAGATCGTCGCTTCATCTGCTCAAGGGTACAGGGTATTTGATTTCCACGCTGAGCGTGACGCTGCTGGCGATCGTCAGCTGGGACAGCGCATCGAAAAGTCCGTTGCTGATCGCTTGCCTGCTCGGCGGAGCCGCTACCTCGGTTATCGGCATGTTCTGCCGCTGGCTATCCTACGAAATCGAGAAACGTCAGGAAGAACGGCGGTAAGCGTCCGAGGTTGGTATCAGCCTTCGCGGCGCAGGACCCGTGTGACAAGCAGAGTGATCAAGCTGCTGAGGACAATCCATGCGACGATCTCGCCGCCGAATGCCGGTGACCGAGGGGCCTCCCTGCTGACTGTGCCAGCGCTGGCCGGCATCGCCGCCTCGGGTTTGGCTACTTGTTCGGCATGGCGCTGCGCAGCCCGGTCGTTTGCGTCCGCCATGACCGGCGCGAGGTCGCGCCGGCTGCCGCGGCGCACCGAATAGGCGCGCGTGATCTCGGCACCGAAGAGAAAAATCTGCGCCGAGTAGTAGACCCATACCAAAACGACCATCAGCGCGCCGGCGGCACCGTAGGAGGTGGCGATGGCGCTGGTGCCGATATACCAGCCGATCAGCGATTTGCCGATGGTGAAAAGCAGCGCGGTCACCACGGCGCCGATGCCGACATCGCGCCATTTGAGCGTGCGGTCCGGCAGGACCTTGTAGATCGCGGCGAAAAGCAGCGCGATCAGGACAAAAGAGACGATCGTGTTGACGCCGCTGACGATCACGCCACCGAACGGCAGGCGCCGGTTGATCAATTCGCCCAGCGCCGAGATCGCCGTGCTTGCCGCCAGCGATACCAGCAGCAGGAAGCCGAGCGCCGCGACGAGACCGAGGCTCGCCGCCCTCGCCCGCACAAGGCGCGACAGCGACACGCCATTGGGCTTCACCTTCCAGATTTCGTTGAGCGACTGCTGCATCTCGCCGAAGACGCCCGACGCGGTGACGAAAAGCGTCACCAGTCCGATGAGCGTGGCAAGCGTGCTCGACCAGCGCTGCGCGGCGCTCTCAACAGTGGCCTTCAGAAGGTCGGCGCTTTGCGGCCCCATCACGCCCGAAATCTCGGCCGACAGCGCGATCTGGGCCGCATCATTGCCGATGGCGACACCGGCGATCGCCACGACGATCAAAAGGATCGGCGCCAGCGACGTGGTGGCGTAGAAAGCGATCGCCGCGCCATGGCTCAGCGCATTGTCATCGATATAGCCGGTGACGCTTTCCTTCAGCAGTATCCAGCCTTCGTCGAGCCAGCGCGGCATCTTCCCCTCACTTCTGACGCGGATCCTCGAACCGGGCGCCGATAGTGGGAAAGTCGCCTGCCCGACGCTTCCCGACTGCTTCGGCCAGGGCCAAAGCGGCGTTGATCACTTCGGCCTGGATGTCCTTGTCGGCGTCGAGCTCGTCGTGGCTGTTCGCATAGGGCTTCCAGTAGCCGATATAACGGTCGAGCTCAGCCACCTCACCGATCGCGTCGAGCTTCATCGAACGCAGCCAGTCGGCGAGCGCGTGCCGTACATTGGCGGCGCCTTCGGTGTCGCCATGGACCACGACCGAAAACAGCCGGCCCGCGAGATGGCGCGGATAGTCCCAGCCGGCCAGCTCCACCTTTTTGGCAAGCTCTGCACCCTTGCCCTGCGTCAGCGTCGGGTCAGGATTGCCCCCATCGGCGCAGACCAGCCGGTCCATCATCAACTTCAGCGGCGATGACGTCTGGTACCAGTTGACGGGCGTGACAATCATCACCCCATGCGCTTCGACCCACAGCGGATAGATGTCGTTCATCCAGTCCTGCACCTGGCCGAGAGAGTGGTTCGGATAGCACGAGCACGGCCAGTGGCAGAGGGGCGCCGCTGTCGAGAAGCATGCCTTGCAGGGGTAGATCTTGCGGCCGTATTCCGAAGCGAGCCGCGCCAAATCGAGCACCTCGACCGAAAAGCCCTGCTTGTCGGCAATGGCGCGTCGCGCCAACTCGACCAGGCGAAAGCTCTTCGACATCTCGCCCGGACAGGTATGCTCGCTGCGCGACGAGCCGTTGATGATCAGGATGCGCGAGGGCGCGGCCTTATCCTCGTGCCGGCGCTGCGCGGCCTCGACCGCATCATGCGCGGCGATCCATTCGACCGAAAGGTCGTAGCCGGGGTCGTGGAAGCCCTGCCCCGCCTTCCGGGTCACCGGACTCTTGCGTTCGTCGCTATAGGCCCGCCAGGCGATCTGGGCCAGCCGGCCGATGGCGTCAGCTTCCGCCTCGAAGGCCGGGTCGTAGAACAATTTCCTGTAGCGCTGTTTGAATTCCGCCTCGCCGAGGCGCGGGCTTGGCATGCCCTTGCGCGGTTCTATGGCGGCTTTGTCGGATTGTGTCTGTTCTGCCATTTGCTGCCCAAGCCAATACGGAGCGGGCCGGGTGGGATAAGAGCTCGACTGCCTTTTCGTTGGCCAGGGCGTGAAGCCGGAGAAACCAAGCCGTATTCTCTTTGCCACCGGGTCCGGCTGACGCGGCCCGCTGAACACAACCCGGTGCCGGCGCGATGGTTCCGGCCACCTATCGATGAGTGGCCGCGTACGACCAATGCTCAAGCCTAGGCAAAGCAATGGCGTTCAACTAGCCTCAGGCCGGGATCAGAGGCGCGGGGGCCATGCGATGAAGGTCAATGTCGTCTACGCGCATCCGGCGCAGGACAGCTACCTGGCGTCGCTGCACCGGCGCGTCGTGGAGATCCTGAAGGCCAGGGGCGACGAGGTCGTCGACTTCGATCTCTATGCCATGAAATTCGACCCCGTCATGCGGGTCGATGAGTTGAAGGGGCACGCCGGTCCGTCGCCCGCGCCGGCGGATCTGCAGGTCTACATCGACGCACTGCAATGGGCGGAAGCGTGCGTGTTCTGCTTCCCGACCTGGTGGTCGGGTATGCCCGCTGTTCTCAAGGGATATTTCGACCGCGTGTGGCGGCCGGGCGTTGCCTTCGAACTATCGACGGATGGCGGCACGATCAAACCGGCGCTTCTGAACATCCACCGGATGGGCGTGGTCACCACCTTCGGCTCGCCATGGTGGTACACCAGGCTCTATATGCAGGACCCGGGCAGAAAGGTGCTTTTGCGCGGCTTGAAATCCATGTGCGGACGCACGGAGAAACACCTCTATCTGGCTAAATATTCGGTGGAGAACATTACTCGCGAGGAGCGGGCAAAATTCGCCCGCAATGTGGAGCGGCGGTTCGAACGATTTTGAGCGGGTCCGTCTCCGGAATTTGCAATGAGGGACAATGGATATATATTTAGCTGACTAAGTGATTCATGGCGCGGTGAGCCGATGGCCAAGAAGAAAGACAGGCAAGCTCCTTCCGAGATTGCGGCGGCCTCCCCGGCCGAGATCAGTGAAGCGGCTTATTTTGCCCGCAAATGCGGCCTCACCCGCGACGAGGCATTACAGATAATGCGCGAAGCCCAAGGCTCGCCGGCCGTCAAGCCGGCGGCGGACGAGAAGCGCAAGCACTGACCTTGGATGCGGGTTTCATTGACCCGTCTGCGGCGGAACTTCGCCCGGCTTGATCACCGGCATGTCGCTGCCTGTCGGCGGGGGCGGCGTCGCGTTCTTGTCGCCGGTCGGGGGCGGCTTCAGCACGCCGCCGCAATTGCCGAGCTGTTTCGACAGTTCATCCGTATCGGCCTGCTGCTTCTGTTTTTGCTGCTGGTCGTTGGCATCGGGCTTGGCCTGGCAGTTCTGCGCCTGCTGGTCCTTCGGTTGCGCGGCGGTCTGGGCCGCCGCCGGCAGGGCCGGGATCAGGGTCAGAGCCGCAATGAGAAGCGCTTTTTTCATGAGATCCTCCTCATGGGTCAGTAACCCCCGATGATCGGCAGGATTTCGCCGGTGATGTAGCTCGAACATTGCGGCGAGGCCAGGAACACATACGCCGGCGCGATCTCCTCCGGCTGAGCGGGCCGCTTCATCGGCGTCTTGGCGCCGAATTGCGAAACGTCCTCCGCTTCCTTCTCGGACGGATTGAGCGGCGTCCAGACTGGACCCGGCGCCACCGCGTTGACGCGGATGCCTTTGCCGATAAGGTTGCCGGAAAGCGCGCGGGTGAAGGCGTGGATGCCGCCCTTGGTCATCGAATAGTCGACCAGTTCCTTCGACCCTTCGATGCCGGTGACCGACCCGGTGTTGACGATCGCCGAACCCGGTTTCATGTGCGGCACGGCTTCCTGCGCCATGTGGAAATAGCCGTAGAGATTGGTCTTCAGCGTGGTGTCGAAATGCGCTTCGGTGAGATCGGCGAAATCGGCCGAGTGAACCTGGAAAGCCGCGTTGTTGACCAGCACGTCCAGCCTGCCGAAGGCCTTGACCGTCTCATCCACCGCCTTGCGGCAGAAGACACGTTTGGCCACGTCGCCGCGCAAAGTGATGCAACGCCTGCCCTCCGCCTCGACCGCTTGCTTCGTCGCCTTGGCGTCACGGTCCTCGCTGAGATAGACGATGGCGACATCGGCGCCCTCGCGTGCGAACAACACGGCCACGGCGCGGCCGATGCCGGAATCGCCGCCGGTAACCAGCGCGACCTTGTCCTTGAGCTTGCCCGACCCTTGCCAGAACGGCGCGTCATAGAGCGGCGCCGGTTCGATCGCCCATTCCTCGCCGGGCTTGGGGTGATGCTGCCTTGGGAAAGGCGGCGTGGGATATCTGCGGGCGCCGGCCTGCATGGCGCCCGGGGCTTTCGGCTTCGGCTTGCTGCGGTCCGTGGCATCGACCCTGCGCTGGACGCCGCGCTGCCTGCGCGCGGTCTTGGCCGTATCTGTCTTCTTGCCGGCGGATGATTTTTTGGCCGTGTCGGTTTTCGTTCGGCTGGTGGTCGGCATGGTGGTCTCCTTTTCAGAGGACAACGCATGCCAACGGAAAAGGTTGGCCCCGGTTCGTCGCACCTCGCCGAGACGCGTAGGCATACATCAAAGTTAAATGCGGCCGCCCGGCCGCGGTGCTAACCCTTCGTCATTGGGGGGACTCTTCAGGAGGAGTCCCATGGACGTTCGAACTCTCATCGGCAGCCTCTCGGTCGCAATGCTGCGCCGGCGTGCCGCAGCGCCGCCAATCCCGGTCAGGGTGATCCGCGCCTCGCTGGCGGATGTGCCGCTCAGGCCGCGCCCGCGTCCGCCGCACCGGCCGGCGCCGCCGGCCCGGCCCGCGAGCAATATGTAGGCTCAGATTTGTAGCCTCGAACTGGCCGGCCGGATGCAACCGACTGGCGGAGTCATCGTTTATCGCCATCCGAAATTTTTACGGTGAAACATGAAATCCTTGTCTATGAACAGCCCGCTTTTTATTCTCGCCGCCGTCATGATCACGGCCGCTCCCTTCGCCGGCCTTGCCTGGCGGACGCGCGAATGGTTCGGGTGGTGAACGACCGATGAGCCGTTTCCTGCCCCTCACCATACGCTTCGTCAATGGCGGCACGATGGTGGTCACCACCGTCGCGGAGGCCAAGAAGGCGCTCGGAGGCACATGGAAGAACAAGGAGGCGCCAGCCTATCTCGAAGCGGCCCGGCTGGTGGACGACGCGATCGCAGGCACCTGCCGTCCGGCCATCGCCTTTGCCGCCTTCAAGAAGGTCGCCGCGCAGCAAGGCCTGCTGAGACCGGCCCAGCCGAGTGCTGCGCTCACCATGCTGGACCAGTTGTGGTCGCGCTCCAAGACCCCGCCCAGCTAGATGCCTATCTCGGCTCGCGCGTCATGCTGAGATAGGTTGGATCGAATTCGGCGATCGTAACCAGCCGCTCCCAGTCGAGGATCGTGACCATATGGCTTGTCCAGTTGATCACGTTCATGCGGCGCAGGGTGCCGATGACGCGGTTCATATGGACGACGGAGAGGCCGAGCACGTCGGCGAGTTCGGCCTGTGAGAGCGGCAGATGGAAGCTCATCTCGCGGGTCTTTTTCACCACCTGCAGCCTGACGAAGAGCTCGCATATCAGATGCGCGAGATGGGAGGTCTTGGAGCGCCGCCCCATGGCCACGATCCACTCGCGGTGAATGGCGCCATCGACCAGCGTGTCGAGCCACAACAGCCGGGTGAGGTGCGGCGCCTGCTCGGTGATCGTCTTCAGCTTGCCATGCTCGGCGGCAAGCACATGGCATGGCGAAAGCGCCATGATGCCGTGATCCATCGTCTTCAGCAGGAAAGCGTGCAGGTCGACGAAATCGCCCGCGACCTGCAGTGAGGTGAACTGCCGACCGCCATCCTCCAGCACCTTGTAACGGGCGGCGAGCCCGTCGATGATCAGCGTGCTGTAGGTCGGCCGCGTGCCTTCGGTGGCGATATCCTCGCCGGCGGCGACATATCGTTCGAGCGACATCGCGCCGACGAGCAGCGCCTTCTCTTCTTCCGACAGGGCGTCATGCTGGCCGAGGTTGAGGTAGAGCGATTCCAGCATTCGGGGTTCTCCATTCGCAACAGCTAACGCCGCAGGGCTGGACCGGTTGCGGGCGGCCGCGCAGCAAGGGCGGGCGCGCTGCGGATTTCCCCTCAGGATCAACCGCTTGGAACCATGATCGCGGCCAGGGATTGAACTTGCGAACCGCCTGGAGTGCTTCATCGATGGAACGCTATTATTTTGACCTGTATAACGCCGAGCATGGCCAGGTTGACGACCAGGGGCAGCTTTTTGCCAACCGCGAGCGCGCCCGCCTTGAGGCGTTGCGCATCCTGCAGGACATCGCCCGCGACGAGGCGCCCGGGACCGAACAGTTGAAGATCACCGTGAAGCTGCGCACCGAGAAGGCGCAGATCTTCGAGGCGTCGCTGACCCTGGACTCGACCTGGACCTGAGGCGTTCGGCCCTCAGCGCCGCATCCCGCAGGAGGCAAGCATGTTCGCCGATTTTGAGGCATTGGAAATCGACACTGGCGAGGCGCGCATCTTCGCCCGCCAAGCAGGCAGTGGGGCCGGCCTGCTTCTGCTGCACGGCTTTCCCGAGACGCATGTGATGTGGCGCGACGTGGCGCCGAGCCTGGCGCGGGATTTCACCGTCGTCTGTGCCGATCTGCGCGGCTATGGGCAGAGCTCCTGCCCGCCATCGGCCGCCGACCACGCGCCCTACGGCAAGCGCGCCATGGCCGCCGACATGGTCGTGCTTATGGAAGAACTCGGCTTCAAACGCTTCCTGGTCGCCGGCCATGATCGCGGCGGACGCGTCGCCTACCGGCTGACGCTCGATCATCCGGACCGCGTCGAGAAGCTCGCCGTGCTCGACATCATCCCTACCGCGGAGGCCTGGGACCGGGCGGATGCGAGACTCGCGCTAAGCTTTTGGCCGTGGTCGCTGCTGGCGCAGCCCGAGCCGCTGCCGGAGACGATACTGGCGGCGGCGGGCGAAGCAATCGTCGACAATGCGCTTTCCGGCTGGGGATCCGCAGCCGACGCGTTCCCGCCCGGCGTGCGGCAAGCTTATGTCGATGCCCTGCGCGATCCGGCGCATATCCACGCCATCTGCGAAGAGTATCGCGCCGCGGCTTCGCTCGACCGTGTGCACGACCATGCGGACCGGGAGGCCGGCCGGCGTATATCCTGCCCCGTGCTGGCGCTGTGGAGCGAGCATGGGGCGCTGGCAGAATGGTATCGGGACGAAGACGGACCGCTGGGCATATGGCGGAACTGGGCCGACGATGCCAGCGGCGGAGCGATGCCCGGCGGCCACTTCTTTCCGGAGGAGTCGCCGATCGAAACGGCGGCCACGCTCGACGCCTTCTTCTCTGGAAGATGACGCCTTCTTCTCCGGAAGAGGAGAGGCTCTTTCCCGGAGATGGTGCCGGCCGGCCAAGCGGCCGGCCGGCCTGGCTCACATCAGCATCAGGTAGAGCAACGGCAGGGCCGCCAGGCCGATTGCCATTGCAATGAGCGCGGCATGGCCGAGGCGCTCCGCGCGCCTGGCAATGTCGGCGACCTCGTTCTCGTCGTTGATGACATCGAGGAACGAGAGATCGGCACGGGTGGTACGCTGGTTGTCGTTGGCAGGCAGGCTTTCGGCATCCTGCCGAGCGGGCTTTGCAGAGATATAGGTCAAAACGTCGTCTCGCTCCGAAGCCGACTGCGCGGCTTTCTTGTTTATGGATATTGGTGTCCGCCGGAATTGCGCGGGGGGCGACCGGCGGACACCATGATGGCCGGCGATGGAGGGGGCTTTTTCGTCGGCCGCTCACCAATTCGCAAAAAGAGATTTGGTTGCACAGGCCGGCCCAATGCGCGGGCCGGATCGGACTTCAGTCTGACCGAGTCACGAAATGTTTCGGCCGGAACATCGGTTGCCGGCGCCTGTTCTCCTTACTCAGGGATGTTGGACGCGTCCTTGAATTCACCCTCAAGAAAAATCCGAAACAACGGAGAATTCGATATGCCCAATCAAGGCGGAACCCACGAACAGCACGTCAAGGCCGGCCAGCAGAGCCACAAGAACCGCGAAGACCAGCATCGCGGCAGCGGGCAGCAGCAGGCGGAGGACCGCAACATGGGTCAGCGCAGCGCCGGCCAGCATCGAGGTGGCAGCGGCAACTTCGCCGAAGACCGCCAGCGCGCCTCCGAGGCCGGCCGCAAGGGCGGTCAGCGCTGAGTTTCAAAATGGCGTTCGCGAAACGCGGACGCCATTTTCGTGTCCCGCGACTTCCAGCTGTTCCGCGACTTCCAGCCCGGGATGGAACCTCTTCCCCTTCCTCCAGTTCCCTTAAGGGCCGGCCGCCTCAAGCGAAGCCGTCGCCGCAGGGCGTTACATGGAGGCACCAATGTCCTTGCATACACTTCACCCCGAACGCGTCGACGAGACCCGCATGCAGGCCTATTCGATCTTCGGTCCTTTGCTGATTCATTCGCTGGCGCAGAAACTGGCGCTCTGCCAGGGGATACGCGAACTGGACAAGCTCGAACAATCGCTGGTGCGGCTGATCGAGGAGACCGACGTCGCCGCGCCGCAGGGCGAGGAGATGAAGGAATTCGCTGTCGAGCTCATCGTGTCGACGCTGCGCAATGTGCGCGGGCATCCCGACGCCAAGCAAGATCTGGAAGAGATCGACGGACGCCGCGCCGAAGGTCGTTCGGAAGATCCGGACACGCTGGAAGAGCAGTTGCAGTCCGGCCTTGAGGACTCCTTTCCGGCAAGCGATCCGCCGGCCGTGGTCTCGACCGCGATCACCGGCGGCTCGAAGGACATCGTCGGCACCGACGAGGTGCTGCGCCGCAAGAAGCAAGCACGCCGCAGGCAGTCCCAGACGGCGACCTGATACGGCGGAAATCGAAGGAGGCCTGAGATGACCCAGGCGAACAACAATATACCGAACCGGCCGGGCGCCGCCGATGCGCCCGCGACCGGCAATTTGCCGACCAAGGGCGGCGACGATCCCGATGTGCGCTTCCTGGCGGAGCACACCGATCTTTCGCCGAAGCAGGCTCGGGAGTTGATCCGCGAGCACGGGCACGACCGCGACAAGCTGCTCGAGATCGCACGGACCATGAAGGCGGAGGGCTGACCCTCCTACGAAAGCGAGGCAGACCATGAGCAACGAACCACATCCGGGACGGCCCGGAACGACCGAGCAATGGCCGCGCTGGGAGGGCCCGAAGGGCAACCGCCCACCGGGCTATCTGAGGCCGAAGGACGATCCCGACAAGAACCGCGACGCGGCCGGCGAGAACAACAAGGATCCAGAACGGTCCGACCTCGGCGACGTCGCTAAGAAGAAAGGTTCCTGAGGCCGATTTCACTCAGTGCAACAAGGAGCAAGCAAATGCCACGTGGCGACAAATCGAAATACTCCGACAAGCAGGAACGCAAGGCCGACCATATCGCCGAAGGCTATGAAAAGCGCGGCGTGTCCGAAAAGGAAGCCGAGCGGCGCGCCTGGGCGACCGTCAACAAGGACGACGCCGGCGGCAAGAAGGAAGGCGGCTCCGGCCGCGGCAAGCACACCGGCAATCCGGCCGCGCACAAGGGCGGCAGGACGGGCGGCAAGGCCTCCGGCGAGCGCTCCGCGGCGGACAGATCGGCTTCGGCGAAAAAGGCGGCGGCGACGCGCAAGCGGAATGACAGCCACGCGCATCATTGAGGACTTTCCCTTCTCTCCTTGTGGGTCCCCCAAGGGAGAAGGAGAATGCCCTACAGTGGCATCTCCGAGGTCTGCTTGATCGTCTGGCTGGGCACATCCGTCTTGACATTCTGCACGCCCTTGATGCGGCTCAGATGCTCCGACTGGAAGCGGCGGTAGTCGTCGATGCCGGCGGCGACGATCCGCACCATGGCGTCGCAATCGCCCAGCATCAGGTAGCACTCCATCACTTCCGGGAATTTCGCCACCTCGGCGGCGAAATGCTCGATCGTGTCTTCGTCCTGCTGCTTCAGCCAGATGCGGGTGAAGAAGGTCTGGCCGCGGCCGATCTTAGCCGGATTGAGAACCGCGACATAGCGATCGATGACGCCGGCCTCCTCCAAGAGCTTGACGCGGCGCAGGCAGGGCGACGGCGAAAGGCCTACCTCCCTGGCTAGATCGTTGTTGGCCATGCGCCCGTCGCGCTGCAAGGCGCGCAGGATGCGCCTGTCGATCTCATCCAGCTTCATGGTGTCAAATTCCAACTTTTGATCAAAATACGCCATCTGCTGCCAAATATTTGCAGAAGCGGCGTATCTTCGCAACCCGATTGCCGGGCGTTTCGGCTATGGTCGGGCAACCGATAACCGACAACCGAGCGGGAGAACGGCGGCCGCAAGGCCAGCCGCAGGCAAAGCCATGAGCATTTCCGAGATCGCCCTCGCCGAGGGCCAAAGCACCGATGGACGCGGCGCCGAGTTCCGGCGCGGGCTCGCCGCCTCGACGCCGGTGCTGCTCGGCATCATCCCCTACGCGCTGGTGCTTGGCGCGCAGGCCTCGCAGAAAAGCCTCGGCGTCGTCGAGGTGCCGCTGATGACCGGGCTCAACTTCGCCGGCGGCTCGGAATTCGCGGCCATCCAGCTCTGGGCCTCGCCGCCGCATATCCTGCTGATCGCCGCCATCACCTTCCTGGTCAACAGCCGGCATTTCCTGATGGGCGCCGCACTTGCGCCGTTCATCAAGCATTTGCCGAAGCGACAGGTTCTTCCGGCGCTGTTTCTGATGTGCGACGAGAGCTGGGCCGTGGGCCTGGCCGATGCACAGCGCCGCGCCGCCGCCGGCCTGCGGCCGGCCTTCAGCCTGCCTTTCTATCTGGGCGCCGGCCTGCCCTTCTACCTCGCCTGGGTGGCGTTCACGACTTGCGGCGCGGCACTCGGGCCGGTGCTTGGCGACGTCGAAACATACGGCTTTGCAATGGCCTTCCCGGCCGTCTTCCTGGTGCTGCTTCGCGGCATGTGGAAGGGCGTTGCCGCGGCGCGGCCCTGGCTGGTCAGCCTGGTGGTGGCGGCGCTCGTCTATCTTGTCGTCCCCGGCGCCTGGTACGTGGCGGCCGGCGCGCTGTCCGGCCTGGTGGCCGCGTGGTTCCTGGCAGGTGAGAGATGATCGATCCGATGACCGTGCTCGCCATCCTGGCGATGGCCGGCGTGACGTACCTCACCCGCATCGGCGGCTATGTGGTGCTGAGGAACCGCACGCTCGGCCCGCGCGCCACGGCGGTGATGGAGGCCGCGCCCGGCTGCGTGCTGATCTCGGTGATCGCGCCGGACTTCGTCTCGAGGAACCGGGCCGACCTCGCCGCGCTGGCCATAACCGTGTTTGCCGCGACGAGGCTGTCGATGCTGCCGACCGTGGTGATCGGGGTGGCTTCGGCGGGCGTGCTGAAGTGGCTGATGGGTGGCTGATCTCTCCCCCGACGGAGGAGACGCTTAGCCAGCCCGCATCCCCCGCGCGCCGCCGGTCGCCCTTGCCACGATCGCTTCCAGCGGCTCGGGGCGGTGCAGGAAATAGCCCTGGCCATAGGCGACGCCCATGCCCATGAGAATCTCCAGCGCGTTTTTCTCCTCGATCTTTTCCGCCACCACCGCGGCGCCCATCGAGCGGGCGATGCCGGTGATCGCCGAAACGATCTCACGGTCGAAGCGGCTTTCGGCGATGTGCTCGACGAAGGAACCATCGATCTTGATGGCGTCGATGGGAAAGCGCCTGAGATATTCGAACGAGCTCATGCCGGCGCCGAAATCATCAAGGCTGACGCGGCAATGGCGGAGCCTCGCCTTGCGCACGAACTCCGCCGCGGCATCGAAATTGGTGACGGCGGCGGTCTCGGTGATCTCGAAGCCGATGGCCGACGCCGGCGCGCCACTGTCGGCGATGGCCTCGTCGACGAAATCCCAGAGCTGCGGATCGGAAAGCGTCTGCGCCGACAGGTTGAAGTCGAGCGAGATGGCGCCCGCGCGCATCGCCTCGCCGTGGCGCGTCAGCGCGGCGCGGATGATCCAGCGGTCGAGCCGGGCGGCAAGGCCGAAGCGTTCGGCGACCGGCATGAAATCGCCGGGCGGGATCATCTTGCCGTTGCGGGCCTCGAGCCTGGCCAGCACCTCGACGTGGCGGCTGTCTTCCCATGGCTGGCCGAGCCGGTGGATCTCCTGGCCGAACAGCTTCAGCCGGCCGTCCTCCATCGCATCGACCAGGTCGGCGGCCAGCCGCGCGGCGTTGAGGCCGCCGGCGCCCGACGTCGTTTCAGGCGAAAACACCGCGAAGCGGTCCCGACCGCCGGCCTTGGCGGCGTAGCAGGCATCGTCGGCGCAGGCGAGCGCGTCGGCCACCGTCATGTTGCGGTCGCGCACGAAGGCGATGCCGATGCTGGCGGCAAGCCTGCGCGAGGTGATGGCAGAGCCAAGATCGGCGTTGCGCACCGCGGCGAGCACCGCGCGGGCAAGGTGCTCGGCACAGGCGTCATTGCAGTTCGGCACCAGCAGCGCGAATTCGTCGCCGCCGAGGCGGGCCGCCTGCGCCGACGCGGGCAGGCTGGCGAGGATGCCAGCCGCGACGCTCTTCAGCGCCAGGTCTCCGGCGGCATGACCGGCATAGTCGTTGAGCGCCTTGAAGTAGTCGAGGTCGACATAGAACACGGCAAGCGGCAGCCGCCCGGCCATGGCGATGTTCTCGGCAAGCAGCCGGTCGAAGGCCGAACGGTTGAGCAGCCCGGTCAGGGCGTCGTGACGCGCGGCGAAGGCAAGCTCCTCGGCGCGCCTCTTCTCCTCGGTGATGTCGCGAACCGTACCCAAAATCTGACCGGCCGAGCCGACGCCGGCAATGAAACGCACCAGCGACTCGATATGGCGGACTTCGCCGTCACGAAGGACGATCCGGTATTGCGAGGCGACGACGCTGCTAGAGCCGGGCTCGATCTGGTGGGCCCGTTCGGTGGCGTCCTTGTCGTCGGGATGAAGATAGGTGTGCCACAGGTCGGCCGTCACCTCATCGGTATCGGCAACGAGGCCGAATATCTCGCGCGTGCGCGCGTCCCAATAGCTTTTCCTGGTGCCGATATCGTGGTGCCAGATGCCGGTGCCGCTGGCGGCAAGCGCGAGACGGAAGCGGACATTGACCTGCTCGAGCGCCGCCTCGGCCTCTTTCTGCCGGGTGATGTCGGTCTGCACGCCCATCAGCCTGAGCGGCTTGCCGTCGGCGTCGCGCTCGACAATGCCGCCGCGGTCGAGCACCCAGACCCAATGGCCATCCTTATGACGCAGGCGCAGCTCGGTTTCGATGGAATCGACGATGCCCGCAATGTGCCGGTCGCCGCTCTCCTGCGCGCGCTGGCGGTCGTCGGGATGGGTGAGCTTCAGCCAGAGATCGGGCGTGTTGGCGAGTTCGTTCGCCTCGTAGCCCAGCATCTTCGACCAGGTCGGCGAATAATAGCAATCGCCGGTCGACAGATTCCAGTCCCACAAGCCGAGATGAGCCCGGTCGAGCGCCTGCGCCCAGAACTTGCCGTTGCGTTTGTCGTCGTCCGCCATTCTTTGTTCTTGCCGTCCCGTCGCAGCAATACTGCATGAAAGCAGAGAAGAAAGAGTTACCGGGGGTTCTTCAGCCAATCTCCCCCCTTGTGGGGGAGATGGCCGGCAGG